>JAHJHL010000016.1 GCA_018823905.1 Alphaproteobacteria bacterium
ATCGCTGCGCGACAGGGAGGATTTTCGCCTCACCGTCATCCCGGATCAAGTTCGGGATAACGGAGCAGACCCTAACCTCCCCCTAAATCTTCCCCCGCACGCTCAAAAACATCCGGCGCCCCAAATAATCATATTGCGTCCCGAACGCGGGCGCCTGCCCGATCACCGGCGGCGTCGCCGTCACCACGGTCGACACCCGCGGCGGCGGCGTGTCGAACAGGTTCGCGACCCCCAAAGTAATCCGGAACCGCTCGGCAACATCGCGGCTCAGCGACAGCGAGTGGTAGAAGGTCGCGGGCACGCTGACGTCGGGGCAGAAGCGCCCGCCGGGGCGGAAGCTGGAGGTGCGGCACGGATCGCCGCCCTGCGCGCGCAGCAAATCGGCCATGTTCGACGCGGCGCCCGTCACATCGAGCCCGTAGAACAAGGTCCAGCCGCCTTTCATCCAGCCGAGGTTGAAATCGCCGACCCATTTCGGATTGCCGATCTTGCCATTGTCGTCGATCACCGTGCCGGGGAACAGCGCGACCTTGTCCTCGAGCTGCCAGGTCATCTGCGCGCGGAACGCCAGCGCGCCGAGGTTACCCAGATCCTGATCGATCGCCAGCGACAGGTCGACGCCGCGATTGCGCTGGCGGCTGATGTTGACATAGCGGTCGGTGACCCCCGCGACGCTCTGTGCGTCGGGGCCAGTCGGTGCGCGCGTAAACAGCGCGCACAGCGACTCGTCGGGGAAGGCGTCCGAATCATAACAGCCGCTCAGGATGTTTCCGGCGCCGAGTAAGGTGATCTCGTCCTTCACCTTGATGTCGAAATAGTCGATCGCCAGGCTGGTCCGCAGCCCGCCCCACAGCGCCCCCGACAGATCGGGGGTCAAAATGACCGACACGGTTTTGGCGGTCGAGGTTTCGGGCTTGAGCTGGCCGATGCCGCCCCCCGACACGATCGTCGCCGGGCCGATCCCGCCCGCAAAATTCGGGCCTATGCCATCGGCGGCACAATTGTCGAACACCCGCTGGCTGATCGCCCCCGCCGCCAGCCGCGCTGCGCTCTGAATGCACGGGTCGATCGCCTGCTGCCCCAAAAAGCCGGTCTGATTTTCGAGGAACAGCTCGAACAGCGCCGGGGCGCGGAACGAGGTGCCCCAGGTGCCGCGAAAGCGCAGCCAGTCGGTCACCGCCCAGTCGGCGCCGACCTTCCATGTCGTGTCGCTGAAACGATCCTGCACCCCGTCGCGGCGCGTCGCCTCGACATGCGTATAGCGCGCCGCGCCCGACAACGTCAGCCGCTCGATCATCGGCACGCCTTCGAGCAGCGGTACCTCGACCTCGCCGAACAACTCCTTCGAGACGGTGCGCCCGGCGGTGATGCCCGAGGTTGTAAAGTTGGCGACATTGCCCGCCAGCGTCGCTTCGCCGGGGGTATCGTTGATTTCGTCGCGGCGGATATTGGCACCAAACGCCGCGCCGACCGGTCCGGCGGGCAGCGTGAACAATTTGCCCGTCAGCAGCGCCTCGGCCGAAGTCTGCTTGAACAAGGTTCGCCCGGTTTCGCGCCCGGTCAGGAAGGCGCGCTCGGCAGCCGTGAAATCGCCGCGCAGCACGCGCGGGTCCGTGAAGTCGATGTCGATGCACTCCGCGCCGCGGATCGCGGTCGTGGTGCCGACGCACGAGCGGGTGCGCAAGGTCTGCGACGCGAGCGCATCCTGATAGATCACGTCCTGCGTATAGCTGGCATCCGACCGGCTGTGCTGGCCGTGAATATCCCATTTCCACCCGCCGCCGAATGTGCCGCGCAGCCCCAGCACCCCGCGGTAATAATCGACATCGGCCTCGCTTTGCGACTTCACCAGCACCCGCGGGCGCAGGATGAGGTTGCCGCCGAATTCGCCGTTGAACGGATCGCCCATGTCGAACGGGTCGCAATTGTTCGCCGCCGGATTGCAGAGGAAAAAGGGCAGCATCGACGCGCCGGTAAACTGTTCCAGCGTCAGCACCTGAAAGCCGGTGTTGCGCGACTTGCGGTTGTTGAAAAGCGCTTCACCGTACAGCGTGATGCCATCGGTCACGTCATAGGCCGCGTCGGCAAAGGCGCTGATCCGGCTCACCCCCGAAAACACGTCCGAATCCTGCTCGACCGGCTCGAACTGGTTGAGCGCACCGGCCGATGGGCCGTCAAAATTGACCCCGAAAAAGTCGGCGGGGCCGAACACCCCGATCGGGTTATAGGCATTGATCGGAATGCCGACCGCCGCAAATTCGGCGCCATATTGTCCGGCAAAGACCGCCTGCCCGTTCGGCGCGATCAGCCCGGGGCCAAAGGTCGGAAAACCGTCCGGATCGACCCCCGAAAAATCGCCGAAGACGATCGCATTGCCCACGGTACTGCTGCACGCCGGCCGCCCGGTACGAAAATCGACGATGTCGGCGCGGCTGCCATCGGCCTCGCGCTTCAGATATTCTTCGGAGCAGAACAGAAAACCGCGGTCGCGGCGCGTCAGGTTTTGCTGACGGAAAACATCGACTGTCGCGAAAAAATGCCCGCGGTCGAACGTCTTGCCAAAACTCGCATCGACGCCATAGCTTTCGCTGCCGCCATGCTCGGTGATCGACGAAAAGCCGCCGCCTTCGAAGCCGTTAAGATCGTTGCGGGTCAATATATTGACCACCCCCGCGACCGCATCCGAGCCATAGATCGACGAGGCACCGGTCTTCAGCACCTCGACCTGGCGCACCACCGACAGCGGCAGCACGTTGAGGTCGAAGGGCGCGACCGACCCGCGGATCCCCGCCGGCCCGGCGCGGCGCCCGTTGATCAGCACCAGCGTCCGCTCGGCGCCCAGCCCGCGCAGCGACACGCTCTGCACATCATTGCCGCCATTGGCGACAAAACGGTTCGAAATTGCCGAGGTAATCTGGATCGATCCCTGCGCCGCGGGGGTCGATTGCAATATGTCGGCCAGCTGGATCTGCCCCTGCAATTTCGCGCTATCGGGGTCGATGATCTGGATCGGGTCGGCGCTGGTAAATTCGCTTTTCGCGATGCGCGATCCAGTGACGACGATGTCGTCGTCGCCGGTCTGTGCGACGGCCGGAGTCGCGATCAACGCGATCACCGAGGCCGTTGCGGCCAGAAACACCTGGGGGCGGGTGCCTGATTTCATGATATTTTTTCCGAACGTAATAGTTGAACTCGCCCCCCGGCGCGGAAAAGATACGGCGAACCGCGTTTCGATATGGTTACCGGCGGATAAAATTCCGATCGTGCGGCCTGCGCGCCACAGCTTGTCGGCGCGCGCCTGCCCCGCTAGTCACGCTCGCAAAGGGAGTGCGCGGATGAGCATAGCAATGGGTGAAGCGCTGGGGCGGCTCGAGGCGGTCATCCACAACCGGCTCACCGCGGGCGAAGCCGAAGCCTCCTATGTCGCCAGCCTCGCCGCCAAGGGCCGCGGCAAGATCGCGCAGAAGCTCGGCGAGGAAGCCGTCGAGGCGGTGATCGCCGCGGTCAGCGAGGACGACCCCGCGCTGATCGGCGAAGCGAGCGACCTTGTCTTCCACCTCTCGATCCTGCTCGCCGAGCGCGGCATCACCTGGGACGCGATCGCCGCCGAACTCACCCGCCGCCACGGCACCTCGGGCCACACCGAAAAAGCCAGCCGCCAGCCGTAGGAGCCACCATGCCGATCGACGCCACCCAGCCCTATGACGACAACAATATCTTTGCCCGCATCCTGCGCGGCGAGCTGCCGTCGAAGACCGTCTATGACGACGAATTCGCCCTCGCCTTCCACGACATCAATCCGCAGGCGCCGCTCCACATCCTCGTGATCCCCAAGGGCGCCTATGTCAGCTGGGACGATTTTTCGGCGCGCGCGAGCGACGCCGAAATCGCGGGTTTTGTCCGCGCCGTCGGCCAGGTCGCGCGCGACGCGGGGCTCGTCGTCCCCGGCTACCGCCTGCTCGCCAACACCGGGCTCGACAGCCACCAGGAAGTCCCCCACCTCCACGTCCATATCTTCGCCGGTAAAAAGCTCGGCCCGATGCTCGCGCGCTGATGTTTGGCCGCTGTCTATGACCGCGGTCACAGCCTTTTCCTGAAACGCGGCTAAGCGTTCCCGGTATGCGGCGACGGGTGGACAGCTGCCCCTGTTTCCAGCAGGATAGCGGCGCGGGTTTATGCGGGGAGACGGTGCGATGAAAATGCGATGGCAGGGACTCGCGGCAATGTTCGCCGCCAAGGCAAAACTGGCGCTGATCCTGCCCCTCACCCTCGCGATGGCCGCCACCGCGACCGCCGACACCGTACCGCAGGTCACCCTCGCCACCCCGGGCAGTTCGGGGACCGGCGACGGCACGATCACCCGCTTCACCTTGCGCTTTTCCGAAGACATGGTCCCGCTCGGCGATCCCCGCGCCGCCGCCCCCGCAACCAACGACTGCAAATTGCCGTCGTCATCCCGCTGGGTCGACACCCGCACCTGGGTGCTCGAGTTCGACAAACCGCTCCCCGGCGGGCTGCGCTGCCATGTCGAGCTCCGCAATGGCCTCAAGACCGCGCGCGGCATCGCGGTCGCCGGTAACGACCGCTTTGCGCTCGACACCGGCGGCCCCTCGGCGCGCGCGATCCTCGCGGGCGGGATGAACGGCGATGTCGAGGAGGACCAGATATTCCTCGTCGCCACCAACGTCGCCGCCGACCGCGCCTCGGTCGGCCGCTTTGGCTATTGCGCGGTCAACGGGATCGGCGAGAAGATCCCGCTCGACGTCCTGCCGCGCGCTACCGCGACCGAAATCCTGACCGGGCTCGGCGACGCCAACTGGTCGCGCCAGTCGTTCACTTACAATGCCGGACTGCCGCTGCGCTTCCCCGCCGCGGGCGCCGACCGCGAGGCGGTGCTCGACCGCGTCGTCCCGGTCAAATGCCGCCGCCCGCTGCCCCCGGGACGCGAGATGGCGGTCGTCTGGGACGCGCGCATTTCGCAAGCCGGGGTTCCCGGCCGCACCGCCGGGCGCGACCAGCGCTTCGATTTCGACGTCCGCCCCGCCTTCACCGCCAAAATGTCGTGCCGCCGCGTCAATCCGCAAGCGGGCTGCAACCCGGTGCAGGACGTCACGCTCAGCTTCGCCTCGCCGGTCGCGCGCGAAACCGTGCTCGCCGCGACGCTGACCACCGCCGACGGCAAGCGGCTGACCCCCAAGGTCGACGACGACGACAAAAATGACGCCTACCTCACCAGCGTCCGCTTCACCGGCCCGCTGCCGCAGAATGTCGACGCGACGCTGGTGCTGCCCGCCGACGTCACCGACCAGAGCGGCCGCAAGCTGCAGAACCAGTCGAATTTCCCGCTGAAATTCCACATCGACCGCGCCCCGCCTTTGGTCAAATTCGCCGCCGAATTCGGCATCCTCGAAGCCGGCGAGGGCGGCGTCCTGCCCGTCACCGTGCGCGGCGTCGAAGGGACGATGGTCCAGTCAAACCTCAAAATGCCCGCCACCGCGCTGAAAGTCGGCGACGACGACGTCGCAATCGCGCGCTGGCTGAAACGCGTCGATGACGCCGACGACACCGACTATCGCGAGGAAAAGGACCGCAGCGGCAAGGACATCCGGGTCAATTACACCGGCACCAAATCGGTGTTCGCCGACGCCCCCGCGGGCGGCGAGCGCCGCGACCTGCAACTGACCCCGCCCGGCGGCGGCAAGGAATTCGAGGTCGTCGGCATCCCGCTCACCGAAAAGGGCTTCCACGTCGTCGAAATCGCCAGCCCCGAACTCGGCGCGGCGCTACTCGGGCGCAAGGCGACGCGCTATGTCGCGACCGCCGCGCTCGTCACCAACATGGCGGTCCATTTCAAATGGGGCCGCGAAGGCTCGCTCGCCTGGGTGACCGCGCTCGACACCGGCCTGCCCGTCGCGGGCGCCGACATCCGCGTCTCGGACAGCTGCACCGGCCGCCTGCTGGCGCGCGGCACCGCCGACAAGGCCGGCCGCCTCGCCTTTGCCGACGGCCTGCCCCAGCCTGAGACGTATTCGAGCTGCCAGGAGAAGCCCGACATGGCCAGCAGCGAGGGCCATGCGCTGATGGTCTCCGCGCGCTCGGGCGACGATTTCAGCTTCACCCTCACCGATTGGGGTCGCGGCATCCGCCCCTATGACTTCGACCTCCCCTATGGCTGGTCGGAGCGCGAGGATATTCTCCACACCGTCTTCGACCGCTCGCTGGTGAAGGCGGGCGAGACCGTCCATATGAAGCATATCCTGCGCCGCCCCGTCGGCACCGGCTTCATGACGCCGCAGCCGCTCGCGGGGAAATTGCGCCTCGTCCACCGCGGCTCCGACACCGAATTTGAAATGCCCTTCGCGATTCCCGCGACCGGCAGCGGCGAGACCGTGTGGAACGTCCCCGCCTCGGCGCCGATGGGCGATTATGAACTGGTGTTCGTCACCAAAGACAAGGATGGCGAGGACAAGACGATCTGGTCGGGCCAGTCGGTCAAGGTCGACGAATATCGCCTGCCGACGATGAAGGCGACCGTCACCGGGCCCAAGACATCGCCGGTGCGCCCGACCGCGGTGCCGCTGTCGCTGTTCGTCGGCTATTTGTCGGGCGGCCCCGCGCCGAATATCCCGGTCGAACTGCGCACCAATTTCCGCTCCAGCTGGTCGCCGCCGCAAGATTATCGCGACTGGAATTTCGACGGCCAGCCGGTCAAGGAAGGCGTGATCCAGCTCGACGACAGCGGCGACGAGCCCGCCGCCGACCTGCCGCTCGCGCGCTCGGTCCCGCTGAAGCTCGACGCCAATGGCGCTGCCACGACCAGCGTCGCGGTCGACCAGCCAATCACCGAACCAACGGTGATGGCGGCCGAAATGGATTATGAGGACGCCAATGGCGAAACCCTGACCGCAAGCCGCCGCATCACCCTTTACCCCTCCGCCGTCCGCCTCGGGCTCAAGACCGACGGCTGGCTGATGCGCGACAATGATCTGAAGCTCAATTTCATCGCGCTGAACCTCGACGGCAAGCCGATTTCGGGCCAGCGCGTCGCGGTCGCGCTCTACAACCGCGAGATCATCACCGCGCGGCGCCGCCTGATCGGCGGCTTCTACGCCTATGACAACCAGATGCGAACGACGAAGCTGACCGCCAGCTGCACCGCGACGACCGACAAGCTCGGCCGCGCGCGCTGCGCGATGGCGCCCGGCGTGTCGGGCGAAGTCACCGTGGTCGCAACCACGCTCGACGCCGACGGCAACGAAGCGCGCGCCGTCCGCTCGGTCTGGCTCGCGGGCGACAATGAATGGTGGTTCGGCGGCGACAATGGCGACCGTATGGACGTTATCGCCGAAAAGCCGCGCTACGCCGCGGGCGACACCGCCAGCTTCCAGGTCCGCATGCCGTTCCGCGAAGCGACCGCACTCGTCACCGTCGAACGCGAAGGCGTGCTCTCCAGCTTCGTCGTGCCGCTCAAAGGCACCAACCCCGTCGTCAAGGTCAAGCTGCCCGCCACTTACGCCCCCGACGTCTATGTCTCGGTGATGGCGGTGCGCGGTCGCGTGACCGGCGACGAAAGCTGGTTCCGCAAGATGAAGCGCGCGGTCGGTTTCAAGATCGAGAATAGCGAAGGCGCGCCGCCGACCGCTCTCGTCGACCTCGCCAAGCCCGCCTACCGCATGGGTATCGCGCGGATCAAGGTCGGCTGGGAAGGCCATCAGCTCGGCGTCAAGGTGAAGGCCGATAGGGAAAAATATTCGGTGCGCGAAACCGCCAAGGTCAGCATCGAGGTCAAGACCCCCGGTGGCAAGGCGCCGAAGAACGCCGACGTCGCCTTCGCCGCAGTCGATGAGGCTTTGCTCCAGCTCGCCCCCAACGAAAGCTGGGAGCTGATCGACGCGATGATGGGCGAACGCACCCTCGACGTGCTCACCTCGACCGCGCAGATGCAGGTTGTCGGCAAACGCCATTATGGCCGCAAGGCGCTCGAACCCGGCGGCGGTGGCGGCGGTGACCTCTCGGGCCTCACCCGCGAAGATTTCCGCCCGGTGCTACTGTGGAAGGGCAATGTCCCGCTCGATGCGAAGGGCCGCGCCACGGTCGATGTGCCGCTGTCCGACAATCTCTCTGGCTTCCGCCTCGTCGCGATCGCGACCGACGGATCGCAATTTTTCGGCACCGGCGAAACCAGCGTCCGTACCGTGCAGGATCTCGGCATCTTTGCCGGGATGCCCGAACTGGTGCGCACCGGCGACACCTATGATGCGCGCTTCACGTTGCGCAACGGCACCGATCAGACGATGGAGGTTACCGCGACCCCGACGCTGTCGCCCGCCGTCGCGACCGCGCCGCCGCTGACCGTCACCATCCCGGCGGGCGGCGCCGTGCCGATCAGCTGGTCGATGACTGCGCCCGAACAGACCGGTCCGATCGAATGGACGGTCGAGGCGGTCGCCAAGGGCGGCAAACAGCGCGACCGGCTGGTCTTTGCGCAGGTCGTCGAACCCGCGGTGCCGGTCGAAACCTGGGCCGCCAGCCTGTTCCGCGTCGGCCCCGCCACGACGCTGCCGATCGGCATCCCCGCGGGCGCGCTGCCCGGCGGTTACGTCGATGTCGCGCTCGCGGGAACGCTCGCGCCGCCGCTCGCCGGGGTGCGCGACTATATGAGCGCCTATCCCTACACCTGCTTCGAACAGGAAACGTCGCGCGCCATCGCGCTCGGCGATCTCGGGGGCTGGCAGGCACTGGCCGGGGCGCTCCCGACCTATCTCGATAGTAACGGCCTGCTCCGCTACTGGCCGAACGAGCGGCTCGAAGGCTCGATCGAGCTGACCGCCTATGTGCTCAGCATCACCGCCGCGAACGGCTTTGCGATCCCCGAGGCGCCCAAGGCCAAGATGGTCGCGGCGCTGCAAGCGGCCGTCGAAGGACGGCTCATCCGCAAAGGATACGGCCCCTATGACATCCGGCCGGTCCGCATCGCGGCGCTCGCGGCGCTCGCCCGCAACAATGCGTCGAGTGCGCAGCTGGTCGCCGCGAACGATGTCGCCCCGATCGATATGGCGACCGGTACCCTCGCCGACTGGCTGGTAGCGATCGAACGCACGCCGGGGGTCCGCGGCGCGCCTGCGCTGCGCACCGCCGCCGAAGCCGAGCTGCGCAAGCGACTCGTTTACGAAGGCACCCGCCTCGACCTCGTCGATGACGCCAGCGCCCCCTGGTGGATGATGACCAGCGGCGACGAAATGGCGATCAAGGCGCTCGAAGCCACACTCGGCCGCAAGGGTTGGGAGGATGACGCGGGCAAGCTGATGGTCGGCGTCGCCCAGCGCCAGCGCAAGGGCCATTGGGACACCACCCCCGCCAATGCGTGGGGCGCGGTCACCGTCCGCCGCTTTGCCGAGCTGTATCCGGCGAGCGCGATCACCGGGGTCACCAACATCAGCCTAGCCGGCGCCAGCGCTTCGCAAAGCTGGCCGCTGCCCGCCGAAACGCCGTCGCCGCTGCGCGTCGCGCTCAACGCCGCGACGATGAGCCTCCAACATCAGGGTAGCGGCGCGCCGTGGGCGACGGTCAGCGTCAAGGCCGCCGTCCCGCTCAAGGAGCCGCTCAACGCCGGTTACCGAATCAAGCGCTCGGTCAGCATCGTCAAGGCGGCGAACAAGGACCGCCTGACCCGCGGCGACGTGATCAAGGTGCGGATCGAGGTCGTTGCGGCCGCGGGCCGGACCTGGGTCGTGATCAACGACCCGATCGCGCCGGGCGCGACGATTGTCGGCAACCTCGGCGGCCAGTCCGAAATGCTCGCCGATCAGGCGAGCGGATCGGGCGCACGGCCGAGCTATGTCGAGCGCGGCCGCGACAGCTGGCGCGGCTATTTCGGCTGGATGCCCGCGGGCACCCACGCGGTCGAATATGTCGTCCGCCTCAACGGCTCGGGCCGCTTCTCGCTTCCCCCGACGCGCGTCGAGGCGATGTACTCGCCCGCAATCCGCGGCCAGTGGCCGAACGGCACGCTGACGGTGGCGAGCGTGGGGCAGTGATGGAACACTCGCCTTCCCTCTCTCCGTTCGTGTCGAGCGAAGTCGAGACACCCCAAAGGCATGCGCAACCCCGATGGGCATCTCGACTTCGCTCGATGCGAACGGGAGAGAAGTACGGGGCATTTCGGCCATGAACACCTTTATCGGGATCGTCATCCCGGCGAAGGCCGGGATCTCGACGGCGCGTCCCAACGCCACGGTGAGATCCCGGCCTTCGCCGGGATGACGGAAAGTGGATAGTCGATCTCCAGTGCGCCGCACTTGGCGCGACATCCTCGGCTGGCTTGCCCTCGCCCTGCTCATCCTTACCACCGCCGCACACCTCGCGACCCGTCCACCCCCCATGCCAACCTACGCCGCCATCCGCGCCGACTGGCAGCCCAGCGAGGCCTGGCTCTACGACCGCGACGGCCAGCTCCTCGACAGCGAACGCGTCAATTTCGAACGCCGCCGCCTCGCGTGGGTGCCGCTGAACGCCATCAGCCCCGCCGTGCGCACCGCCGTCGTGAAAAGCGAAGACCGGCGTTTCTGGTCGCACGGCGGCGTCGACTGGCTCGCGGTCGCCAGCGCGATTCGGTCGCGCCTGACAATGTTGGGGGGGACGGGCGACCGCTCGCGCGGCGCCTCGACGCTGCCCATGCAGCTAGCCGCCTTCCTCGACCCCAGCCTCGCGCAGCCGGGCAAGCGCGACTGGCGTACCAAGCTCCGCCAGATGCGCGCCGCACAAGCACTCGCCGCAAACTGGTCGCACGCGCAAATGCTCGAAGCCTATTTTAACCTCGTCCCGCTGCGCGGCGAAGCGCAGGGCATCGGCGCCGGGTCGCGCGCGCTGTTCGGCAAGCGCCCCGCCGACATGACCCGCACCGACGCCGCCTTGTTCGCCGGCTTGCTCCCCAACCCCACCGCGGGCGCCGAAGCCCTCGGCCGCCGCGCCTGCCGGGTGGCCCAAACCAAGGATTGCACCGCGATCCGCGCCGCCGCCGCCACCCTCGTCTCGGGCGAACGCGCCGCGCAGCTCGACCCTGCGCTCGCGCCGCATCTCGCCGTCCGCCTGCTCGACAAGCCCGGCAAGCGCGTCACCACCACCATCGACCGCCGCATCCAGACCGCGGCGATCGTCGCGCTCCGCCGCCAGCTCGCCGGGCTCGGCTCCGACCGCGTCCGCGACGGCGCGGTCGTCGTGCTCGACAATGCCACTGGCGAAGTCCTCGCTTACGTCGGCGGCGTCGGGCTCAAATCGACCGCCGCGTCGGTCGATGGTGCCAATGCGCGGCGGCAGGCCGGCTCGACGCTCAAACCGCACCTCTATGCGCAGGTCATTGAACATGGCTGGCTCACCGCCGCGTCGATCCTCGACGACAGCCCGGTCCAGCTCGACACCGCCTCAGGCCTCTACGTGCCCAAAAACTACGACCGCAGCTTCAAAGGCCCGGTCAGCGTCCGCCACGCACTCGCCTCCTCACTCAACGTCCCTGCCGTCCGCGCCCTTGTCATCGACGACGTCCAGCAATTCCGCGACCGCCTCTGGGCGCTCGGCTACCACGGCCTCGTCGAGGACGGCGAATATTACGGCTTCAGCCTTGCGCTCGGATCGGCCGAAGTTTCGCTCGTCGAACAAGCCAACGCCTTCAGAACATTTGCAAATTCTGGAAAGTGGTCGCCGGTCAGTTTCGACGCTGCGCAGCACCTTCGCCAACATCCGCCGCGCCAGATCGTCAACCCCGCCGCCGCCTTCATCGTCGGCGACATCCTCGCCGACGCCGCCGCCCGCACCGACGCCTTCGGCGCCGACAGCGCGCTACGCCTCCCCTTCTGGGCCGCCGCCAAGACCGGCACCTCGAAAGGCATGCGCGACAATTGGTGCATCGGCTGGTCCGACCGCTTCACCGTCGCCGTGTGGGTCGGCAATCTCGAGGGCGATTCGATGCGCGCCGTATCGGGCACCTCGGGCGCCGCACCGATCTGGCGCGACGTCATGCTCGCACTCCACGCCGGCAACCCGGGCAAGCCCCCCGCGACCCCGGACGGCGTCGAAGCGCGCCAGATCGCGCTCCCCGGCACCCGCGAACCGCCGCGCCGCGAATATTTCCTCCGCGGCACCGCGCAAACCGAAATGGCGGCCGCGCCGCAAGCAGCGCGCCGCCCGCGCATCACCAGCCCGGTGAGCGGCAGCGTCTATGCCCTCGACCCCGATATCCCGATCGACCGCCAACGGCTCGCGGTCACGGTCAGCGGCGCAGTCGCCGGATACCGCCTGATCCTCGACAAGAAACCGCTCGGCGATGCCGACGCCGGGCAACAGATTTTGCCGCGCCCGGGCAGCCATATACTGGCGCTCGTCGATCCCGGCGGGCGGATGATCGACCGGGTGCGATTCACGGTGCGATAAAGTGCGTGTCATAGTCCTGAAATTAAGTTGCGCTGACGCGCGGAGCGGCTAGTCTGCACAGCCTGGAGAAGGACGGCAACCAGCCGCCACAAGGGGACAATTTATGCTACTTGACCGGGTAAAACCGTTAGATGCCATTCTGGCGACCGCGCAGAAAAAATCGCTGCACCGGACCTTGGGCGCTTTTCAGCTCACACTGTTCGGTATTGGCTGCGTCATCGGGACAGGCATTTTCGTGCTGACCGCTGCTGGCGCACAGAAGGCCGGTCCCGGCCTGATGCTCGCCTTCGCCATCGCCGGCCTGATCTGCATCCTCGCTGCGCTGTGCTACGCCGAAATTGCCGCAATGATCCCTGTCGCCGGCTCCGCCTATACCTACACCTATGCGACGATGGGCGAGGTACTCGCTTGGACTGTCGGGTGGGCGCTCGTCCTCGAATATGCGGTCGCGGCATCCGCCGTATCGGTCGGGTGGTCCGGCTATCTCAACGGCTTATTGCTCGAATTTTTCGGCTTTCAGTTCCCCGCCGCCCTTGCGGGTGCGCCGTTGGCACTGGGCGGTATCGAGGGTGGTATCATCAACTTGCCTGCCGTGATCATCGCGCTGCTCGTCACTTGGCTGTTGATGATCGGCACCACTGAAAGCGCACGCGTCAACGCCATTCTGGTGGCGATCAAGGTTACCGCGCTCACCGCCTTCATCGTGCTAACCCTGCCCAGCGAAGCGTTTTCGACCGAAAAATTCAATCCCTTCCTGCCTGCCGGCGTCTTCGGCGGTTTCGGATCGGGCCTTGGTGCGGTGGGAGCGGCAGCGACGATCTTTTTCGCCTATGTCGGCTTCGACGCGGTTTCGACCGCGGCAGAGGAAACCAAAAACCCGCAGCGCAACGTCCCGATTGGCCTGATCGGTTCGCTGCTGTTCTGCACCGTCTTCTACATCCTTGTCGCTGCGGGCGCCGTCGGCACGATCGGCGGCCAGCCGATCATGGGTCCGAATGGCGTGCCCTTCCCGGCCGGTTCGGAAGAGCTGGCGCGGCAGTGCGCCACCTTTGCCGCCAACGAACTGCCGCTCGTCTGCTCGAACGAAGCGCTGGCGCATGTGCTACGCCAGATCGGCTGGTCGGGGGTCGGCAACATGCTCGGCATCGCCGCCTTCGTCGCACTGCCTTCGGTCATCCTGATCCTGTTGTTCGGCCAGACCCGCGTCGCTTTCGTGATGAGCCGCGACGGCTTGCTCCCCGAATCGTGGAGCAAGGTGCACCCCAAGTGGAAAACCCCGCATGTCATCACTGCGATTACCGGCGTTGTTGTGGCGTTCGCCGCAGCGTTTCTCCCGGTCGGCAAGCTTGCCGACATCGCCAACGCGGGTACACTCTATGCGTTCATGATGGTCGCCATCGCGGTGATGATCCTCCGCAAGACCGCCGCGGACACACCGCGCGCGTTCAAGACGCCGGCCCTGTGGCTGATCGGCCCGCTGACGGTCGCCGGCACGGTGTTCCTGTTCCTCAACCTGCCCTATGAAGCGATGATCGTGCTTCCGGTCTGGGCCTTGATCGGCCTGGTCTTCTACTTCCTCTATAGCCGCAGCCGCAGCCATCTCGGTCGCGGCATCGTCGAAGTGCATGAGGATGATCTGGAGCCGCACGCGCCGATCAACTGATCGCAGGGCGTTCGTCGCCAATAAAAAGGGCCGTCCCGGCATGACCGGGGCGGCCCTTTTCTTTGTCAGTACGGCGTTTTGGGCGCCGTTCCCGGCCGGGTGAACAGCTTGCCGCGCTCGGCCCAGAATACGAGCGCGAGCCCGACCACCGCGCTGATCAAAAAGGCGTAGGCAAGCGGCAGCGTCGATCCATCATATTGCTGTCCGATTGTCGCGCCGACAACCGCCGCCAGCAAGGTTTTGGCAAAGCTTTGGTACGACGAAGCGACCCCGGCCATATGGCCAAAATCCTCCATCGCGATCGATCCGAAATTGCTGCCGATAAAACCGATAAGCCCGACATTGACCATCATCAGCGCGGTGAACATCCATAACGTCTCGGCGCCGCTCAGCGCCGCGGCAATCTGCGCCATCGATGTCGCCATGAAGGCAAAGACCGCGGTCTGCGAAACGCGCCGCGCGCCGAACCGCTCGACGATTGCGGCGTTGGAGAAATTGGCAATTGCGATCCCCACCGCGACGCAAGCAAAGATCAGCGGGAACCAGCTCTGTGCGTTGAACACTTCGTCGATGATCTGCTCGCTGCTGTTGAGATAGCCGTACAGCGCGCCCTGCATCATTCCCGATGCGATCATATAACCCGCGGCGCGGCGATGCCGCGTCACGGTGGCCCAGCCGCTGACCATCGTCCGCCAGTCGAGCGGACGGACATCGGCGGGCTCGAGCGTTTCGGGCAGGCGGCGGAGCCAGGCGATCATGACCAGCCCCATGACCGCGAGGACGATGAAGATCGCGCGCCAACCGGCGACCGCTTCCACCCCGGCACCGATCGTCGGCGCGATGATCGGTACGATCATGAACACCAAGAAAATCAGCGACAGTCGCTTCGCCATCGCGTCGCCAGCGAACAGGTCGCGGATCACCGCGACGACGATCACGCCGAGCGCGGCGCTGACCAGCCCGTGACCGAAACGCAGCGCAAGCAGCATCGGAAAGCTCGTCGCCAGCCCGCAACCGATCGAAAATGCAACATAGGCGAACAGCGCCGGCACCAGCACGCCCTTGCGCCCGAAGCGGTCCGCGAGCGGACCATAGATCAGCGAACCGAAGCCGATCCCAAGCAGATAGAGCGAGATGACATATTGCCGGTCGTTGGCGACAAGGACGCCAAGGCCTTTGCCAATGGCGGGCAGCGCGGGCAGCATCGCGTCGATAGCGAGCGCGTTGAGCGCCATCACCATCGCCATCATGACCACCATTTCACGTTCGCCCGGCAGGGTCCGCTTGGGGGGTGGGGCCGGGTTGTGCATCGCAGCAGCCTATGCTCGCAAGCCGGTGCTTTGAACACCCCCCAAGGCAAAGAGCATTGCTATGCAACGCAAAAGGGCCGCTCCTCGCGGAACGGCCCTTCGCATTTCTGACAAACGGATCAGCCCTGACGGGTGCCGGTCATCGCCATCGATCCGAACGCACCGGCCTTGATCGTGCCGGTCAGTGCGTCGCCGTCGATCGTCGCTTCGCATTCGAGCGTCATCGGCATCGGCACCTTCATGTCCATGGTCCAGGTCAGCTTGTTCCCATCGACCTTGCCATTCTGCACGTCGAGCGAACCCATCGCACCGGCATTCTGGCCGGTGAAGCTGTCACCGTCGCTGGTCACGGTGAACACCGATTTCTGGTCGCCCATCGGCGACTTGGTAATGCAATCATAGCTGCCATCTACGGACATCGAAGCTCTCCTTACTGAAATCAATGTTAGTTAATCGGATTTGCTGTTTCGACCGTCAAACCCAATCCGTCAAGCTGCGGTTTGACCACCGCGGCGTCGCCGACGACGACATAGACCAGATCGTCGGTGCTCAGCGCCTTGCGCGCCGCCGCGTCGATTTCAGCGGCGGTCATCGCTTCATAAGTGGCGGGCAATGTTTCGTAATAATTGTCCGGGCGGCCGAATTTGACGATCTGCCGCAGTCCGGCGAGCACATCGGCCGAGGTTTCGAAGCTGCCCGGCAGTTCGCGAACGCTGCCATTGACCGTGCGCTCCAGTTCCTCCTTGGTCACGCCTTTGTCGGCGAGGAAGGTCTTGAGGTCGCTCTGCAACTCCTTGATCGAATCGCCGGTGCGGTCGGCCTGCACCGGTGCGACTGCGACCCAACTCAGCCGGTCGGTTTCACCTGAAATGCGGCTGCGCACGCCATAGGACCAGCCCTTGGTCTCGCGCAGATTGGTGTTGAAGCGCGACAGGAAATTACCACCAAAAATATCGTTCGCCGACCGCAGCACTTCCAGCTGGTCACCGCCCTTGGCGTCGAGCACCTTGCCCGCGAGGATCACCGACTGCGGCGATTTGGGGCGGTCGAACAGCAGGATGCGCGGCTTGGGCGCCGGGATCGCGATGTCGAAATTCTTGACCGGCTTGGCTGTTTTGGGCGCCGTCCACGCGCCCAGCGTCGAATCGAGCTGCTTCTTCACTTCTGCCAGCGTCGTGTCGCCAACGACAAAGACGCGCGCATTGTCAGGGCGGATCCACGCATTATGGAATGCCGCCAACTGATCACGCGTCGCCGCTTCGACCGCCTTGGCATCGCCCAGACCCGACGGCGGAATGCCATAAGGATGGTCGGTACCATAGAGCATCGGCGCCATCAGGCGTCCGGCGATCGCGTTCGGATTATTGAGTTCGGCCTTGAGCCGGTTGAGCTGCTGCGCGCGCACGCGCTCCAGTTCCTTGGCATCGAACGCCGGGTTGCGGATATAGTCGGCGAGCAGCGTCAGCGAAGCGCCCAGGTTAGGCTTCAAGGCGAACAGACTGAACACCGTTTCGTCGGCGTTGGCGGTCGCATCGATCTGCGCGCCGAGCCGTTCTTTCGCTTCAGCAAAGGCGATCGAATTGAGGTTGGTCGTGCCTTCGTCCATCAGGCTGAGCATCAGCGACTGGGTACCAAGTGCGCTGTGCGGATCGGCGGCATAGCCTGCGTCGAAGCTGACCGCGACATTGACTGTTGGCACCGTCGTGCGACGCGCAAAGATCACCTCCACTCCGTTTTTGAGCTTGGCGCGCTCGATCGCCGGGAAGTCAAGCGCGGTGAGATCGGCGACCGCGGGCAATTGCGAGCGATCCGCGATCGAGGCTGCCGCGCCGATGCCGGTGTCGGGACCGATGTCGCCGAGTGCCGGGTTCCAGTAACGGTCGGGGGCAACCGCCTCGGTCACCTTATCCGCCGTCACCGCGCCGCCGCGATTCTCGCCGCCTTCGGTGCGCTCGCCGGGGGTGTAGGTGAGCGAAAAGGCCGGGCGCGACATCCATTTACGCGCAACCGCTGCGACCTGTTCCGGGGTCGATTTGGCCATCCGGTCGAGCTCGACCTTATAATAGCCGGGATCGTTCGAATAGAGCGCGCCCTCGGCCAGCGTCACCGCCTTGCCGCCAAAGCCGCCGACTGATTCGAGCCCCGCGATAGTGCCGCCCAGATAGCTCGCCGCGGCGCGCTGCAGTTCGTCGGCAGTCGGGCCGGTCTCCAGGAATTTGGCGATTTCTTCGTCGAGCTTCTTGCCGACCACCGCCACGTCGGTGCCGGGCTTCACATCGGCCTGGATGATCAGGATGCCGGCATCTTCAAACGGCTGGGCAAAAGCGGCAACGCTCACCGCGACAGGGTCGGTGCGGACCATCGCGTTGTCGAGCCGCGACGACGACAGGCCGCCGAGCACCGCGGTCGCCATCTGCAGCGGCACCGCTTCGGCATCGTTGAGCCCGGGGATCGCCCACATGCGATAGATGCGCGGGGTCGGGATCAAATCCTTGACCTCTTTCGCGAGCGGAGCGGGCAAGGTCGGCACGGTGGTTTGGGGCGCGGTGATTTCCGGCCCGCGCGGGATGTCGCCGAACCACTCTTGCACCTTGGCCTTGGCGGTCGCGACATCGACGTCGCCCGCCAGCACGAGCACCGCATTATTCGGACCGTAATTGTCGGTGAACCACTTTTTCACATCGTCAAGGCTCGCCGAATTGAGGTCGGCCATCGAACCGATGGTGCTGTGGTGATAGGGATGACCCTTCGGGAACAGATTCTCGAAAATCTCGTAACGCAGCAGGCCATAGGGGTTATTGTCGCCCTGCCGCTTTTCATTCTGGACCACGCCACGCTGGTTATCGAGCTTTTCCTGCGTCACCGCGCCGAGCAGATGCCCCATGCGGTCACTTTCGAGGAACAGCGCGCGGTCGAGCGCGCCGGTCGGGACGGTCTCGAAATAGTTGGTGCGGTCGACATTGGTCGTGCCGTTGCTGTCGGTCGCACCGACTTGTTGCAGCGGTTCAAAGAAATCACCGGGGGCGTTTTCCGAACCGTTGAACATCAGATGTTCGAACAGATGGGCAAAGCCCGTCTTCCCCTTGGGCTCATGCTTCGACCCGACGCGATACCACACCGACACCGCGACGACGGGTGCCTTGCGGTCCTCGTGGACAATCACGCGCAAACCGTTGTCCAGCGTGAAGGCTTCGTAGGGAATATCGACCGCCTTCACCAGATCGGCGATCGGCGCCGGATCGGCGGCCTTGGCCTTGGCAAGCGCGGGACCCGCAGCGACGAGCGACGAGGTCACCGCCAGGGCAAGGGCGAAACGATGGAAACGGGGCATGGGCATCCTCTTGGATATGGTGGCAGACGCGAGAAGGCCTGCGTGAGATCGGGCGCCGGGCGGCACTGTATCAACGGTTTAGGACAGCATCGTTCGGCTTTCAAGGCTGATAGAAGCGCGCACCGCTGGCTTTGAGCGCCGACGGGTCGAACAGCACCGGCTTGAGCTGGTGGCGCACAAACAACGACGCCTGATCATTGTAATGCGGGCTTTCGGGTCGCGTCGTCGCCGATCCGAACGGCTGGATCGATTCGGAGCGGACCTGCCCCTGCTTGTCCCAGGTCATGAACATGATGAAGCTGTCGCCGTGGCGCACCTTCAGCCGCCCGTCGGGTTCGGCATCCCACAGCGTCGAGGCGCGCACCGTATCGTTGCCGCCATCGAGCGGCAGGTCGATCCTAGACGCGCCTTCGCCATGCCGCAGCCGCAGCACGGTCCCGAGTTTGGGGTCGAGCCCGCCGAAATGTGTCTGCAAATGCGCCGCCGTCTCGGCCAGCACGGTGCGCGGATCGGGTCCGGTGCGGCGCTGGTAATGGCTGCCGTTCGCGGGGCGGAGCACCATCAGCGCCAGCGCATCGCCCTTCCCCTTGCCGTCGAGGTTCCAGTCCCAGCGACGCAGCAGGTTTTGCGCGTCGACCAGCGCCGAGTCATCCTTGACGTCCAGCGCCAGCAAGCGATCCATCCACGC
The DNA here is from genome assembly GCA_018823905.1 of Alphaproteobacteria bacterium. Taxonomy (GTDB): domain Bacteria; phylum Pseudomonadota; class Alphaproteobacteria; order Sphingomonadales; family Sphingomonadaceae; genus Sphingopyxis. Next base: position 19,419 of record JAHJHL010000016.1, read on the forward strand.
CTTGGCGTAGCCCGACTTGGCATAGGCGGTGTCATATTTGATCGCCTTCAACCGCGCCTCGTCGATCTGCCCCGACGCCTCGAACAGGTCGATCAGCCGTGTCGCGCGGTTGGTCATATCGTCCTCGACCCCGAGCAGCGGCGAGAAAGCGGCGGCGTCCAGCTCATCGCCCGGTCCTGCGGCGACCCATGGCGTGTTGTTCGCGTTCATCACATAGCCCGAGCGCGGATTGACCAGCGCCGGGGCGCGGTCGAACGGCAGCGTCTTGGTCCAAAGCGCCGCCGAGCGATCGCCCGGCAGCACCCCGCGCCAGTTGAACCCGACGGGCCGGTCGGGGAACATCGCATTATAGAAAAGGCCGATATTGCCCTTTGCATCGGCGTAGATGAAGTTGGTCGCGGGCACGCCCTGCCCCGCCATCGCAGCGCGCCATTCGGCAAAATCCTTCGCCTTGTTCAGCCGGTAATATTGGGTGACCATCGCCGACTGGTCGATCCCGGCATAGCGGATGGCAAAGGCACCCTTCGCATTCTTGACCACCGGACCATGGACCGAGCGATAGATGGTGCGCGGGACCGGCAATGCGAACGGGCCGAATTTCACTTTGAGCCAGACGCGCTTCTGCTCGAGTGGGCGCCACGCACCGTCGTAGCGGTATTTCTCGCCGCTCTCGTCGAGCACCAGCTTGTACACGTCGATCAGGTCGGGGCGGTTGACCGTGTTGGTCCAGCCGAGATATTTGTTATGCCCCAGGAAAGGATAGGGCGAGCCGGGAAAGTTCGCGCCCGCGAAATCCCATCCCTCTTCGCTATGGACGACGAGTTCGTACCAGGCGACGCCGCCGGTCCACGGCTGGTGTGAGTTCGACACCAGCCGTGTCGCGCCGTCGGTCGAGCGCGCGGGCCCCACGGCCATCGCGTTCGATCCGTTCGAAGCCGGGTCGCTGCCCACCGGGGTGTCGACGCGCGGCACGATCTTGCCCGTGGCGTCGAGCGCCGGGCCGCCTTCGCGGTTCAGCGGCTTGCCCTCGACCAGCGATCCGAGCACCGAATCGAGCCCGAAGAAAAAGGGCGAGCGCAGCACGAAGCCCGCGACAACATCCTCGCCGGTCACCGGAAACAGGCCCGACAGCCGCACTTCACCAGGATGCTTGTCGGCATAGCGATTGAGCCCCGCCGCATAGGCGGTGAACAATGCTTTGACGTCGGCGGGTAGCCGCGGCCAGTCGCGCGCGGTCGTCGCGCGCACGTCGAGGAGCGCAGCAGCGTAGTCGATTTTCGCGCCATCCTCGCCGAGCATCGCCCCGGCGCGCCCGCGCGTCATCGCGAGCACTTCCTGCAAGGTCGCAAAATCATCCTCGGCGTGCGCGTAGGCGACGCCATAGGCAACATCGGCGTCAGTCTTGCCAAAGATATGCGGCACCCCGAACTTGTCGCGCGCAATGCGGACGTTCTGCGGCTTGAACGTCGGCGCGGTCGGCGCTTCGGCGGTTAGCGGCTCCCACAGCGCCAGCGACACGGCGGTGACGACGAGCAACAGCAGAAATCCCAGCAAAATCCGTCGCAGCATCTCTGGTCCTCTTCATGCGCCCGATCCGCGCCTGTCTGACCGTCATGTCGTCCGATGGCAAGCGACTGTCGTTCGTCGAGCCGAATTTGCGATTGACCGCCACTTGGCTATGCAGGGTGTCATAGTTTCAAACGGGGAATTTCCATGAATCACAAAAGCCTGCTTCTTGCCGCGTGCCTGTCATTTGCGTTCGCTCCGCCCGCATTTGCGCAAACGGTGACCGGCTCCGGCGTCGTTCCCGCTACTGCCGCCAACAGCGCCGAACGCGCGATCGGTTTTGCCGCGAGCGCTGCCGCAAACGGCGCGCTCGTCATCGTGATGACCGACGCGGCGCTGCCGCCACTCGATGGCGTTTCGCTCAGCGCCGCCGAACGTCAGGCAGTGACCGCGGCGGTTGCGGCGGCGACGTTCGACGGCAAGGCAGGATCGACGCTGTCGCTGCGCGGGATCGGGGCCTATTCGCGCATCCTGCTCGTCGGCACCGGCGCTACCCCGACCTCGCTCGCCCTCGCCGAAGCGGGCGGAAAGGCAGCGCAAGAGCTGAAAAGTGAAGCGCAGCCGATGACGATCGCCGGGGCGTTCGGCGATACATCAGCCGCCGACGTCGCCTATGGATTCGCGCTTGGTCAGTATCGCTTCGACCGGTACAAAACCGTCGACAAAAAGGCACCGCCGAGCGGCGCTGTTACCGTCGTCGGCGCCAATCCGGCGGCAGCGGAAGCGGCGTTCAATGATCGCTGGAAACATCTGGTCGATGGCGTCCGCTTGTCACGCGACCTCGCCAACGAACCTGCGAACGTCATCTACCCCGAAAGCTTCGTCGCCCGGGTGCGCGAAGCCTTTTCGGGCACAGCCGGGGTGAGCATCGAAGTGCTCGACGAAGCCGCGATGCGCAAGCTCGGCATGGGGACGCTCGTCGGGGTCGGTCAGGGCAGCCCGCGCGGATCGCGGCTGATGCTGGTGCGCTATCGCGGCGCGAACGCCGCCGCAGCGCCGATGGCGTTCGTCGGCAAAGGCATCACCTTCGATTCGGGCGGCATTTCGCTGAAGCCAGGCGCGGGCATGTGGGACATGAAGGGCGATATGTCGGGCGCCGCGTCGGTCATGGGCGCCGTGCTCTCGCTCGCCAGGTCGCGCGCATCGGCGCATGTCGTCGGAGTCGCGGCGCTCGCCGAGAATATGCCCGACGGCAACGCCCAACGCCCCGGCGACATCACGCGCACAATGTCGGGCAAGACGATCGAAATGCTCAACAGCGACGCCGAAGGTCGCCTCGTCCTCGCCGACGCCAATGAATATGTCGCACAGGCGTACAAGCCCCGCGCGATCGTCAATATCGCGACGCTGACCGGGTCGATCGTCGGCGCACTCGACGATCAATATGCTGGCCTGTTTGCGCGCGACGAAACGCTGGCCGCCAACCTGCTCGCTGCCGGAAAGAGCAGCGGTGAGGAATTGTGGCGGATGCCACTCCACAAAAATTACGCCGAAAAGATCAAGTCGGACATCGCCGACATCCGCAACATCACCCCGGGTCAAGGGCCGGGCGCCAGCATCGGGGCGCATGTCATCGGCTATTTTGTCGACGAGGCGACCCCGTGGGCACATCTCGACATCGCCGGAGTGAACCAGGCGGACAAGGCGACATCGCTGGTCCCGAAGGGGATGACGGGCTTTGGTGTGCGCTTGCTCGACCAACTGGCGCGCAGCGGGGAGTAGCGATCTCCAATCCCGTTCGTGTCGAGCAACGTCGAGACGTCGCGCAGGGGCGCCCGTCCAAGGCGCATCTCGACATTGCTCGACGCGAACGGCGAGCTGCTAACAGCCCCTTGTGTTGCCAATTGGCAACACTATCTTGCCAGATAAGAAAGGGGCTTATTTCCCATGAACCTCGAAAAATTCACCGACCGCGCCAAGGGCTTCCTGCAAGCGGCGCAGACGATCGCGATCCGCATGAACCATCAGCGGATTTCGCCCGAACATATCGCCAAGGCGTTGCTCGAAGACAGCGAAGGCATGGCCGCGGGGCTGATCGCCAAGAGCGGCGGCGATGCGCCGCGCGCGGTCGCGGGGATCGACGCGTTGCTCGCCAAGGTGCCCGCGGTATCGGGTTCGGGCGCGCAAGCCACTCCCGGACTCGATAACGACGCGGTGCGCCTGCTCGATCAGGCCGAACAGGTCGCGACCAAGGCAGGCGACGGCTATGTCACTGTCGAGCGGCTGTTGCTGGCGATGCTACTGTCGGCCGCGACCCCCGTCGGCAAAGCCTTCGTTGACGCCGGGTTGAAAGCCGAGGCGCTCAATACCGCGATCAACGATCTGCGCGGTGGCCGCGCCGCCGATACCGCAACCTCCGAAGACCGCTATGAAGCACTCAAGAAATTCGCCCGCGACCTCACCGAAGTCGCGCGCGAGGGCAAGCTCGACCCGGTGATCGGCCGTGACGAGGAAATCCGCCGCACGATCCAGATCCTCGCGCGCCGCACCAAGAACAACCCGGTGCTGATTGGCGAACCCGGCGTCGGCAAGACCGCGATCGCCGAAGGGCTCGCGCTGCGCATCGTCAATGGCGACGTCCCCGACAGCCTGAAGGACCGCCGTCTGCTGTCGCTTGACATGGGGTCGCTGATCGCGGGCGCCAAATATCGCGGCGAGTTCGAAGAGCGGCTGAAGGGCGTGCTCGACGATGTGAAGGCGGCCGAGGGCGAGATCATCCTGTTCATTGACGAGATGCACACGCTGGTCGGCGCGGGCAAAGGCGAGGGCGCGATGGACGCCTCGAACCTGCTCAAACCGGCGCTGGCGCGCGGCGAACTCCATTGCATCGGCGCGACCACCCTCGACGAATATCGCAAGCATGTCGAAAAGGATCCCGCGCTCCAGCGGCGTTTCCAACCGGTGTTCGTCGGCGAGCCGACGGTCGAGGATTCGATCTCGATCCTGCGCGGGCTCAAGGAAAAATACGAGCTCCACCACGGCGTTCGCATCACCGACGGCGCGATTGTCGCCGCGGCGACCTTGTCGAACCGTTATATCTCCGACCGTTTCCTGCCCGACAAGGCGATCGACCTGATGGACGAGGCCGCGAGCCGCATCCGCATGGAGGTCGAATCGAAGCCCGAAGAGATCGAGACGCTCGACCGCCGCATTATCCAGATGAAGATCGAAGAATCGGCGCTAAGCAAGGAAACCGACGCCGCGTCGAAGGACCGGCTGGCGACCCTGCGCGCCGAGCTTGCGAACCTTGAGCAACAGTCGGCCGAAGTGACCCAGAAGTGGCAGGCCGAAAAGGACAAGATCCACGCTGAGGCGAAGATCAAGGAAGAGCTCGATGCCGCGCGCTCGGCACTCGAACAGGCGCAACGCGCCGGCGATCTCGCGAAAGCGGGCGAGCTGTCCTACGGCACCATCCCGGGCCTCGAAAAGCAGCTCGCCGACGCTGAAGCCGCAGCGGGCAATGCGATGCTGCGCGAAGAAGTCACCGCCGACGATATTGCCGCGGTGGTCAGCAAATGGACTGGTATCCCGGTCGATCGCATGCTGGCGGGCGAGCGCGAGAAATTGCTCGCGATGGAAAGCCATATCGCCAAACAGGTGATCGGTCAGGATCACGCCGTTCATGCGGTTGCGACGGCGGTGCGCCGGTCGCGCGCGGGCTTGCAGGATCCCAACCGCCCGCTCGGCAGCTTCCTCTTCCTCGGCCCCACCGGGGTCGGCAAGACCGAGTTGACCAAAGCGCTCGCGCGATTCCTGTTCGACGATGACAATGCAATGGTTCGCATCGACATGTCCGAGTTCATGGAAAAGCACAGCGTCGCGCGGCTCGTCGGCGCGCCTCCCGGCTATGTCGGTTATGAAGAGGGCGGCACGCTCACCGAAGCGGTGCGCCGCCGCCCCTATCAGGTCGTACTGTTCGACGAAGTCGAAAAGGCGCATCCCGATGTGTTCAACCTGCTGCTGCAGGTGCTCGACGACGGGCGATTGACCGATGGACAGGGCCGCACCGTCGATTTCACCAACACGCTGATCATCCTGACCTCGAACCTCGGCAGCCAGGCGATCGCCGCGCTGCCCGACGACGCGCCCGTCGAACAGGCCGAGCCTGCGGTGATGGAAGTCGTGCGCGCGCATTTCCGGCCCGAGTTCCTCAACCGCCTCGACGAGATCGTGCTGTTCAACCGCCTCGCGCAACAGCATATGGGCGGCATCGTCGATATCCAGGTCGCGCGGGTGCAGAAATTGCTCAACGATCGTAAGGTGACGCTCGACCTGACCGATGCAGCGCGCGCGTGGCTCGGTCGCGTCGGCTATGATCCCGTCTATGGCGCACGTCCGCTTAAGCGCGCGGTGCAGAAATATCTGCAGGATCCGCTTGCCGATCTGATCCTGAAAGGCGAAGTGAAGGATGGATCGACGATCAAGGTCGACGAAGGCGACGGCGCATTGAAACTGACGCCGACATAAGGGCGGTTAGGGAGCAGCGGGCGTGAACGATGAGTGGGCGCGGCTACATGCTGCAGCAGGGCGCAGCATCGCGCAGGGGCGCTACGCCGAAGCCGCGGCGCTGCTACGACGGGCGCTCGCGCTCCGCCGCGACCATCCCGACAGCTGGTTCAACCTCGGTTATGCGCTGCGCCACACGCGCGCCTATCCCGACGCGCTCGAAGCTTACGCCCAAGCGCTACGCCACCGTGTCGGCGGCCCCGAAGCAGTGCATGTCAATCGAGCCGCCATCCTCTCCGAATATATGGAACGCACCGACGAAGCCGAAATCGAATTGCGCGCCGCGCTCGCGATAAATCCGGCATTCCTTCCTGCTTGGCTCAACCTCGGCGGCCTGATGGAAGATCTAGGCAACGCCGACGCAGCGGCCCAAGCCTATGACGCGGCGCTGCGTCTTGCACCCGGCAATGGCCGCGCCCGCGCCCGCCTCGCGGCGATCCGGGTCCACCGCGACGACACCGCCGCCGCGATTCGCGATCTCGAGCAACGGCTGCAGATCGGCGCCGACAGCCAGGACGATGCCGCCGAACTCTACTTTGCCTTGGGCAACGCCCTCGATGCGGCCGGACGCTACCCCGAAGCCTTTGCGGCGATCACGCAGGCGAACCGGATCAACTCGGCACTGCGGCCGTCGTCGCGCCGCTACAACCGCGACACGCTGAAGCGCCTCGTCGATGACCTGATCGCGGCATTTCCGACGCGCCCGCAAGGGCCACCAGCGGTCGAGGGGCCGGAGATGCTGTTCATTTGTGGCATGTTCCGGTCGGGGTCGACGGTGATCGAACAATTGCTCGGGCGTCATCCGCTCGTCCAGATCGGCGGCGAGCTCGAGCTGATCCCGGCGCTGGTCCACGAACGGCTGACGCCCTACCCCGCGGCGGTAGTCAACGTTGACGTGGATACCCGACGCGATCTGCGCGACGCCTATTTACAATCGGTCGCGGGCAATTTTCCTGACGCCCGCTATGTCACCGACAAACGGCCTGATAATTTCCTGCATATCGGGCTGATCAAGATGCTTTTTCCCGACGCGCGGATCCTGTGCACCGAGCGCGCGGCGCTCGACAACATCCTGTCGATCTATTTCCTAAACTTCGCCGACGCGATCAACTACAGCGACCGGCTGGAGGATGCCGTGCATTATTTCGGCCAGCATCGCCGATTGATGGCGCATTGGCGGGCAATTTTTGGCGACGACATCGTCACGGTTTCTTACGACCAGCTGGTCCACGCCCCCGACCAGGTTCTTGCGACAACATGGCGCGCGCTTGGTTTGCCGCCGACCGACCCCGATGCGGCCCACAGCAAAGCGCCGCCGGTCATCCGCACCCCCAGCAACTGGAAAGCGCGATCGGCGCTCCACACGCAATCGTCGGGGCGATGGCAAAATTATGCCGCCGAACTGGCGCCCGTCATCGCGGCGCTGGACCGGCTTTAGAGGCTTTCCCGCACCCGACCGCAAGTCGGTTGGATCAGCTGCCCTGGCTGGCGAAAAAATCTACCAGCAACGCCTGTTCACGCGGCGACAGATGGGGATTCCACACGTCAAAGATCAGCACCAACCGGTTCTGATCGCTGCGATTGATCGCTTCATGTTCGATCGTGTCGTCGAACGCAAAAGCCTCACCCTCGACCCACTCTCGGGTCTCACCGCCGACCCGGAATTCGCAGCCCGGCGGTACCACCAGCGGCAGATGGATGATCGCGCGCGTGTTGGTGACCCCGGTATGAGGCGGGATGTGCGCGCCGGGCCGCAGCATCGAAAAGAACGCCGAGGGCGCCTTCCCCGGGATCGGCGCCAGCGGCGCACGCGCGAGCGCGGCGGCGGTTGCCGGGCAGCGATCCAGAACGCGCTGGTTCGGGGCACCATATTCCCACAAGAAGCAGGCGGTCCAGTCGAGCGATTGATCGAGCGGCGACCATTTGCTTTCCGGCGCACCCTCTTCCATCCGCACATAGGGGCGCAGGTCGTCGCCCCCCTGCTCGATCAGCGCCAGCCCTTCGCGGCGAATGTCGGCCGTCGCGGCTTCCAGCGCGGCCAGCCAGGGAAACAACCGTTTGTCAAAGAACTCGTCGGCGGGAAGAAAGGGATAGTACAGCCCGTGGCATTCGTTGCGATAGGTGGTGCTGCGCCCCAGGACCATGTCGAGACAGCGATTGAAGCGGCGCATGTCGGGGTCGGCGGCACGGTCGGCGCCGAACAGTGCGTCGTAGCGATCGCTCAGTTTTCCGGCATGCGTCGCCATAAAGTTTTCGCCTTGCCGGATCACGTCAAGAACGGGTTGCGGCGGGTTGGCAATCTGGCGCCCGACCTGGATCACCGCGGCCCATGCCAAAACGGCGTCACCCTCGGTGCCGGCGCGCTGTTCCAGCTCGGCCTTGCGGAACAGCGCGGTAAATTGAAAGCGGTCGGCTGCCAGCGCGCGGTCGAGCGCGGCCCGTTCGCCGGGAACGTCATCCAAAGCGCGCCGCGCCGTTGCCAGATTGATCCACAGGATCGGCTCGCCCGGATCCGCCGCCGCCGCGCGCTTAAACAGGTCCGATGCAGCGTCCCAATTTTGATCCTGCAGATGATGCATCCCGCGGGCATTCAATAGCTGCGGGTCTTGCGGCGCCAGCTCCAGCGCCGCGTCAAGGTGGCGCAGTTCGGCATCGCGATCGCCGCGCCGCCGCGCGTCGCTGAACGCGGCCAGGTGTTGCTGGACTTTGTGGGCTTGCTCTGTCACCGTACCGCCTAATCATAGGTTCAAATCAAGCGCAAGTGCGGCGGGATTAGAGACGGATCATGGCCGACAACATCCTGGCCAGCCGGACGGCATTGGGTGCCGAATGGCTTGCGCATCGGTTTGACGAAGCGACCGGAACGATCCGTTTTGTCGACTATGACCGGCAAACGCGCGCCGCCGTTCCCTTCCTGACCGACGACCATCTGCCGCGCCGCGACTATCGATCGATGTCCCGCGACGAAGCGTGCGTGATTGGTCAGACGGCGCCGGTCCATTTCATCTTTCATTCGGGATTCTGCTGTTCGACGCTGCTGGCCGCCTGCCTTGATCGGCCGGGCCTCGCGAGTGGGCTCAGCGAGCCGGTGATTTTGAACGATATCGTCGGTTGGCGGATGCGCGGGGCGCCCCCCGAGGCGATTGGGCCGCTGCTGGCCGACGCGCTGCGTCTGCTTGGCCGAGCATTTCCGGGCGATCAGGCTGTGGTCGTGAAGCCGTCGAACGTCGTCAACGGGCTGGCGGCGGCGATGCTGGCCATTCAGCCGCAGGCGCGCGCGATCGTCATGCACGCGCCGCTCGAGGATTTTCTGACATCGATCGCCAAAAAGGGTCTCGACGGACGCCGGTGGGTCCGCGAACTGTTCGTGAAGCTGCGCGCCGAAGGGCGCGTGCAGCCGCTGGGCTTCACCGATCTGGATTTTCTGGGCCAAACCGATTTGCAGATCGCCGCGATGGCCTGGCTGGCCCAGCAGTCGTTGTTCGGTAGCCTGATCGCCGGTGCACCCGACCGGGTCCGCGTCCTCGATAGCGCGGCGTTTCTGGCGCAGCCCGATGCGGCGCTGGCCCACGCCGCGGCGCATTTTGGCCTGACGCTCGATCCCGCGGGGCTCGCGCAGATTCTTGCCGGGCCGCTGCAACGCAATTCGAAGGATGGAGGCCGTTATACGGCCGCCGATCGTGCGGCGGATTATGACGCGAGCCGCGCCGCGCATGGCGATGAAATCGCCAAGGTCGTCCTGTGGGCGCAAGAAGTCGCGCGCACCGTTGGCATCGACACCGCGCTTGGGTCGCCGCTGATCGCATCGTCAGCCTGAAACCCCTGGCCAAATTCTGATACGCGCTAAATCCACGCGCGTCCGCCATCGCCTCCGGGCGGTTTGGTGTAGCGCGATCTTCGCGCCGCCCGCTCAGAACTCCCGGTGGCCTGTTGATAGCCTCGCCATTGCGATCGCCAAGACATAGTCGGCGAGCAATCGAAGCCCTTGAGGCCAGCCGGAACACTGCGGCACCACCCTTTCGGTGACGCCGATCCGCGCCGACATCCTTTCACGTGAGATGGTCGGTGACTTTTCCTCAAGTATCCCCACGCGGACAAACGAAAAGGGCGGGTCGCACGCGACCCGCCCTTTCCTGATTCTAGTCTGAAGCGATTAGAACTTCAGGCGTGCCGTGGCGCTGTAACGGCGACCGATCACGTCGTAGGTCGACGGATAGGTGTTGCCGCTGTTGGCCGACGTCGTGCCCGCCTGACCGCCAAGCAACGGCGGCTTCTTGTCGAGCAGGTTGTACGCGGTCAGCGTCAGGTCGAAGTTTTCGGTCACCGAGAACCGCGTCGTCAGGTCGAAATAGTCATACGCCTTGATACGGTTCAGGTTGATCGGCTGGCCGACGATATCGGGGAAGCGCGTGGCGTCGCCGCGCACAAACCCGGTACAGCCGTTGGCGGTGACGCCGGGGCCGCACAGGTTGCCGGCTTGCGAGCGGAAGCTCGACAGGTGGCGCCACAACAGCGACACATCGACGCCGTCAAAGCCCAGCGTGGTACGCATCGTCCACGACCATTTCGGCTGCAACTGACCCTGCGCAATACCGCAGTTCACGCTGTAAATGCCGGCACAGTTCGGGAAGTTGGTCACCGTTTCCGACGCCTGGAAGGTCGCCTTGCGGGTGTGGTTGCCCGAGAAGTTCCAGCTCAGGTCAGCAAAACCAAGGTCGCGCTTATAGTTCACGATCAGGTCGTAACCTTCGGTGAACAAAATGCCCGCGTTGGTGAGCGGGGCCGGCAGGCCCGGCGTGGTCGCCGGCGAACCGCTCAGGCGGCCCGTCGCCGGGTTACGGCGAATAGCCGTACACGCGGGGTTGGTCGCCGAAGCTGCCGAAAGACCGGCAAAGCAAGCCGCGATGATATCGCCCGGCAACGGCGCGGTGATCGCGTCCGTGACCTTGATACGATAGTAATCGAGCGACAGCGTCAGCCCGGGGACAAGACCCCGCGGCGTAAACACAGCGCCGATCGTCAACGTCTTCGCTGTTTCCGGACCGACATTGGGATTACCACCACCGGTCACGTTCGCCTGACCCGCGGCTGGTTCCTGGATATTGCCGATCGATGCCAACGGGGCACCTTGGGCAAGGCAGACCGCCGTCAGGTTGGCGTTGCCAACCGGCGCCGCACCCGCGCAGGGATCGGTCGCGAGGTTGGTCAGCCCCGTATTGATCGGTGCAAACAGCTCACCGATGTTCGGGGCGCGAACGGCCTTTTGGTAGTTGGCACGGAACTTCAGCGAGTCGACCGGAGCCCAGTTGACGCCGACTTTCCAGCTCGTCGGGCTGAATTTCGGATTGCCCGGTGCATCGACCGTGTAACGCGAATAGCGAACGCCGCCTTCGATTGTCAGATCATCGAAGAAGGGCTTGTCGCTGACGAGCGGCACGATCAACTCGGCGAAAGCTTCGGTCGAGTCATAGGCGCCCGAGAACGGACGAACCGCACCGCCGGCACCGCCGAGTTCGCCGGGAACCTGCGCCAGGTTATCCGGACGCTGCGCGGCGTTATACTTGCGGTACTCGCCACCAACGGCGAACGATACTTCTTCGCTGGCCCAAGGCAGACCAAAGCCGGTCGAACCCGACAGCACGCCACGAACCTGTGCCAGCGAAGCATATTGCTGGATCGAGCTGGTGATGCCGCCGATAAAGGCGCCCATTTCCGGCGTGATGCTACCTTCGGGGCCGAACAGGTTCAGCGGAACACAGCCGTTGGCCGGGTTGGTACAAGCGGTGGTGCTGGATGCGTTCAACGCCTGCACAACGCGCGAACGCGAGACATAGCCGCGGCGGGTTTCGGTGTTTTCCGATTCGCCGTAGGCGCCGTAGATGTCGAACGAGATACCGTCGGTGATGTTGAACGTCGCACCGGCTTTCACGTCGAAGATGTTGGTGACATATTCCGACAGGCGCGGCCCGAGTTCGACCGAGCGGCGATACACGGCGCCGAGCGGGATCGCCTGGTTCGTGTTACAGGTTGCACCCAGCGCAATACCAGCAAAGCCGCACAGCTGGTCGCGAATGCCGGCCGGCAGATACGGGTTGTCGCCGTTGATGGTCAGTTCTTCGCCGAAAATACCCGACGACGCGATTTCGGTCTTGACGGTGTTCTTCGAGAACAGGCCGCGGCTGTAAACGGTCACGCTGTCCGAAACGTCGTAACGGCCTTCACCATAGAAGTTGAAGCGCTCGTAGGGCGTGATGTAGATGTTCGCCGGGTTGAAGTTGTACAGCGAATATTGCGGCACCAGGCTCAGGCCATCGGCGCTGACCTGACGGTTGCCGGCAACGCCCGTGATACCGAACGACGTCGGCGTTGCAGTCGGCGAATCGCCGCCGCAGAAACCCGACAACGAGTTGAGCACGCACTGCGCGAAGCCGCGCGAACCGAACAGCAGCTTGTCGGCTTCGATGTAACCGATCGAGATCACGGCGTTACCGCGGCCATCGTCGAAGTTCGCACCGATCACGAGGTCGGTACGGAACAGGTTCGCGTCGCCACGTTCGCTGATCTGCTGGGTCGCCGAAAGGTCGATACCGGCAAAGTCGCGCTTGGTGATGAAGTTGACGACACCGGTCACGGCGTCGGCACCATAGGTGGTCGAAGCACCGCCGGTCAGCACGTCAACGCGCTCGACCAGGGCAACCGGGATGTTGTTAAGGTCAACCGCGCCAAAGAAGCTCGACGGCACGATGCGGGTCGAGTTCAGCATGACGAGGTTGCGGTTTGCACCCAAGCCGCGAAGGTCGACGCGGGCCGAACCAACGGCGCCGTTGTTCACGTTCGCGCCCAGATTGGGAACGATGCCGGGGGTTTCACGAAGCAGCAACTCGGCGCTGGTCGCCTGACGAAGCTGGATTTCGTTTTCGTCCGTTACGTTAACCGGCGACGAGCTTTCAAGATTGGGGTTGCGGATCAGCGAGCCGGTGACGACGATTTCGCCGCCGGTCGCCACGCCATCTTCGGCGGCATCCTGCGCAAAAGCAGGAGCCGAAACCAGGGCGACACTCAATACGAGCGGCGCAGCGCCTAGCTTCAGCTTGGAAAATTGGGTTTTCTTCACAGTGCAGTCCCTTGCTACTGGTGGATTGGATTACCCGAGCCCCTGAATCGTCGATCCATAATCGACGTCAAACACCCCGATAGCGTGCGGAATGATCCCTCCCCCTGATAGAGTAAAGGAATTTTCGGGACTAATCCGCCGTTTCACAAAGCATTGTGACGAATTTGCAACAACCGCGACATTTGACGAAACACAATGTGCCGCAATGCCGCATCTGCGACATATTGTTTCTCTGGCAACCAATTACTATCCAGCGAGGCGGATTCAGCCCCCGTTCGGCCCCGCCAGTTTTGCGGGGTCGAGCCGCGCGTCGCGCCATTTCAGGCCCCAGTGCATATGCGGTCCCGTCG
>JAHJHL010000184.1 GCA_018823905.1 Alphaproteobacteria bacterium
GCAGCGACGATTTGCCGACGTTCGATCGGCCCGCAAAGGCAATCTCGGGCATGCTCGGCGGCGGCAGATGTTCGAGCGCGGGCGCCGATTTCAGGAAATTGATCGGTCCTGAAAACAGCTTGCGCGCGCGCTCGGCCCGTTCGGGATCGGCGCCGGGTTCGAGATCGGGATCGATTTCGCTCACTTTGCCGGTGCCGCCTTCAGCTGCGGGAATTTGCGATACATCCACTGCTGCTGCGCGATCGACAGCAGATTGTTGGTGATCCAGTAAAGCAGCAGGCCTGCCGCGAACGGCGCCATGATGAACATGAACAGCCACGGCATAATCTTGAACACCTGCTGCTGCACGGGGTCGGTGGCCTGCGGGTTCAAACGGAACTGCAGGAACATCGTGATGCCCAGGATCACCGCAAGGATGCCGATCGACAGGATCGACGGCGGGGTGAAGGGCAGCAGGCCGAACAGGTTCAGGATGTGCAGCGGGTCGGGCGCCGACAGATCCTTGATCCACAGGATGAACGGCTGGTGCCGCATTTCGATCGTCAGCATCAGCACCTTGTACAGCGCGTAAAAGATCGGAATCTGGATGACGATCGGCAGGCAGCCCGCCAGCGGATTGATCTTTTCGTCCTTATAGAGCTTCATCAGCTCCTGCTGCATCTTCGGCTTGTCGTCCTTCAGCCGCTCCTGCAACGCCTTCATCTTCGGCTGGACCAGGCGCATCTGCGCCATCGATCCGAACTGGCGCTGGGCGATCGGGAACATCAGCAGGCGGATGATCAGGGTCAGCGCCATGATCGCGACGCCGAAATTGCCGACCTGTTTGAACAGCCAGTCGAGCAATTTGAAGATCGGCACCTCGAAAAATTCGAACCAGCCCCAATCGATCGCGTTCGACAGGCGGGTGATGCCCAGCTTGTCCTGATAGCTTTCCAGAACTTCGACTTCCTTGGCACCGGCAAAAATGCGGCTGGTGGTCGTGACCTGCTGGCCCGGGCCGACTTGCGCAAAGTCGCGCGCGAACAGGGTTTGGTAATTATTGGCGCTCGGCGAGCTGATCGCCGCGGTGACGCGCTCGCCCTTGGCGGGGACAACCGCCGCCAGCCAATATTTATCGGTAAAGCCCAGCCAGCCTGCCGCATTATAGCGGACGGTGCGGTTCGGGGCTTCTTCCAGATCGTCATAATCGGTGTCGAACACCGACTTGCCGTCGAGATAGCCGGTCGGGCCGACGTGGATCGTCCAGCTGTCGACTTCGTGCGGGTCGGTCGGTTTGCCCAGCCGGTCGATCAGCGCAAAGCTGCTCGCGCTCACCGCTGCGGCGCCGCTGTTGGCGATCGTCTGCTTCGCGGTGATCAGGTAATTGGCGTCGATGCTATATTCGATACGGAACGTCTGGCCGGTGCCATTGGCCCAGCTCAGCGTCACCGGGGTGGTCGGGGTCAGCTTGCTGCCGGTGGCAGTCCACAAGGTGCTCGCGTTCGGCACCGTAATGCCCTGCGCCGACCAGCCGATGCTGGCGAAATAGGCGGCCTTGGTGCCACCCGGCGCGAACAGGCGCACCGGCGGCGAATCCTTTTTGATCGTCTGGCGATATTTGGTCAGCGTGATGTCGTCGATGCGCGCGCCGACCAGATTGATCGATCCCGCCAGCGCCGGGGTTTCGATCGGCACCCGGTTGCCCTCGGCCAGCGCCGCCTCGACCGGGCGGATCGCTTGTGTTGCGGGGGCAGCGGGGGCGGTGGCGGCGGGCAGCGCGCTTGGCTGACCCTGCGCCGCCGGTGTCGTGGCGGGCGTACCATTGGCGCCCGCGACGGTCGTCGTCACGTCGGGCTTGGCGGGGGTCGGGAAAAACTGCGCCGAGACGAAGTTCCAGCCCAGCAGGATGGCCACCGACAATAAAATTGCCGCGATCAGATTACGCTTGTCGTCCACGCTGCTTGGTCTCTCTTCGTCTCAAAATGTCGGGGAATGATGCTTCGGGTTTGAACCTAAGGCACCGGGTCGTGGCCGTGGCCGCCCCAAGGATGGCAGCGCAATAGCCGCTTTGTCGCCAGCCAGCCACCCTTGATCGCACCATGGCGTGACAGCGCGGTGATGGCGTAGGCGCTGCACGAGGGCGAATAGCGGCAGGTCGGCGGCAGGAGGCGCGAGGGGCCAAGCTGCCACCCGCGCGCGATCAGGATGAGCAGGCGGGCGATCATGCGGAAAGCCCGGAAAACTGCCGAAGTTTACTCGCGATTCTTCCCATTTCGTCACCCCGGACTTGATCCGGGGTCCATGCAGCATCGGTGGCGATGGACCCCGGATCAGGTCCGGGGTGACGAAGGGGGGCAGGGGCGATAGTCATTGCGCCTTGGCCGCCAATTTCTTCGCCGCGCGCGTCAGCGCCGAATCGAGCTGCTCGCCCAGCTCCGCAAAGACGATGTCGTTGCCGCCGGGCCGGCCGATCAGCACATGATCGGCGCCCGATATCCCCGATTCGGGCAACGCCGCGCGGCACAGTTCGCGCAGCCGGCGCTTCATCCGGTTGCGGGTGACGGCGTTGCCGACTTTTTTGCTGACGGTATAACCAATGCCCATCGCGTCATCGGCGTCGCCGCGCGCGCGGACGAGCAGGACAAAGCCGGGCATGGGAAAGCGAAGGCCGCGGTTGGCGGCCAGAAATTCGCTGCGTTTTGAAAGCGTTCGCACCAGTATTACTGGCGCCGAAGCGTCAGCGGTCAGGCCGACAGCTTCTTGCGGCCCTGGGCACGGCGGTTGGCGAGAATCTTGCGACCGCCGACCGTCGCCTTGCGGGCGCGGAAACCGTGGCGACGGGCGCGCACGAGGTTGCTCGGTTGAAAGGTACGCTTCATCGCGGTTGTCCCTAAATCTCTTGCAAGGCTCTAACAGAAAAGGGCCGCCAAACGTGGGCGGCCACTGATGGAGGCGCGGATAAGCGAGAGTCGGCGCAAAGTCAATTGCCCCCGCGCCTTTTCGCCCGTCAATTGCCATCGCGGCGGTTTTCCAGCGCTTCGCCATCGGCGGCGATCAGCGCCTCGCGCGCGCGCCGCCGCGCCGCACTGGTCCGCCGCATCACCCGGTCGGTCCATGCGGCATAGCGCGGGTGGCGCCATTTGAAGCGGACATAGACGCGCTTCGCCCACGCGCTGTTCTGCAGGCACAGCATCAACCCGATGGGAAACAGGATCAGAAAGCCGGGACCGGGCAGCACCCCGATGATCGGCGAAATCACGATCAGCAGCACGCCCAGCACGAACAGCCCGAGCCGCACCTGCGCGGTCGATCGCAATCGCTGGTAAAGGCTGCGTTTCGCCATCAGGGCCGATGTGGGGAGGGTGTTTCGCGGACGCAAGCCCGCGGCGCGGCAAGCGGTCAGTGCAATGTGATGAACCGCGCCATATCGTCGCGGGTCAGGTAACGCACTTCGTCGAACGGGGTGCTGTTGGTCAGCGCGTAAAAGGCGCGCGCCTTGGCATCGTCCATCCCCATTTCGCGATAATAGCCGAGATATTCGGCATGCACCGGGTCGCTTGCGGCATAATCATTCGCCTCGCGCCCCGTGTCGTCGGACCAGCTGTGCACGCCGAATTCGGCGTCCGAAGCGGCGCGGCGGGTGATTCCGGCGAGCCACAGCTCGACCGCACCCGACCGCACCGAACCACCACTCGGGACGATTGTTTCCATCCCCGCGCGGCGGATCGCGCGCGCCAATATCAGGTTGGCTTCCTCGTCGAGGCTGCCGGGGCAATCGATCATCTCGAGCCGCTTGAGGCCGGGATAGGCCGCGAGCATCGCCGCGAACTGGCGCGGCGTTGCCGAGGTGACGTCGCCCGTCATGCGGACGGTGCTCGCATCGACGACCGCAAAGGGACCGAACTGCGCCTTGGCCCGACCGAGCGTCGCCAAGCTCGCGCTCGGCGCATAGCGCCGCGTCGCCGTCAGGTCGGCGTCTTCGGCCAGCGCGTCGTCGTCGAGCAACGCGGCCTCGTCATCGAAGACCGCGCCGTCGTCATCAGCGTCGCCGACCTCTTCCCACGTCCAGCTCACCGTCGTGGTGACGGTCAGCCCCTGCTCCGCCTGCGCCGGGGCGAACGCCAGCACCGCCGCGCAAAGTGCGACGAAAAAGCTGCGGGCGAGGGCGACGGGCGAAACCATGCCCCCGCGTTCGCGCACGCGCGGCTACCAAGGCGTCAAGCGGCGCGGTCAGCGCGTCGTTAACCCCGTTATGGGACGCTCAGTCTTGCTCGCACAGCGCGACGAGCTGGTCGGCGCACGCACCCCAGCCGTCTTCAAAGCCCATCTCGCTGTGCCGCCGCGCCGCGTCCTCGTCCCAATGGCGCGCGGTCGCGGTATAGCGCGTCCCGCCCGCTTCGGCGGCGATCTCCCAGCACCCGACCATGAACGGCGCGGCGGGCATATATTGCCCGTCAGCGCCGATCACAAAGGCATCGGTCGAGACAAAGCGAACCCCGGGTGTCACCTCCAGAAAAATCCCTTCATGCGGATGCTCCTCGCCGTCGGGGCCGTGCATGACGACGCTGGTTCGCCCGCCCGCGCGCCACTCCTGGACCAGAAATTCGGCGCGCCATGGCAGCGGACACCACCACTCGGTCTGGCGTTCGGTTAGGACGTGCCACACTTTTTCGGGCGGCGCGGCGATGTGGCGGGTGATGGACAGCGCCCATCCATTGTCGGCCGTAGCGGTCATGTCAGTCTCCTTGGAAAAATCAGTCGCGGTCGGGCGCGCCGCCGGGGAAATAGTGACGATAGCGCCGCGCGCCATCGACTGCGCGCGCGACCGAGGGATGCGCGAGCAGCCGCGCGCGATAGCCGCGCAGATTGGCGTAATGCGCCGGAATTTCATGCACCCAGTCGGCGTAGAACAGCGACGGCGCCGCGGCGCAGTCGGCCAGCGTGAAGCCATCGGGGGTCGCCCAGCCGCCGTCTGCCAATTGCGTGTCGAGCCAGCCATAGATGGTATCGAGCGCCGCCCGTGCCTTATCGACGATGATCGGCGCATGCCCCTCCGGCCCGCGGATGCGGTCGGCCACGATGTCCTGCATCACCGCCATCACGTGCAGATCGAACACCCGGTCCAGCTGCCGCACCCGCAGCGCAGCATCGGGGTCCGCGGGAATCAGCCGCGGTTCGGGCTGCACCCGGTCGAGATATTCGATGATGATCGACGTTTCGAACAAGGTCCGGTCGCCATCGACGAGCAACGGAAACTTCCCCACCGGCCATAGTGCGTGCAATTGCTGACTATGCTCGGGAAATTCGGGGTCGACATTGCGATAGTCGAAATCGATCCCCTTTTCGTCGAGCGCAATCTGCGCCTTCCAGCTGTAGGACGAAAAGGGGAGGGCATAGAGGATCAGCATGGTTCAGCCTTTGCGCGTCAGCCAGGCGAGCGGCCAGCCGACAAGGAGGATATGGGGCAGGAGCGCGATCGCGCCCGCAAGGGGGTCGGCGGGCGGAAAGGGCGATCCGAAACGCAGCGGCAGAACAATGCCATTCATTACGCCATAGAGGATCAGGCCGTAGAGCGTGCCGCCGATCCACCATGGCCGCGCCGCCCAGAACCAGGACGCGACCATCGCGCCCATGATCGCAAAATGGGTGGCCAGTCCGGCCACCGCGCCGCCGATGCCCCAGCTCCGCGCACCGTCTCCGAACGGACCGCTGGCGACGCTGCGCAACATGCCCGTCACCGTGCCGCCCTGCGCCACGCTCGCCACCGCCGCATAGGCGATGTCGAGCGTGCCGCAGAGCAGCCAGGCGACGACGGCGGGGTTACGCCGCGGCAACGGCGTCGCCCCGTACGGCCGCTTCGATCGCCGCGATGTCGATCTTTTTCATCGTCATCATCGCGTCGAACGCGCGCTTCGCGACCGCCTTGTCGGGGTTGGTGGTCGCTTCGAGCAGGACGCGCGGGGTGATTTGCCACGACACGCCCCATTTGTCCTTGCACCAGCCGCACACGCTTTCGGTGCCGCCATTGCCGGTGATCGCATCCCACAAACGGTCGGTTTCCTCCTGCGTGTCGGTGTGGACGATGAAGGAAAACGCCTCGTTATGCTTGAAGATCGGCGGCCCGTTGAGCCCGAGGCACGGGGCACCGAGCAAGGTGAATTCGACCGTCAGCACGTCGCCTGCCTTGCCGCCCGGCGTATCGGTGGGCGACCGGTGGACCGCGCCGACATGGCTGTCGGCAAAGGTGTTGGCGTAGAAATTGGCGGCCTCTTCGGCGTCGCCTTCGTACCAGAGACACAGCGTAAGGGGGGTCTTGCTCATTTCGCCTCTCCCTTGATCGGTGCGCCGATCGACCATTGATGCCCGAACGGATCCTTGATCTGGCCATAGCGGTCGCCCCAGAACATATTGTCCAGCGGCATGACGACGGTGGCGCCCGCGGCGACGGCGCGATCGAACCAGGCGTCGGCATCGTCGACGTGCAGGTGCAGCGTCACGCCATCGGGCTTGCCCGACAATTCACTGACATATTCGGGAAATTCGTCGTGCATCATCAGCGATGCGCCGTTGATCAACAGGTGCGCGTGCATCAATCGCACCCCGTCGTCGGCGGGCATCCGCGCGCGCTCAGTGGCGCCAAATGCCTTGATGTAGAAATCGATCGCCTCACTGGCGCGCTTGTCGGCAATCGCAATATGCGGGGTCAGTCCGCTCGTGGGTGTCTGATTGTCCATCGTCTCTCTCCTCGCAAAAAAGGGAACCGCGTTCGTCAGATTTTGTGCAGCCGCAGCGGCTTCACATTTTCGCGCGCGATTACGCCGCGCGCCTCCAGGTCGAGCTGGACGCCTTTCAGCCACCAGCCCGCCTTGGCGCCGCTGGGGAACAGATCGTCCGGCAGGCGCGGCAGCACCCCGGCCTTGACCTCGGCGACGGTCAGCCCTGGTGCTTGTTCTGGCACCACGGCAAGCAGCGCGGCTTTCATCGCGTCATATTTGGCCTTGTCGACGCGCACGACATGGCCGGGGCTTGATATGCTCAGCATGTCGACGCGTTCGATGGTTTTCGTCACCGGACTTCTCCTCTCAATCCTCCCTGTCGCGCAGCGATGGGGAGGTGGCAGCGCGAAGCGCTGACGGAGGGGCTATGGCGCCGCCCCTCCACCACTTGCTTCGCAAGCGGTCCCGCTGGCGCTGCGCGCCGTCTGCGACTCCCCATGGCTGCGCCACAGGGAGGATGTTTGCGTCACACTTCGACGATCGGCGCGAACCC
>JAHJHL010000003.1 GCA_018823905.1 Alphaproteobacteria bacterium
AGGTCGAACCCTATATCCTGCACCGCCTGGGCAAGGTCGGCTGGACGGGCAACCCGAGCTTCAGCCCCGACGCGTTCGAGGAAATTTTCGATTATAGCGAGGGCGTGCCGCGCAAGCTGAACGTGCTGGTCAGCCGCATCCTGCTGTACGGCGCGGTCGAACAGATGACGCGGATCACCGCGCAGAATGTCCGTTCGGTGGTCGCCGAGATCGAGGCCGATCGCGGCATCGATGCATCGACGCTGGCGCCGATCCCGGTCGAAGAGGTCGTTGCCGCGGCGGCGACCGCGGTTGCCCCGACCCCGGCGCCCTTTGCCGCGCGCAGCGCCGCGAACGAAGCCACGCTCGAATGGCCGCAGCGCGCCGCCGATGCGCGCCCGCCCTTTGCCGAACCCGCGCGCGATGCTGCTCCGGCGACGCCCGAAATACCGGCAGCGCCCGCGATCGACCCCGAACAGCTCACCGCGCTGGAGGCGCAGATCGCTTCGCTCGAGGCGCGGCTGGTCGAACAGGATGCCGCGCTGCGCCGCGTGCTCGACCTGCTGATCGAATGGGTCGAGCGCGATCCCGAAAATGCGCCCAATCCGGCGACGTCGCGGACCTGGGCGGCCTGACAGCCGACGCGAAATCGGCTATCCGGTCGATGAAGGTGAGAAATGATGCAGAACGGCCTGTCGGTCGATGTCGAGGACTGGTTCCAGGTCGGCGCCTTTGAGCGCACGATCGACCGCGCCGACTGGCCGACGCTCGAGTGCCGGGTCGAGGCGAATTGCGACGCGGTGCTGCAGATTTTTGCTGAGGCGGGGGCGAAGGGGACGTTCTTCACGCTGGGCTGGGTCGCCGAACGCTATCCGGCGCTGATCAAGCGGATTGTCGGTGCGGGGCATGAGCTGGCGAGCCACGGCTATGATCACAAGCGCGTGTTCAACATGACCGCCGACGAATTTGCTGCCGACCTTATCAAGACGCGCGCGATCCTCGAAGATCTGGGCGGGGTCGCCGTGCGCGGCTATCGTGCGCCGAGCTTCTCGGTCGATACGCGCACGCCCTGGGCGCATGCCGTGCTCGCCGAGCAGGGCTATGCCTATTCGTCGAGCGTCGCCCCGGTGGTGCACGATCATTATGGGTGGCCGCAAAGCCCGCGCCATGCGTGGCGGCCACTGGCCGACAGCGAGCTGGTCGAATGGCCGGTGACGACGGCGCGCTTTGCCGGGCGCACCCTCGCAGCAGGCGGCGGCGGTTTCATGCGGATGCTGCCCTATGGCTTCACCCGCTGGGCGATCGCGCGGATGAATGAGGAAGGCCATCCGGCGATCCTTTATTTTCACCCGTGGGAAATCGACCCCGGCCAGCCGCGCGTGGCCGATGCTCCGATCAAGTCGAAGATCCGGCATTACAGCGGTTTGTCGGCCATGGCGGGCAAGCTGAAGAAATTGCTCGCCGATTTCGAATGGACGCGCGCCGACGCGCTGCTCCCGGCGCAGCAGAACCGCGCGCAGCCGTGGCGCGCGGCGGCGTGAATGCGCCGAGCTTTCCGGTGAAGGATGGCTTTTCCGGCGCGCCGCTGTCCGACGCGGCGGCGTGGGATGCCTATGTTGCGGTGCATCCTGATGCGACGCCCTTTCACAGCCGTGCCTGGTGCAACGCGATCACTGCGGCGACAGGGCATCGCTGCCATCTGGTTACGGCGCGCGATGCGGGTGGGGCGCTGACCGGATTGTTGCCGCTCCACCATGTCCGCTCGCCGCTGTTCGGGCAGGCGCTGGTCGGCAGCGGGTTTGCGGTCGATGGTGGAATCCTGGCAGATGATCCGGCGGTCGCGGCGACGTTGGCCGAGGGTGCGGCGGCGATGGCAAAATCGCTCGGCGTTCCCTCGGTCGAACTGCGCGGCGGGCCGCAGCCGAATGGCGAGGGCTGGCACTCCGAAGAAGGCGTTTATGCCGGTTTTGTGCGCGACCTCGCCAGCGACGACGATGCCGAACTGCTCGCGGTTCCGCGCAAGCAGCGCGCCGAGGTGCGCAAGGTGCTGGAGAGCGGCTTGACCGTGACCAGCGGGCGCGATGCGGCGGAGCGACGCGATCATTATCATGTCTATGCGACCAGCGTCCGCAATCTTGGGACGCCGGTATTTCCCAAGGCGCTGTTCGATGCGGTGCTCGATGCGTTCGGCGACGATGCCGACATCCTGACCGTCCGCGACAACGGGAAACCGGTCGCGAGCGTGCTCAGCCTGTATTGGCGCGGCACGGTGATGCCCTATTGGGGCGGGGGCATAGCCGATGCACGGCGGCTGCGCGCTAACGAGCTGATGTATTTCGCGCTGATGCGCCATGCGCGGGGCAAGGCTTGCACGCGGTTCGATTTCGGGCGGTCGAAGGTCGGGACCGGACCCTATAGTTACAAGAAGAACTGGGGTTTCGAGCCGCAGCCGCTGGTCTATGCGCGCTGGCTGGCTCCGGGTGAGGCGCCGCGCGACACCAATCCGAACAGCGCCAAATATCGGTTGCAGGTCGATCTGTGGAAGAAACTGCCGCTATGGGCGGCGAACCGGATCGGGCCGCTGATCGCGCGCGGCCTTGGGTAAGACGCGGGTGATGCCCGAAATCCTGTTCCTCGTGCACCGCGCGCCGTGGCCCCCCGACCGCGGCGACCGGATCCGCAGCTGGCATATGTTCGAGGCGCTGGCGAAGCTGGCGCCGGTGCACGTTGCGGCGCTGGCCGACAATTCCAACGACGCGGCTGTCGCGCGTGAGAAGATGACGCCGCTTTGCAAGAGTTTGGCGGTCGAAGTGCGCAATGTTTCGCGTCCGGTGGCGCTCGCGCAAGCGGTGCTGCGCGGTGAACCGATTTCGAACCGGCTGTTCAAAAATGCTGCGCTCGCGCGCCATGTCGATGCGTTGGTTCGCGGTGGGTCCATCACCCATATCGTCGGCTTTTCGGGCCAGATGGCGCAATATCTGCCGACCGATTTCGGGGGCCCGGTGCTGATGGATTTTGTCGATGTCGATTCGGCCAAATTCGCAACCTATGCCGAACAGGACAAGCGCCAGCCTTTGCACTGGGT
The DNA here is from genome assembly GCA_018823905.1 of Alphaproteobacteria bacterium. GTDB lineage: Bacteria > Pseudomonadota > Alphaproteobacteria > Sphingomonadales > Sphingomonadaceae > Sphingopyxis. Next base: position 3,065 of record JAHJHL010000003.1, read on the forward strand.
GCATGCCCGCGAGGCGCGGGTGCTCGGCGCTTATGAGGCCGCGGTGGCGGGGCGCGTCGATGCGAGCCTGTTCGTCAGCGAGGCCGAGGCGGCGCTGTTCCGCCAGCATAGCGGGCTTGGGTCCGACAAGGTGCGTGCGGTCGAGAATGGCATCGGCACGGCCCGGTTCGATCCCGCGCTGACGTTCGACGCGGTCGATGACGGCGAAGGGCCGCTGGCGGTGTTCACCGGGCAGATGGACTATCGCCCCAATATCGACGCGGTGCGCTGGTTCGCGGCCGGCATCCTGCCGCTGATCCGTCAGCTGCACCCCGAAGCACGGTTCGCGATCGTCGGACGGGCGCCGACCGATGAGGTGCGTGCGCTCGCGAAGCTGCCGGGCGTGATCGTGACCGGCGAGGTTCCCGATGTGCGGCCCTGGCTTGCCGCCGGCGATGCTGTGGTGGCGCCGCTGCTGCTGGCGCGCGGGGTGCAGAATAAATTGCTCGAGGCGATGGCGATGGCGCGGCCGGTGGTGGCGAGTGCGGCGGCTGCCGAAGGGATCGATGCGACAGCAGGAGAGCACCTGCTCGTCGCCGACGATGCCGACAGCATGGCCGCCGCGGTGGGGTCGCTATTCGAGGATCGCGCCGCTGCTGCCGCTATGGGGCAGGCGGCGCGGGCGCGGATGATTGCGCGCTATGGCTGGGATGCGCGACTGGCGCCGCTGCGCGAGCTGCTCGGGCTGCCCGCATGACGTTGTGGCAACGCCACCTGGGCGCGCTCGCGCTGCTGTCGCTCGCGATCCTGGCGATCTTCTGGCGCGACGCCGCCGATATGGCGGGCATCTGGTGGCACAGCTCGACCTTTACCCATTGCCTGCTGATGGTGCCGATGATCGGCTGGCTGGTGTCGCAGCGGATCGACCTGCTGCGCCCGCTGACCCCCAGCTTTTGGTGGCCCGCGCTAGTATGGATGGCGGGGGCGGGACTGGTGTGGCTGGTCGGCGAGGCGGCGGGGGTCGGGCTGTTTCGGCAACTCGGGCTGGTGCTGATGCTGCAAGGCGCGGTCGGCGCGGCGCTGGGCGAGAAGCTGGTGCGAGGGCTGCTGTTCCCGCTGGGCTATGCGCTGCTGCTGGTGCCGTTCGGCGAGGAACTGGTGCCGCTGCTCCAGACCTTTACCGCGCATATCAGCGTGATTCTGCTCCACCTGTCGGGAATTTCCGCCGAGATGGAGGGGGTGTTCATCACCACTCCGGCGGGCTTCTTCGAGGTCGCCGAGGAATGTTCGGGGGTCAACTTCCTGATCGCGATGCTCGCCTATGCGGTGTTCGCGGCGCATCTGTGTTTCAAAAGCTGGACGCGGCGGATCGTCTTTGTCGTGCTCGCCTTGGCGGCAACGATCCTTGCCAATGCGCTGCGCGCTTATGGCACGATGGTTGCCGCCGAAATCTGGGGGATCGAGGCGGCGGGCGGCATCGATCATATCTTCTATGGCTGGATCTTTTTCGGGCTGGTGATCGTGATCGTGATGCTGGTCGCGCGGCGCTGGTTCGATCGGCCCGCAAACGATGTTGCGGTCGACGTCACCGGGCTTGGTGGTCCGTCGCGCTTTGCCGGTGCGGCGAAGGCGGTGCTGCCCGCTGCGCTCGCCATCCCGCTGATCTTGGCTGGCTGGGCATGGCTGGTCGGCGGACGCAGCGCGCCGCTGCCCGCGACGATGACTGTCGAGGCGCCGCGCGGTTGGAGCGAAACGCGCGCTGAGGGCATGGCGTGGACGCCGCGCTTCGACGGCGCCGACCAGCGCCTGCTGCGGCATTTTGTCGATGTCGAGGGACGCCGCGTGACCGTCGCGATCGGCGGCTATGAACGTCAGGCCGAGGGGCGCGAGGTCGTCGCGTTCGGGCAAGGGGCGGTCGATCCCGACAGCCAATGGGCGTGGAGCGCGGCGCTGCCCGCGGTCGGCGGTGCCAAGACCGAACGGTTGCTGCATCCCGGCCCGGTGCTGCGCGATGCGGCGACTTGGTATGTAGTCGATGGCGCAGTGACCGGAGATCCGCGGCGGGCGAAGCTGGCGGGGCTGAGAGCGCGGCTGCTGGGCGGTGATCCGCGTGCGCTGTCGCTGATCGTGTCGAGCGAAGAGCGCCAAGGCGGGCGCGACGCGATAGAGGATTTCGTTTCCGCGTCGGGTGGAGCCAAGGCAATGGCTGACCGCGCACTGAAAACCCGCTAGGGACCGCGCCATGTGTGGGATCGCGGGCATCTATCATCTCGAGACGGCAAAGCCGGTCGATCCGGCGCGGCTGCGCGCGATGCTGTCGCCGATGCAGCACCGCGGCCCTGACGGGTCGGGCGAGTGGACTGCCGCCGGGGTCGGGCTGGGCCATTTGCGCCTGTCGATCATCGACATTGAGGGCAGCCCGCAGCCGATGTCGAGTGACGATGAGGCGGTGACGCTCACCTATAACGGCGAAATCTATAATTTCCGCGAGCTGCGAACCGAGCTGGAGGATCGCGGGCATCGCTTCCGGACCAGCGGCGATACCGAGGTCATCATCGCGGCGTGGCGGCAATGGGGGCCGGATTGCCTGTCGCGGCTGAACGGGATGTTCGCCTTTGCGATCCACGATCATCAGCGCGGTTGCCTGTTCCTGGCGCGTGACCGGCTAGGGGTGAAGCCGCTGCACTATGCGCGGCTGTCGGACGGGTCGGTGGCGTTTGCGTCCGAACTGAAGGGGCTGCTGCGCAATCCGTTGCTGCGGCAGGAAGCGAACCTCACCGCGATCGAGGATTTCCTCGCTTTTGGTTATGTCCCCGACGACAATTGCATCGTCGCGGGGGTCGAGAAGCTGGCCGCGGGGCATTATCTGTTGCTCGAACGCGGCAAGCCGGTGCCCGCGCCGACGCGCTGGTGGGCGCCCGACTTCTCGAAACGCATCCGTGCCTCGGAAGGTGAGGCCGCCGAGCACCTTGTTCATTTGATGCGCGCCGCGGTCACCGACCGGATGGTCGCCGACGTGCCGCTCGGCGCCTTTCTGTCGGGCGGGGTCGACAGCAGCGCGGTGGTTGCCTTGATGGCCGAGGCGAGTTCCAAGGCGGTCAAGACCTGCACGATCGGGTTCGATCAGGCGGCACTCGACGAGACCGCCTATGCCCAGCAGATAGCAGAACGTTTCGCAACCGACCACCGCACCCGCACCGTGTCGTCGGGCGACTTCGGGCTGGTCGACACGATCGCCGATCATTTCGACGAACCCTTTGCCGACGCCAGCGCGCTGCCGACGTACCGCGTGTGCGAACTGGCGCGCGAAGAGGTGACGGTGGCGCTGTCGGGCGACGGCGCCGACGAGGCGTTTGCGGGATACCGCCGGCTGGTGTTCCAGCATCAGGAGGAAAAGCTGCGCGGGCTGATCCCCGGCTTCAGGCGCCGCGGGGTGCTGGGGCCGCTCGCGAAGATATGGCCGCAAATGGACTGGGCGCCGCGTCCGCTGCGCGCGCGCGCGACCTTGGCGAGCCTGTCGAAGAGCGGGGCGGAGGGCTATGCCGAGGCGGTCGGGGTGACCGGGGTGGGGCAACGATCGCGGCTGTTCAACGATGCCGCGCATCATGCGCTGGGCGATCATGTCGCCGAGGCGCGTTACTGGAAAGCGATGGCCGAAGCCCCGGCGCGCGAGCCGCTCGACCGCGCGCAATATGCCGATCTGATGATCTGGCTGCCCGGCGACATTTTGACCAAGACCGACCGGATGAGCATGGCGGTCAGCCTGGAGGCGCGCGAACCGTTGCTCGATTACCGGCTGATCGAATTTGCCGCGAGCCTGCCCGCATCGATGCGCGTCAAGCGCGGGACGGGCAAGGCAATCATGAAGCAGGCGATGGAACGCTATTTGCCGCATGACATCCTCTATCGGCCGAAGATGGGGTTTGTGACCCCGGTGTCGCAGTGGTTCCGCGGGGCTTTGGTCGAGCAGGCGCGGGGGCTGGCGACGTCGTCGACGCTGGCGCGGTCGGGGTGGTTTGACATGGCGGAGATCGAGCGGATTGTCGCCGCGCACCAATCGGGACGGCGCGACCATGGGCGGTTGATCTGGCAGTTTTTTATGCTGGAGAAGTCGCTGGCGAAATTGTTCGGGATTTGAGGATTACTCGTCGCCCCGCGAAGGCGGGGGCCGCTGGAGGTTTACGCCGCGAAGCGGGGATAGGCCGCTTGCGGCCCCCGCCTGCGCGGGGGCGACGATCATTTCAGCCACCCCATTTTAACTCCTTCCTGCTAACCTCCACCCGATGACGGTGCATCCCGCCTTTCCTGCCGACGCCGCGCCCGCCACCCCGCTGACGGTGCGCGTCGTCGATCCGCTGGCGCTTTCGGACGAGTTGGCGGCGGCGTGGGACCGGCTGGCGGCGGAGGCGAGCGAACCCAACCCCTTTGCCGAACGCTGGTGCCTGCAATCGGCGCTGCACCTGCTCGATCCCGAGCGGCATGCGCGGCTGGTGATGGTGCGCGATGGCAGCGACGGCCCGGTCATCGGGATCATGCCGCTCGCGCTCGCGACCCATTATGGCCGCTTGCCGCTGCGCCATGTCAGCGGCTGGGCGCATCCCAATCACTTCCACGGCGCCCCGCTGGTGCGGGCGGGGTTTGAAGGCCTGTTCTGGTCGATCCTGCTCGGCTGGTGCGATGCGGCGCCCTGGGCACGCACCATGCTCCATGTGCCGCGGTTGACCGATGGGGGCTCGCTGCACCGCGCGTTGGTCGATGTGGCGCGGGTGCGGGGGGGGGAGGCTGAAGTTGTCCATCGCGAAGAACGCGCGCTGCTCGATAGCCAATTGTCGCCGGAAGATTATTGGGACACCGCGGTGCGCGCGAAGAAGCGCAAGGAATTGCGGCGGCAGGCGAACCGGCTCGCTGAGGAAGGCGCGGTGCGCTTTCGACGCTGGCAAGCAGGCGAGGCGACCGAACCATGGATCGACGCCTTTCTGGATCTGGAAGCGCGCGGCTGGAAAGGGCGCGCCGGGTCGGCGCTCGCCAGCCACAGCGACACGCAGGCGTGGTTCCGTGCGATCCTGACGGGCGCGGCCGAAGCGGGTCGGCTCGACATGCGCGCGCTCGACCTGAATGAGCGGCCGCTCGCGATGCTGATCAACTTCCTGGCGCCGCCGGGCGGCTTTTCGTTCAAGACCGCGTTCGATGAGGAATTTTCGCGCTTTTCGCCGGGGGTGCTGCTGCAACAGGCGAACCTTGATGTGCTCGACGATCCCGCGATTGCGTGGGTCGACAGCTGCGCTGCGGCCGGACATCCGATGATCGACAGTGTGTGGCGCGAACGCCGCGCTTTGGTGTGGGTCAACGCCGCCTTGTCGGCGCCCGCCGACCGGTTGCGCTTCGCTATGCTGACCAAGGTCGAGCGTTTCTGGCGGCGCTGGAAGGCTCCCACGACGACCGAAAATGAAGTAGAAAGCCCGTCATGACTGCGCATCAGCCGATCATAAGGCCCGTTTTTCCGCCCGAAACGCTCGCGGCGATGGCAGCGTTGTACCCGCAGCAAGCGGGGCTGCTGCACCATCATCTACCCGACCATCCATTGCTCTCGATCGAAGCGCTGGCGCAGTTGGGCGAAGGGCTGCCCGCGAGCGAGGTCGAATATAATCCCGGAAATGTCCCCATCGGCATCCGCCCCGAAGATATTCCCTCGAACGGGCTGTCGATCGGTGAGACGATACGTACCATCGACAGCAATGGCAGCTGGGCGGTGCTCAAGAATATCGAAAATGTTCCGGCCTATCGCGCCCTGCTGATGGACCTGCTCGGCGAACTCCAATCGGTGGTCGAGCCGCGGACGGGTTCGATGCTGACGCCGCAGGGGTTTGTCTTCATCTCGTCGCCAAGGTCGATCACGCCATTCCACTTTGACCCCGAACACAACATCCTGCTGCAATTGCGCGGGACCAAGGTGATGAACGTCTGGCCTGCGGGTGATGAGCGCTTTGCCCACCGCCGCGAGCATGAGCGATACCACACCGGGGGTCATCGTAACCTGCCGTGGGACGAGGACTATCGCGAAGGCGCGCAGCAGGTGCCGCTCGGCCCCGGTGACGCGGTGCTGATGCCCGTGATGGCACCGCATTTCGTCGCCAATGGCGATGCGCCGTCGATCTCGCTGTCGATCACCTGGCGCAGCGAGTGGAGTTATCGCGAATCCGAGGCGCATGCCGCCAATGCCGCGTTGCGCCGCATGGGGCTCGACCCCGCAATGCCGCCGCGCTGGCCGAGCTATGCGTGGGCGAAGACAATCGGGTGGCGGGTCGCTCGAAAGCTGCGGCTGGTCGAATGACAGACCGCTTTTCATTGCCGCGATTTGCGGCTATGGGCGCGCATCCTTTGATAGCGAAACCCTTTGAGGACTGATGGCGAAAGAAGAACTTCTGGAAATGCGCGGCCAAGTGGTCGAACTGCTGCCCAACGCGATGTTTCGCGTGAAACTGGAAAATGGCCACGAGATTCTGGGTCACACCGCGGGCAAGATGCGCAAGAACCGCATTCGTGTGCTGGTCGGCGACGAAGTGCTCGCTGAACTCACCCCCTATGACCTGACCAAGGGTCGGATCACCTATCGCTTCAAGTGAGCAGCGCGGCGAACATTCCCGCGCTCGTTCTGGCTTCGACTTCGCCGCGGCGGCTTGAATTGCTGGCGCGCATCGGCGTGATCCCCGCACGGATCGCGTCCCCAGACATCGACGAAACGCCGCTGAAGGCCGAGCTGCCGCGCGACTATGTGGCGCGGCTCGCCAAGGGCAAGGCGCTGGCGGTCGAACGTGCGGCGGACGAAGTCGTGCTGGCGGGCGACACGACTGTGGCGATCGGGCGGCGCATACTGGAAAAACCCATCGACGAGGCCGATCTGCGCCGCATGCTCGGCTTGCTGTCGGGGCGGCGGCACCATGTCTATTCGGGGCTGTGCGTTGTCGGTACCGACGGCAAGCCGCGGGTTCGCGTTGCGGATACCGTCGTCGCGTTCAAGGTGCTGAGCGCCGCCGAGATCGACTGGTATGTCGAAAGCGGTGAGGGCATGGGCAAGGCAGGCGGTTATGCAATCCAGGGCCGCGCCGAATGTTTCGTCCGCTTCCTGTCGGGCAGCCATTCGAATGTCGTTGGGCTGCCCTTGTTCGAAACGCGCACGCTGCTGACCAGCGCCGGTATCCCCCTTGGCTGAATGGCTTTACGAAGCCGGGATCGGCGAGGCGCGCGCGGCGCTGGTCGACGGCGAAGACATTCTGGAAGCGCGGATCGAGCGCGAAGACGCGGGGCCGCGCGTCGGTGCGGTCGTTGCGGCGCGGCTGGTCGAGGCCGGTAAGTCGCCCATGGTGGCGCTCGACTGGCCGGGAGCGCCGGTAGCGTCGCTAGCAGGGCTGCCGCCTGCAACGGCGATCGGTGCGGCGCTGACGGTCGAGATCATCCGCATGGCGCTGCGCGAACGTGGCCGCGACAAACCTGCGCGGGCGCGGATCGCCGAGCCGGGAGCGGTCGTCGATGATGGTCCCGACTTGCGCGCGCGCATCGCGGTGACCAGAGTGCCTGTGACCGAACTGCGCGCGACCGATCCCGATCGGCTGGAAGCGGCGGGCTGGTCCGAGCTGATCGACCATGTCCGCACCGGGCACTGGCCGTTCGCCGGCGGGGCGCTCTGGGTCGATGCCTCCCCGGCGATGGTGCTGATCGACATCGACGGCGACGGCGATGCGCTGGCGCTGGCCAAGGCTGGCGCGCGCGCAGCGGCGGGGGTCATCCGCCGCTGCGACATCGGCGGGTCGATCGGCATCGATTTCCCCTCGCTGCCCGATCGCGCCGGACGTCAGACGATCGACGCCGCGGTCGATGCGGCGCTACCGCAGCCCTATGAGCGCACCGCGGTCAACGGCTTCGGGCTGATGCAGATCGTCCGCCGCCGCGTCCGCCCGTCGCTTATCGAGCAGGTCGTGCTCGATCCGGTCGCGACCGACGCGGCGTTGTTGCTGCGGCAGGCCGAGCGCGCTGTGGGAACGGGGGCGCTGGCCTTGACTGCGCGGCCAAGCGTAATCGACCATATCGCAGCGCATCCCGCGTGGACCCAGCTGCTGCAAAATCGCACCGGGCGCCCGGTCCAGCTGACCGCCGACGCCGCCAGCAAAGGAACCGGACATGCCCAGTAAACCGCCGCGCTGCCCGTTGTGCGGCAAACCGCGCGAACCCGAATTCAAACCCTTTTGTAGCCGCGGCTGCCGCGACCGCGACCTGCTCAACTGGTTCGGCGAAGGCTATGCCGTCCCCGCCGCGCAGGCGCCTGACGGCACCGCCGACGACGATCGTTTCGACGAGGGCTGAGGCCGAAAACCGGGCATCACAAAGCCACTGGACAGGACCCAAAGCCCTGCCTATAGCCGCCGCTCGCCAGCGCGACCGTCGGGTCGCAGCGGCCCTGCCCGGGTAGCTCAGTTGGTAGAGCATGCGATTGAAAATCGCAGTGTCGGCGGTTCGAACCCGTCCCCGGGCACCATTTTTTGCAATCGGCTTTTATGTATTCGCGGACGGCACAGGCGACGTCCATGCTGCACTGCAAACTGTTGCTTTTCGGTCACAAATTTCAGCAAAATGTGCATAGTGTCGTTGCAACGCGTTGACGCCGCGCGCCGCGTAATTACAGCGGGCCGGTCCGGTGAGGCATCTCCCGCTTTGGCCGCAGGGCCGCGCTTGCACCGGTTTGGAGAGAGAGACATCATGACTTTGCGCAACCTTTTGCTGGGCGCCACGATGCTGTGCGCCAGCGCTACCCCCGCTATCGCTTTTGCCCAGGACGCCGCCCCCGCGGACGACACTGCGGTTGCCGTCGACGATACCGACTATGGCAATGACATCATCGTCACCGCTTCGAAGCGGTCGCAGACGTTGCAGGACACGCCCGTCGCCGTTTCGGTAACCTCGGCAGCCCAACTTGAAGATTCGCAGATCCGCGACCTGATCGACCTGCAAACCGCGGTCCCCAGCCTGCGCGTGTCGCAGCTGCAGTCGAGCGCCAACACCAACTTCATCATCCGCGGCTTCGGCAACGGCGCGAACAATGCCGGGATCGAACCGTCGGTCGGCGTGTTCATCGACGGCGTTTATCGTTCGCGTTCGGCCGCCCAGATCGGCGACCTTCCCAACGTCGAGCGCATCGAAGTGCTGCGCGGTCCGCAGTCGACCCTGTTCGGCAAGAATGCGTCGGCGGGCGTCATCAGCATCGTCACGCAAAAGCCGCAGTATGAGTTCGGTGGCTCGGCCGAAGTCACCTATGGCAATTTCAATGCAATCACGGTCAAGGGTGATGTCACCGGCCCGATCGCCGAAAACGTCGCCTTCTCGATCGGCGGCAGCTACAACCGCCGCGACGGTTATGCGCAGGACCTGAACCTCGACACCGACGTCAACGACCGCAATCGGTGGGGCGTGCGCGGGCAGTTGCTGTTCGAACCGACCGACGCGTTGTCGATCCGCCTGATCGGCGACTATGACAAGATCGACGAAAATTGCTGCATTGCGGGCAATGTCATCGCTGGTCCGACGATTGCGATCACCAACGCGCTGGCCGGTGGCCCCAGTGTCGATGCCAACAACCCCTTCTCGTTCGATGTTTACAACAATTTCCTGTCGACGAACGAGATCGAAAATTACGGCGGTTCGGGGCAGATCGACTATGATCTGGGCAACCTCGCGCTGACCTCGATCACCGCCTACCGCAAGGTCAAGGCGCTGACCAACCAGGATTCGGACTTCACCAGCGCCGACCTGATCGGTGAGAACAGCCAGGATCTGGGTATCGATACCTTCACCCAGGAACTGCGCATCACGTCGGACTTTGACGGCCCGCTGAACTTCCTGCTTGGCGGCTATTATTTCAACGAAAAGATCAAGCAGAAGAATGACATCCGTTTCGGTGACGATTTCCGCGCCTATGGCAATGCGCTGATTCAGGCGGCGAGCGGCGGGGCGCTGAGCGTGCCGTTGCTCGAAGGGACGTTCGGGGCACTCGAGGGAGCGCCGACGCGCTATCTCGGAACCTTCTTCCGCGCCGGTGACGGGCTCGACGAAGCTTATCGCCTTAAGGACGAAGCCTTCTCGATCTTCGGCACCGTTGATTTCGAAGTGACCGACCGGCTGACGCTGTCGCTGGGTGGCAACTACACCAAGGATCGCAAGCGCTTCTCGACCAATGTGATCAGCACCGACACCTTCTCGGGCATCAATCTCGACGCGCCGCAATATGCGCCGTTCCGTCAGGCGTTGCTGATCGGCGGCGGTGTGGATCCGGCGACCGCGGCCTTCCTGGCGGCGAACCCGACGCTTACGCTGCCCAACGGTAGCAGCGCCAATCCGCTGGCCGGTTTGAAGCCGTTCCAATTCCTGCCGCCGTTCCTGAACGTCCCGAATTCGGTCGAGGACGGCAAGACCAACGACAGCGACTTCTCGTACAGCGTCCGCGCTGCATATGAGGTGACCGACACGGTCAATGTCTATGCGACCTATGCGACGGGCTTCAAGGCGAGCTCGGTCAACCTGTCGCGCGACAGCCGTCCGCTGGCGTCGGACCTGGCCGCGATCACCGCTGCGGGGCTGCGCACGCCCAACCTCGCGTCGGGCTCGCGCTTCGCGGCGCCTGAAGAGTCGACCGTTTACGAGTTCGGCCTCAAGGGCCAGTGGGACGTTGCGGCGGTCAACGTCGCGGTGTTCAAACAGTCGATCAAGGGCTTCCAGTCGAATGTCTTTACCGGCACCGGCTTTGCGCTGGCCAACGCGGGCAAGCAGTCGACCTTTGGTATCGAGTTCGACGGTTCGGTGCGGCCGGTCGACGGGCTCAACCTGACGCTGGCGGCAACCTACCTCGACGCCAAGTACGACAGCTTCGTCAATTCGGCGTTCGGTGACATCTCGGGCACGACGCCGGCTGGCATCCCCGCTCTGTCGATGTCGATGGGCGCCACCTACACGCACGAATTTGCGGGCGGGACCAAGGCGATCGCGCACGTCGATTACAGCTATGAAAGCCCGGTCCAGATCGTCGAAGGTCTGAGCGGTTTCCCGGCGGGCGTCGTCGAAAGCCTGCAGCGCGAGGTCAACTCGCTCAACGCATCGTTCACGATCCGCCTGACCAACGGGCTCGACGTCGGCGTGTGGGGTCGCAACCTGACCAACGCGCAATATCTGACGACGATCTTCCCGGCCGTCGCGCAAGCGGGCAGCGTGTCGGGCTATCCCAGCCAACCGCGCACCTATGGCGGTACCGTTCGCTTCAAATTCTGATTGGGTTAGGGGCGGAGCGGTCAATCGCCTCGCCCGCCCGATCAGCGGACAAAATAAACCCCGGCCTCTCGATGGAGAGGCCGGGGCTTTTTGTTGGCGTTGCCGCCGGGTCAGTTAGAACTTCACGCCCGCCGCGATGCCGTAGCGGCGCGGTTCGAGGGTGAAGATGTTGGTGTAGTTCCCCGACGACTGATCGGTGATGTACAGGCCGGTGACACTGTTGGCATCAAAGACATTCTGGATGAAGCCACGAACATACCATTTGTCGTCGGTACCGTTCAGCTGCACCTGGGCGTTGACCTGAGCATAGCCTTTGATCTTGTTGACGTTGCCATTGAAGATGCTGCCATAGCTTTCGCCGGTATAGGCCAAGTCGACACGCGGGACGAGCGTCATGTCACTGTCGCCCAGCGATGCAGTATATTGCACGCCTGCGCTGAACTTGTAATTCGGAGCCTGCGGCAGTTCATTGCCCTTGATGTTAACAGGAACCCCGGCGGAGAAATACTCGATCCCGCCGAATGCTGCGCCAACAGTGCCGGCGGTCGCTTCCATCACCGAGCAGATGCTGAAAGCCCCGGTTGATGCGATGCCCCCGTCGGCCGGGAACGGCGTAGTCGGTTGCAGGTTCGCGCCCCCCGCGACGCCCGGAATCAGGCCGCCATTGATCAACGACTGCACCTGATTGACATAGGCATTCGCCGCCGCGGCGCTGCCTGTAGTGGAAGCGACAGCGCAGTTCGCTGCGTTGGTGATGTCCTTGATAATCACCGCATCGGCGCGTCCGCCGCCAAAGTCGCGCGGATTGCTGGTGAGCTTATCTTCCGAGACCTTGCTCTTCAGGTAGCTGAAGCCAAGGTTGACCACCACGGCGGGGTCCGGCCGCACAATTGCTTCGGCTTCGAACCCGTAGATATTGGCGCTGACATTGTCGTTGACCGCGGTGCGGGCGACGATCTTGCTCAGCTGCAGATCCTTATACTTATAGTAGAAGGCCGTCAGGTTGAGTTGGAGGGCGCCATTGCCAAAGCTGTTCTTCGACCCGATTTCAAACGCGTCGACCTGTTCGGGGCGGAAGGATTCGGGAACCTCAAAGATCGGCTGCAAAGGCGGGTTGATGCCGCCTGATTTGTAACCGCGCGAGTAGGACGCGTAAATCAGATTGTCGTCGGTGACCTTGAAGTCGAGCACCGCGCGTCCGGTAAGCTTGTTGAACTTCACCTGGCGCGCCTGAATGATCTGGTTGCCGGGCGTGCCAGGGTCAGCATCGAACGTTCCGACGAATGGCGAACCGAACACAGTGTCGGTCGTGCCGCCGTGCGGAGCGAGGAAGCTTGCGAGCGTTGACCTGGCCGTCACGCTTTTCTTGTCATTGTTGTACCGCAGACCGGCGGTGAGTTTCAGGCGATCATTGAATTCAAAATAGGCTTCGCCGAACAAGCCATAGGACGTGATCTTGAGGTCGTCGGTGTTGTTGCGGAAGAATGGCGTTGCCAGGAACGACGGCGGCAGCGGACCACCGGCGGCCGGCGGATTCGTGGCCGCGGTGAACGCGCCCAGGACCCCGGTCAGATAGTCGATCGGGAAGGCGTTCACATAATAGCTGTTCTCGGTCAGGTGATAATCGGCATAAATGCCGCCGACCAGGAAGTTGAACGGCCCGTCGAGGTCGCTCGACAAAATGGCTTCCGCCGACCAGCTGCTGTTATACTGGTTCGACCGATCGAACTGCAGCGCTTGGTCGCTACAGATTTTCTGACCGCCATAGGAGCCATATCCGGTTTCTTCGGCCAGCGAGGTACAGAGCTGTCCGGTCGGGCCGTTGGGAATGATCGCCGCGGCGACCGGCGCGAAATACGGGGCCAGCCCCGCGCCAAGCGCGCCGCCTGCTGCGGCTTGCAAGGTGGCAAGTCCGCCAGCGTAAAGCGCCCGGTTGCCGACATTGCTGTTATAGTCCTGCGACGCGTCGAGTTTGACCTTTTGATACTGGCCCGACACCTGCAACGATACGGGGCCGAAATTATGTTCGATCTGGCCCTGAATTGTCAGCTCGCTGGTGAAATAGCTCGGTGTATAGGCGGTGTTCACCGTCCGCGGATCTTCCGGCACCGTGGTATTGGCATAGACGTCGGGGCCGTAGAGGCTGCCTAGCGCAAAAGCCTGCGGAATGCCTCTGATTGCCAGAAACTCCCGCGAGGTCAGCGCCGCGGTGAAGGTCGCGTTGCCGTTGAACGGCGAATTGTCGAGGCGGCTGTTCAAACAGCCGAGGATGCCGGTCGGGTCGCGCTGGCAAAGCTGCTTCTGAATACGCGTGCGCTGGTCCTTTTCGCGGAAATAGGACGCCAGAATGTCGATCGTGGTGTCGTCGCTGGGCTCCCAGCGCAGCGAACCGCGGACCGAGTAGAGATCGCGATCGTCGATGCGGGTACCCAGGAACGTGTTCTTGGTATAGCCGTCGCGGTTCAGGTAGATCCCTGCGACGCGGAAAGCCATGGTGTCGCCGAGCGGGATGTTGATCATCGCCTTGCCCTTCATGGAATCATAGTTTCCATATTCGGCTTCGGCGGCGGCTTCGAACGTGCCAAGTTTGGGCTTGGCGGTGATGACGTTGACCACGCCTGAGGTCGCGTTGCGACCGAACAGGGTGCCTTGCGGGCCGCGCAGCACTTCGACGCGCTCAAGGTCGTAAAACTCGGTTTCGAACAGGCGGGTCGAAAACAGCGGGTCGCCGTTCAGGTGGATTGCGGTCGCGCTGTCGCAGGTGGTGCCGACGCACAGATCGCCGATGCCGCGAATGGTAAAGCTGGCGCCGGTAAAGTTGGTTTTGGTGAAGGTGACGTTGGGCAGCGTCAGCTGCAGATCCGACGGGGTCTTGATCTGTTGTGCTTCGAGCGCTTCCGTCGAAAAGGCGCTGACCGCGATCGGCACGTCTTGCAGACGTTCCGACTGGCGCTGCGCCGTGACGACGATTTCGCCGCCGAAAGCGTCGCGTTCCACTTCTTCTGCCGGGTCCTGCGCCCATGCCGGTGTCGCCACCGCCATCGCCAGAATCGACGTTCCGATCAGTGCCTTGAACTTCATTGATAACCTCCCTTTTTCGATCCCGCATGTGCGGGGCCGCCCAAACTCAAGTTGTGGTAAGGGGAGGGGATAAGACCAGACATGGCAAAGGCTGTTCGACCAACGCGGTCGAATGCCTATAGGTATCCCTTTTGCCAGCTGTGCTGGTCATCGTCCTCTCCCACCGGCGTCGGGGAAAAACGCCGGCCTCTCCGGATCACGACCCGCTTAGGCGGGTTCTGTAATGCAACCCAAAGGTGCGCTTAGTTGACGCGAGCGTCAAGCCACTTGTTCGATCCGGAAAGCGACATGAAATGGGGCAGTTGCAAAAATGCAAAATGCCAAGTTTCCGCAACGTAAACTTGCGCGCCGAGCAATATTGTTGTCGTGCGACCCTTGTTTATCTAGGCATGGACACCGAAATGTGCGGCAAGAATGCAACAGTGAAAGTGGGGCGATGAGCGACAACCAAGTTGAACTGGGGGCCGATGGCAAGGTGGTCGTTCCCGACCATGTCGCGGACGCTGTGCGGACGCTGATCGAATGGGCCGGCGACGATCCGGCGCGCGAAGGATTGCTTGATACGCCCAAGCGGGTGGCGCGGGCGTGGAAGGAATATTGCAGCGGCTATGCCGACGATCCGGCGATCCACCTGGCGCGCACCTTTGAGGAAGTCGGCGGCTATGACGAACTGGTGCTGCTGAAAGACATTCCGTTCCAGTCGCATTGCGAGCATCATATGGCGCCGATCACCGGCAAGGCGTCGATCGCCTATATGCCGCGTGACCGCGTCGTCGGCATTTCCAAGCTGGCGCGCGTGCTCAATGGCTATGCGCGGCGATTACAGGTGCAGGAACGGCTGACCGCCGAGGTCGCGCGCTGCATCTGGGACAATCTGCACCCGCATGGGGTTGCGGTCGTCATCGACGCGCAGCACGGTTGCATGACCGGGCGCGGCGTTCGCACGCCGGGCGTGGGGATGGTCACGAGCCGTCTGTTGGGCTGTTTCCTTGATGACCAGCGCAGCCGCAAGGAAGTGCTGAGTTTGATGGGGTATTGAGGTTTCGCGTCGCCCCAGCCTTTGCGGGGCGACGGGTACAGGAATAGAAAAAGGCTCCGGAACGCTGGGTTCCGGAGCCTTTTCTGTGTCTTGCAACGAAGCGGAAGGCGATTAGGCCTTGTCGCCCTCTTCATCCGCAGCGTCGTCGCTGGCTTCAGCAGCCAATTCCGACGGCGGGGTCGCGTCGTCATATTCGTCTTCGCTGTCGGGTTCCAGCGCCGTCGCGACGGCTTCGGCCTGTTCTTCCTCGAACATCGCCTGGATCACGTCGATGCCTTGCTTCTGCATCTCGGCTTCATCGGGCGAGCGCGCGACGTTGACGGCGATCGACACGATGACTTCGGGGTGCAGCTTAACCTTGACGTCGACCAGGCCGAGCGCCTTGATCGGGCGTTCGAGCGCGACCATCGACTTGCCGATGTCGGTGATGCCGTCTTCGGCCAGCGCATCGACGATGTCGCGGACCGAAACCGAACCATAAAGCTGGCCGGTGTTCGATGCCTGGCGGATCAGGACGATCTGCTTGCCGTCGATGCCGCTGGCGCGGCCTTCGGCCTCGGTGCGACGTTCGGCGTTGTCAGCCTCGATCTTGCCGCGGTTCGCTTCGAACAGCTTGCGGTTGGTGTCGTTCGCGCGCAGCGCCTTGTTGTTCGGCAACAAATAGTTGCGGGCAAAGCCGTTCTTGACATTGACGACATCGCCGATGCCGCCGAGTTTCTCGATGCGTTCGAGCAGAATGATTTCCATCAGACCAGCCCTCCTTACTTCACAATGTAGGGCAGCAGGCCGATGTGGCGCGAGCGTTTGATCGCTTTTGCCAGCTCACGCTGCTTTTTGGCGGACACCGCGGTAATCCGCGACGGGACGATCTTGCCACGCTCCGACAGGTAACCCTGGAGCAGGCGAACGTCCTTGTAATCGATGACCGGTGCGTCCTTCGCAGTGAAGGGGCAGGTCTTGCGGCGGCGGAAAAAGGGTCGTGCCATGTTCGTTTTCCTTATTCTTCGCCGTCGCGGTCACGACCGCCACGTTCGCCGCGGCCGCCCCGACGTTCTTGTTTGCGCATCATCACCGACGGACCTTTTTCGAGTTCGTCGACCTTGATCGTCATCCAGCGGATGATGTCTTCGCTGATCGCGGCCTGACGCTCGATCTCGGCGATCGCTTCACCCGAGACTTCAGCCGACAACATCACATAATGACCCTTGCGGTTCTTCTGGATCTTGTAGGCGAGCTGCTTCAGGCCCCAGGTTTCGGTCTTGTGGACCTCGCCCTTATATTCGGTGATGACGTTGGTGACGGTTTCCGCCAGCGCGTCGACCTGAGCCTGGCTCAGGTCCTGACGCGCGATAAAAACATGCTCGTAGAACGGCATGATGCGCTTCCTTCGATTTGGCCGATCGCTGACCTGCGCCAATCGCAGGCCCCTCCGGCTGTCGTCTCGCCTTGCGAATCGGTGCAAAGCAAACGGGGCGATGGCTCAAAGCCTCGCCCCGAATGAGGGCGCCTATACAGAATTGCGCGGGGGAATCAAGCGCGCGAAGCCAGCTTCGCCAGCAATTCATGCCCGAATTCGGTAAGCGTGTCGTCGCGCGCGCCGAGGATCAGGATGCGGTCACCCGCTTTTGCTTCGTCGAGCATCGCTGCGCCGCAATGGGCGCGGGTCGTCAGGTGCACTGCATCGCCGCCGCCCGCGACGATGTCGGCGACGAGTGCCTCGCTGCCGATGCTGCGGTCGACGGTGCCGCCGAAATAGACGGGATCGCAGACGTAGAGCTTGTCGCCGTCGCGCATGCCGCTTGCGAAGCTCGCCGCGAGTTCCTTGCCCATCTGGCGCAGCGGGCCGTAACCGTGCGGCTGAAAGAACAGGAGGGCGCGGCCCGGTAGTTCGGCGACCGCGGCGAGGGTTGCGGCAACTTTGTCGGGGTTGTGCGCAAAATCGTCGATGACGGTGACGCCGTTCGCCTGCCCCAGGACTTCGTAGCGGCGCGCGAGGCCTGCAAAATGGACGAGGGCGGCAACCGACTGAGCGACCGAAATGTTGACCGCACGTGCCGCGGCAATCGCGGCAAGGGCGTTCATCGCATTGTGGCGTCCGGGCATGCGCAGGCGCACTGTGTGGCGGTCGCCCGCGAAGCTGACCGTGAACCGGCAGCCATCGGGCAAAGCTTCGAAATCGCCGCCGCGGATCGCTGTGGCCTCGCTGAAACCAAAGCGCATGACGTTTTGACCCGCAAGCAGCGGCACGGATTCGGGATCGTCGGCGTTCACCACCGCGATGCGCGCTTTTGCGGCGAAATCGCCGAATAGCGCGTGCAACTCGGCAAGGCTCTTGTGGTCGAGGCTGATGTTGGTGACGACCGCGACGTCGGGGTCGTACAGCGCGATCGAGCCGTCGCTTTCGTCGACCTCGCTGACATAAGTCTCTGCATCGCCAATCAGCGCGCTGGCAAAGGGGAGGTCGTCGTTCGCGAAATTGCGCATCACCGCGCCGTTCATCACTGTCGGCTTCCGGCCCGCGCTCGCGAGGATCCAGCCGATCATTCCGGTGACGGTCGATTTGCCGCTGGTGCCGCCAACCCCGATTGGCTGGGTCGCGGCGTTGAACAGCGCGGCGTTGAGGTCGGCGCGGGTCATGCGGGAAAGGCCGAGCGCGTTGGCGGCGGCAATGTCGGGAACGCTATCCTCAATCGCGGCCGAGGCGATGAGAATCTGGCCCGCCTTCGGCCCGCTGCCGTCCTGAGGGTAGAAGGCGATCCCGTGGCGTTCGAGCCATGCGAATTTCTCAGGCGAGCGCCCTTGATCGCGGCTGCGATCCGACCCTGAAACGCTGGCCCCGCGCGCCGCGACGATCATCGCTAGCGGCAACATGCCCGACCCACCGATGCCGCAGAAGAAATAGGATTTGTTTTCCGCCATGGCGGCGCGATATGGCGTTCGGAATGGCAATGCAATGCTTCCCCTCTCCCACCGGGAGAGGGTTGCGCAGACTTGGTGCGAAGCATCTGGTCGTAGCTGGGTGAGGGAATCAGGGGTGGCTTGGAAATCGGACGGCAGACACCCTCATCCAACTTCGCCTAGCCAGCAAGCTGGCAAGGCTGCGTATCCTTCTCCCATGGGGAGAAGGTTTTGATGCGTATCGGCATCGTTGCTCCGTCGACCCCCATATTGCCCGACGATGCCGAGGCCGTCCGCGCGCTCGCCAGCCTGGGCTATCCCGACGTCGAGCTGATCTTCGACCCGCAATGTTTCGCTACGCATGGCCATTTCGCGGGCGAGGATGGGCATCGCTTTGCGGCGCTGGTCGAGATGGCGAACCGCCCCGACATCGATGCGGTCTGGTTTGCACGCGGCGGTTATGGCGCGTGCCGGATCGCCGAGGATGCGGTCGCGGCGATGACCGACGTCGCGCGGGGCAAGGCGTTTCTCGGCTATTCGGATCAGGGCAATCTACTCGGCGCGCTTTATCGGGACGGTTTCGACCATGTCGCGCACGGGCCGATGGTCGCCGACATCCGCCGTGATGGCGGCGATGCGGCGGTACTGCGCGCGCTCGACTGGCTGGTCGCGCGCGATCCGGGCGCCTGCGAAGCGGGATTGCAGCATGGCGCAAGGCATGCGGCGTTCAACCTGATGACGCTGTCGATGCTGCTCGGCACCCCGCTCGAACCTGACCTCGCGGGGCATGTATTGCTGGTCGAAGAGGTGAGCGAATATCTCTATGCCTTTGACCGGGCGTTTTTCCATGTCGCAAGCTATCTCGGCCCACGCGGGCTGGCGGGGTTGCGGCTCGGTCGCGTCGGCGACATTCGCGAGAACGACCGGCCGTTCGGCATGGAGGCCGAGGAGATTGCGCAGGACTGGTGCGCGCGGTGCGACATTCCGTGGCTCGGCCGCGCCGACATCGGGCATGATGCTGACAACAAGGCCGTTCCCTTCGGCTTGCATCGCGCCGGGTGAGAGAATAGGCGGCCCTAGCCGTCGCCCCTGCGAAAGCGGGGGCCGCTAGAGTTAGAACGCCAACGGCCCCCGCCTTCGCGGGGGCGACGATAAAAAGGGCAGGGATATGCGCGCATTCATCTTTCCGGGTCAGGGCAGCCAGGCGGTTGGCATGGGCAAGGCGCTCGCCGACGCATCGCCGGTCGCGCGCGAGGTGTTTCAGGAAGTCGACGACGCGCTCGGACAAAAGCTGTTCCGGCTGATGACCGAAGGGCCGGAGGACCAACTGCTCCTCACCGAAAATGCCCAGCCAGCCATCATGGCCAACGCGATCGCGACGCTGCGCGTGCTGGAGAAGGAAGGCGGCGTGACGCTGGCGGCCAAGGCGGATTATGTCGCGGGCCACAGCCTCGGCGAGTATTCGGCGCTCTGCGCAGCGGGCGCCTTCGACCTTGCCACCACGGCGCGGCTGCTCAAGACGCGCGGGCAGGCGATGCAGGCGGCGGTGCCGGTCGGCATCGGCGCGATGGCGGCACTGCTCGGCGCCGACATCGACACCGCGCAGAAGCTCGCCGATGCGGCGGCCGAGGGCGAAATCTGCACCGTCGCCAATGACAATGATCCCTCGCAAGTCGTGATCTCGGGTCACAAGGGCGCGGTCGAACGCGCGGTCGCGCTGGTCAAGGATTATGGGATCAAGCGCGGCGTCCTGCTGCCGGTGTCGGCGCCCTTCCACTGCCCGCTGATGCAGCCCGCCGCCGACGCGATGGCCGAAGCGCTCGACGCGAGCCCGCCAGCGGCGCCGCTGGTGCCGGTGGTTGCCAATGTGACCGCCAGGCCGGTGAGCGACGCCGACGCAATCCGCGACCTGCTGATCCAGCAAGTCACCGGCCGCGTCCGCTGGCGCGAAAGCGTCGGGGCTATGGAAGATACTGGCGTGACGAATTTCGTCGAATTCGGCGGCAAGGTACTGTCGCCAATGGTCAAACGCAGCGCCTCAGGTGAGGTCGAGACGGTCAGCGTGATTTCGATGGACGACATCGAAGCACTGCTCAAGACGCTCTAATTCAAAGATTTCAGGAGAAATACAGAATGTTCGATCTCACCGGCATGACGGCCCTGGTTACCGGCGCTTCGGGCGGTATTGGCTCGGCGATTGCACAGGCGCTGGCGGCGCAGGGGGCGCGACTGGCCGTTTCGGGGTCCAATGCCGACAAGCTCAATGCGTTTCGCGATACGCTCGGCGGCGATCATGTCGCTTTGCCCTGCAATCTGGGTGATGCGGCGGCGGTCGATGCGCTTGTGCCGTCGGCGGTTGAGGCGCTCGGTGGCAAGCTCGATATCCTCGTCAACAATGCCGGGGTGACGCGCGATAACCTGATCATGCGGATGAAGGACGAGGAGTGGATGGATGTCATCCGCATCAACCTTGAGGCCAATTTCCGCCTCGCGCGCGCTGCCGCGAAGCCGATGATGAAGGCGCGGTTCGGGCGCATCATTTCGATCACCAGCGTCGTCGGCGCCACCGGTAATCCCGGGCAGGCGAATTATGCGGCGTCGAAGGCAGGGGTGACCGGCATGACCAAGGCGCTGGCGCAGGAACTGGCGAGCCGCGGGGTGACCGCGAACTGCGTCGCACCGGGCTTTATCGCTACCGCGATGACCGACGACCTGCCCGACGCGCAAAAGGAAGCGCTCAACCAGCGCATTCCGGCGGGGCGGATGGGCGAGGGCAGCGATATCGCCGCCGCGGTCGTCTATCTGGCGTCGAAGGAAGCCGGATATGTCACTGGTCAGACATTGCATGTGAACGGCGGGATGGCCATGCTGTCCTGAGGGATCGCGTCGCGACGGGGAAGGGATTTCTGCATGCTGAAGGGTTTGATGGCAGGCGCCGCACTGGCACTGGCGGCACTGCCCGCCGGGGCCGCGGCGCAGGAAGGTGAGAAGTTCGATTGCGCCGTGTCGGCGGTCGCCGCTGACACCAAAGCGTCGATCGGTGCGGCGATGGCGGGCGCGGGCGACGATGCGGGCCGCGAGGAGCTTTTTGGAAGCCTCGCGGCGATCACCAAAGGCTGTGCCACTCAGCATGCGATGGACGACGCACAGCAGCGCGACTACTTCGAATACAGTCTCGCCCGGATCGCGCGCGAATGGCTGGCCGGCGATATCGCGCGCCTCAAACTGTCGACCGAGACGGTGGACAAGGCGCTCGATTTTGGACCCTCAGGCGCAAATCCCGACCTGTCGGGCGACATGAACGAAGATCAGATCATGACGATCGTGCAGGCCTATATCGACAGTGGCGTCGATATCGAGACGGTCGATACCGAGGCGTGGGAAAAGGTTGGCGCCTATGCCGCGGCGACATCGATTTACTGGAACAAGCGGAAACAATTGCCGTTCTAGGATAGTCGTAACCCCCGCCTGCGCGGGGGCGACGATAATCCTAGAAGCTCGCCCGCGCCGTGATGCGAATATCGCGGCCGGTCAACGGCACATAATCCTTGGTAAAGCTGGCGTGGCGGCGCGCTTCGATGTCGAAGATGTTGTTCGCCGCCAGCGACAGCGTCAGGTTCTTGGTATCCGGCAGCGGCCGCCAGCTGATCGAGGCGTTGACCAGCGTGAAGCCCTTGGTCGCGGTTTCGAACGGCGCGATGCGAGTCTGGTCGTCGGTCCATTCGACCTCGGCGCGTGCGTCGATGCGTTCGCCCTGTGCCTCAAGCCCGCCGAGCACGCGCATCGCGGGGATGCGCGGGACATGGTCGCCGCCCTTGATCTTGGCGCGCGTCATGTCGGCGACGACATCGCCGACGATGTTGAAGCCCCCAATCTGCGCCAACCGCGCGCTCGCTTCGGCCTCGAAGCCCCAGACGCGGGCGTCGCGCTGGAAATATTGGAAGACGGGCAATTCATCCTCTTCCGCGCCGGTGGCTTCGGAATAGATGAAATTGTCGAACCAGTTGGAATAGCCGGTCAGGCTCAGGCTGAAGGCGTCGGTCTTGACCTTGAACGACGCTTCGGCGCCCCAGCTGGCTTCGCGCTTCAAATCGACATTGCCGACTTCGAACGATTGGGTGGCGATGTGCGGGCCATTCGAGAAAAGCTCCTCAGCCGACGGAGCGCGGACGGCGCGGGCGACGGAAATGCCGATCTTGGCGCTGTCGCTGATGTCGTAATTCGCGCCCAAGGCACCCGAGAAGCTGTCGAAACTGCGCGAGATGCCGAGCGCCGGGGCGCGGACATCGGTGGTTTCATAACGCGCCGCCGCTTCGACGCCGAGCGAACCCAGCGTCCATTCCTGCAAGGTGAACAGCGCGAACTGGTCGGTCAGGTTGCGCGGGACAAAGGCTTCGGCGCCGATCGCGTTGAAATCGCGGTGGCTGTACTGGATGCCGCTGGCGCCGCGCCAGCCGCCACGGTCGTTCTGCGCCAGCTCGAGCCGCCCTTCGACGCCTTGGTTGGTAAACACGGTACCGACCTCGTCGCCCTCGAATTCGGTATGTTCATAGTCGGCGAACCCGGCGCGGATGCGCAGCTTGTCGAAAAAGCCATCGCCCATTTCGACCTCGCCGCGCAGGTCGGCGCGCCATTGCTTCAGCCCGATGGTGACCGGCGCCTCGCCATGGTCATGGCCTTCCTCTTCGTCACCTTCCTCTTCACCTTCATGGTGATGCTCGGTGCCCGGGCGGCTGGGAACGCCATATTTGCTGTCGTAATAGCTGACCGAAATGCCGAGCTGGCCGCCGTCGTTGATCAGCGACAGCCCGCCCGCGGCGGTCCAGGTTTCGCTGGCGGTGTTCGGAATCTTGCCGCGGCGGTTGGCGTCGGCGGTCAGTTCGGCGGCTTCGTCGAGATGGCCTTCTTCGACTTCATGTTCGGCAAGGTGGAGCAGGTCGTCGCGGATGCCCGGCGCATAGACAAAGCCGCCCGAGCGCGCGTCGCCGGTCTTGCGCCAGCTGCCGTCAAGATGC
>JAHJHL010000185.1 GCA_018823905.1 Alphaproteobacteria bacterium
CAACATTCACGGCTTAGTCAGAAAAGGAATAGCGCATGAGCGATTCGGCCGAAAAGGTTAAGAAGATCGTCGTCGAACATCTGGGCGTCGAAGCCGACAAGGTTACCGAAGAAGCGAGCTTCATCGATGATCTGGGCGCCGACAGCCTCGACATCGTCGAACTGGTGATGGCGTTCGAAGAAGAATTCGGCGTTGAAATCCCCGACGACGCGGCGGAAAAGATCGCCACCGTCAAGGATGCGATCGACTATATCGAAGCGAACAAGGGCTAAACCCCTGCGGTCCGGCATCGCCGGACGCGGCGGCGACGCTGCCCACGCGTTTCCGGCTTCCCGGTCCCGAGCGCTCGCGTGCAGGGGCCGGGAAGCTTTTTTTATGGCCCAGCGCTCGTTAGAAGCGTGCCAACAGATGTAATGCGGGAACCTGCCGGGGCAGGGACCGACGAAAGGAATGACTATGCGCCGCGTTGTCGTGACGGGATTGGGTTTGGTGACGCCGCTGGGCGCGGATGTGGAAACCACTTGGGCCAACCTGCTCGCGGGCAAATCGGGCGCGGGTCAGATCACCCATTTCGACGCCTCCGACTATAAATGCACGATCGCGTGCGAGGTGAAGGGGCCAGACCATGAATATGGCTTCGATCCCGGCAAGCGCGTCGACCACAAGGTGCAGCGCCAGGTCGATCCCTTCATCATTTATGGCATCGACGCCGCGGGGCAGGCGATTGAGGATGCCGGTCTCGAGGACATGACCGAAGCGCAGAAGCTGCGCGCCGGCTGTTCGATCGGGTCGGGCATCGGCGGCCTGCCGGGCATCGAAAGTGAAAGCCTGCTGCTCGCCGAAAAGGGTCCGGGCCGCGTTTCGCCGCACTTCGTCCACGGCCGCCTGATCAATCTGATCTCGGGCCAGGTCAGCATCAAATATGGCCTGATGGGGCCGAACCACGCCGTCGTCACCGCCTGCTCGACCGGCGCGCATTCGATCGGCGACGCGGCGCGGATGATCCGCGACGACGACGCCGACATCATGCTGGCGGGCGGCGCCGAGGCGACGATCTGCCCGATCGGCATCGCCGGCTTTGCACAGGCGCGCGCGCTCAACATGAGCTACAACGATCGCCCCGAAGCGGCGAGCCGCCCCTATGACAAGGACCGCGACGGTTTTGTGATGGGCGAGGGCGCGGGCGTCGTGGTGCTCGAGGAATATGAGCATGCCAAGGCGCGCGGTGCCAAGATTTACGCCGAAGTCGTCGGTTACGGCCTGTCGGGCGACGCCTATCACGTCACCGCGCCGCACCCCGAGGGTTCGGGCGCGTTCCGCTCGATGGAAATGGCGCTCAAGAAGGCGGGCATGACCCCGTCGGACATCGATTATATCAACGCCCACGGCACCTCGACGATGGCCGACACGATCGAACTCGGCGCAGTCAAGCGCCTGTTCGGCAACGCGATCGGCGACGTATCGATGAGCTCGACCAAATCGGCGATCGGCCACCTGCTCGGCGGCGCCGGCGCGGTTGAAACAATCTTCTGCATCCTCGCGATCCGCGACCAGATCGTCCCCCCGACGCTCAACCTCGACAATCCCGACGAGGGCACCGAGGGCGTCGACCTGGTTCCGCACACCGCGAAAAAGCGTCCGGTCAAGGCGGCGCTGAACAACAGCTTCGGCTTCGGCGGCACCAATGCGAGTGTGATCGTCAAGGCGATCGATTAAACTAATATCCTCCCTGTGGCGAAGCCATGGGGAGGGGGACCGCGCCCGAAGGGCGTGGTGGAGGGGCAGCGACGCTAGCGCCAAAGCCCCTCCGTCAGCGCTCCGCGCTGCCACCTCCCCATGGCTGCGGCACAGGGAGGATCTATCGGGCTACCTGCCCCACATCCCGGCCATCTCGACCGCGAACGCGACAAAGGTCAGCGTCAGCCCGACCACGAACAGGCGATAAGCATAAGCCAGATAACGATATTTGCGCCGCGCGAGCACGACGCCATTCTGGTAGGTGTCGCGCAGCATCGTCTCGTAAAGATCTTCCTCGGTGCGCAGCCGCGCCTTTACGGCGGAAATGAATTCATCCTCGTCCATCTGTTCGAAGCGGCCGAAAAAGAGAATGTTGCTGTGATCCTTGCCGTCCTTGTAGACGACCGGCGGCGCCTTGCCGACGCGCGGCAGCACAGCCGACACCGCGAGCAGCGCCGAGAGGAAGGAAAAGGTCGCGAGGATGGCGAGCGGCATCGCCAGCGCCCCACCGCCCGTGCGCGCCTGCCCGATCGCGAGCGTGAAGACCGCGAAGGTCGTACCCATCAGGATCGACGCCTTTTGGTCGGCCATCTGCGACAATTGCATCG
>JAHJHL010000186.1 GCA_018823905.1 Alphaproteobacteria bacterium
CCGCCGCGGTCCAAGTCTCGCTGGCAGTGTTGGGGATCTTGCCCCTGCGCTTGGCGTCTGCGGTCAGTTCGGCGGCTTCGTCGAGATGGCCTTCTTCGACCTCATGTTCGGCGAGATGGAGAAGGTCGTCGCGGATGTCGGGCGCATAGACAAAGCCGCCCGAGCGCGCGTCGCCGGTCTTGCGCCAGCTGCCGTCAAGATGCGCGACGATCTGCGGCGTCAGCGCGACGTCGATCGAGCTGCCGATATTGCGGTCGTTGGCGGCGGTCGCATAGCCGCCGATCGCGTCGATATGGACATGGTCGGCCGGCACCTTGCGCGGGATGCGGCGGTCGAACAGGTTGACCGCGCCGCCGATCGCCTGGCTGCCGAACAGCAGGACGGCGGGGCCGCGCAGGATTTCGATGCGCTCGACGGTCAGCGGGTCGATGGTCACGGCATGATCGGCCGAGGTGTTAGAGACGTCGATCGACCCGATCCCGTCGGTCAGGACGCGGACGCGCTCGCCTGAAAACCCGCGGAGCACCGGGCGCGAAGCGCCGGGGGCAAAGCTGGTCGCCGATACGCCGGCCTGGCGCGTCAGCGTGTCGCCGATCTGGCCGCGGATGTCGCGCGCCAGCTCGTCACCTTCCAGCACCGACACATTGCCCAGGATGTCGAGGCTGCGGACATAGGGCGCGGTGACGATGATCGGGTCGCCGGTGTGCACATCGTCGTCACTGCCCGCGGCGGCACGGTCTTGCGCCAAGGCGGGGGCGGCAAGGAAGATGGCAAGGGAGAAACCGGCGGAGCAAAGCAAACGCATAAGGGGAGAGTCCTGTTCTATGGCGACCTGTGCGGGCTCCAGTAATGATATACTGTCACAAAAACAACCCCCGCCGGTGGGCGCGCGTTGCCGTTCGTCGGAGGAGGGCGCCCGTTGGTCGACAAAGGCTGATCTTCGCCGGATCAAGCGAAGCTGTCTTGCGAGGCCGGGGGCGCGGCCCTAGATCAGGGACATGACTATTGCTGCAAACAGCCTCGACCTGATCGGCAACACCCCGCTGGTGCTGCTGAAGGGGCCGAGCGAAGCCACCGGCTGCGAAATCTGGGGCAAGTGCGAATATGCCAACCCCGGCGGGTCGGTAAAGGATCGCGCTGCGCTCTATATTGTCCGCGACGCCGAAGCGAACGGCAGCCTCAAACCCGGTGGCACGATCGTCGAGGGGACTGCGGGCAACACCGGCATCGGACTGGCGCTCGTTGGCAACGCGCTAGGCTACAAGACGATCATCGTCATGCCCGACAACCAGAGCGCCGAGAAGATGGCGACGATCCGCGCGCTCGGCGCCGAGCTGGTGCTGGTGCCGCCGGCGCCATTTGCCAATCCCGGCCATTTCGTTCACACCTCGCGCCGGATCGCCGAGGAAACCGACAATGCGATCTGGGCCAATCAGTTCGACAATATCGCCAACCGCAAGGCGCATGTGTGCGGCACGGCAGAGGAAATCTGGGAACAGATGGACGGGCGGATCGACGGTTTCACCTGCGCTGCCGGCACCGGCGGCACGATCGCAGGAACCGGGCTGGGGCTGAAGGCGCATAATCCCGACATCGTCATTGCGCTGACCGATCCGCATGGCGCCGGGCTGTATAATTATTACCAGTGCGGCGAATTGAAGGCCGAGGGCAGCAGCGTGGCCGAGGGGATCGGCCAGAACCGCATCACCGCGAACCTCGACGGGGCGCCGATCGATACCCAGTTCCGCATCTCCGACGCCGAAGGTCTCGCGGTCGTTCGCGCGCTGCTCGATGACGAAGGGCTGTGCCTGGGGCTGTCGTCGGGGATCAATGTTGCGGGCGCAATGGCGCTGGCGCGCCAATTAGGACCCGGCAAGCGCATCGCAACGATCCTGTGCGACAGCGGGTTTCGCTATCTCTCGACGCTCTACAACCCCGAATGGTTGGCGAGCAAAAGTCTGGCGGAGACGACAGTATGACCGACATGCGGATCGACAAGAACGCACCGCCCAAAGTGGTGGTGCCGACGCCGGTCAACGATACGATGCGGCGGTTGCAGATCGGCATCGCCGGGGTGCTGACGGTGCTGTTGCTCGTCGGCATGGCGGGATTGATCGGCGACCGCGCCCGCGAAATTGTCGAGAGCGACGCAGCGACTGCTGCCGAGGTGAAGATGCCCGGCGACGAGGTCAAAACCGGCGGCGCCCCGCTCGAAGAACTGGGCGTGCAACCGGTGTCTCCATCGTCGAAAGACGAAAATGCCGAGACACCTGTGAAGGTACCGCAGGCGGCACCGTCGGCGGCAACCGTTCCCGATCTTGAGCCCGATCCCGAATTGCAGCGCGCGCGCAAATCGGCCCCGTGACAATATTGTCGCGCCGCCTGGTGGTGCGCGCTGTTTCGATTGCCGCGCTTGTCGCGTTGCTTGCCTGGATTGGCGGCGGGCAGGTGCTGCTGGACCGCATCGATCCGGCGCTGGCGCTGCCACTCCTTATCTTGCCGATGCTGCTGCTCGCTGTCTGGCAGCGCCGCGAAGGTGTCGACTTGCGGCGCTCCACCCTCGTTATGGCGCTGGCATTGGTTGCAGGCGCGCAAACGCTGCTTGCCGTTTCCTTGTCAGGTTCGGCGGGTGGGCTGCAAATCACGCTGGTCTTGGTGGCGGGCGCAGCGGCGGGATGGGTTGCCGATCGGCTCGTTCGCTGGCGTCCGCGCGTGCGATGGCTGCCGTGGTTCGCCGGGCTGGCGCTGGTCATCGGCTGGTTCACAGCCGGGCATATGCTTCTCGCTGCACTCTATCGGCCCGCCGCTGCTTCAACTGGCACCCCCGCGACGACCATGCTCACCGGGCTACCGCTGCGCTGGTCTGGCAACGGCGATATTGCGGCGATCATCTCGGGCGGCGCAGAGGATGATCCGGCGCTGGTTCAGCTGGAAGCCATGGGGCCGGTATCGCTGGTCGACAGCTTGGTCGATCATGTGCCGCCGCCTGGCGGCGCGCTGCTGATCGCGCACCCGCGTGCGCTGGCGCCGCAGGAACTGGTGGCGATCGACGCCTTTGTTCGCGGTGGCGGCAAGGCGGTGGTGCTGGCGGATGCGCTGTCTGGCTGGCCCGCGCCGCATCCGCTCGGGGACCCGCGCAATCCGCCGGTAACCAGCCTGCTGACGCCGCTGCTCGATCATTGGGGGGTGACGCTCGGCGCCGCACCGACCGATGACAATTCGGCGTCGGCGGCCGACGTCGATGGCGCGCGGCTGCGCCTGTCGAGCGCCGGGGCGTTTGAACGCCTGCCGCCGACATGCCGCAGCTTCGCCGGTCGCCGCATTGCGCAATGCCGGATCGGCGCGGGCGAGGCGTGGCTGGTGGGCGACGCCGACCTGTTGTTTGCGCCGCTCTGGTCGCCGCTGGTGCCCGGCGCTGACCATCTGCGGCAGGCCGATACGATCGCATGGCTGGCGGCGCGGTTGTGGCCGGGCGCCGGAGTCGCGGTGCTGCAACCGCTGTGGATTCGCGCCCACGCCGACTGAGGCGCTTTTTTTTCCCATTTTGCCCTGACGACGGCGCGCTTTGCGGCTGCGCCGACCCGTGCCGACCGCATTTCGACCGACTATTTGGTCATTTTGCGACGATTAGGGGGTAGATTCCCTATTTTGCCCTAAATTTCCCCTTTTCACCCTACTCTATAGTTGATAGTCAGGAATCGGAGAGGGGCAATCTCCGCCGAAACCGAACCAACTGGAATCACGCGATTCCGGGGCCAGGAAAGTATTGCCCGCAGGCGCATACGGGGGGCAGAGCGATGGCGATTGTGACGCCCGGCCAGTATGCGGGAACCAGCTTCGCCGCGATCGATGGCAAGGGACGCATCGCCGTCCCCTCTCAGTTCCGCAACAATGTGCCCCTTACTGCGGACGGCCAGCGCGTGCTTTGGGTTGGCTTCCACGAAAAGCTGCCCTGCCTCGTCGCCTATGGCCATGATCAATATGACCGCCTGAACGGCGAGATCGAACGCGACCGCGATACCGCGCGTTCTCGCAACCTCGATTTCGACGAGGATGCCGAGTTCAAAAAGCGGTTCAGCTATACCGATGCCTATGCGCTCGACGACAGCGGGCGCTTCCTGCCCGGCTTCACCCACCGCGACCGCGTCGGCGACGTCGGCGCGACCGCCTTTGTCGGGTCGGGCCGACGCTTCGAAATCTGGTGGCTGCCGACCTTGGCCGAATGCGTCGACGCTGATCCGGTGCTGCAGCGGCTCGCCGCGGCATGGGATGCGACCAAAGGGAAGGGGCGCAAATGAGCGACCTTGCCCCCCAAGTGTCCAGGGACCCGCGCCACGACCCTGTCCTGCGCGACGAAGTGATCGCCGCGCTCGCCATCGCCCCGGGTGAGCGCCATGTCGATGCGACCTTTGGTGCTGGCGGCTATACGCGCGCAATGCTTGCGGCGGGTGCCGATGTCGTCGCCTGCGACCGCGATCCCGATGCGATTGCCGATGGGCAGGCGCTGGTTGAGGAAGCGGGTGGTCGGCTGACGTTGATCCATGGCCGATTCGGTGAAATCGACCGGTTGCTCGCCGAGCGCGGCATCGATGCCGTTGATGGCATCACCTTCGATATCGGCGTGTCGTCGATGCAGCTCGACCAGGGCGAGCGCGGCTTTTCGTTCCAGAAGGACGGCCCGCTCGACATGCGGATGGCGCAGGACGGCGAAAGCGCCGCCGAGTGGCTGAACCGCGCCGACGAGACCGAGATCGCCGACGTGCTGTTCCATTATGGTGACGAGCGCCAGTCGCGCCGCGTGGCGCGCGCGATCGTTGCCGCGCGTCCGCTCAGCCGCACCGCCGAACTGGCTGCCGTGATCCGCAAGGCGCTGCGCCACCCGCCCGGTGCGCCCAAGGATCCGTCGACCAAGAGCTTTCAGGCGATCCGCATCCACATCAATTCCGAACTCGACGAGTTGGTCGCCGGCTTGGCCGCTGCGGAGCGCATCCTGCGTCCCGGTGGCCGGTTGGCGGTGGTCAGCTTTCACAGCACCGAGGACCGGATCGTGAAGAATTTCCTGCGCGAACGCAGCGGCGGCGGTTCGGGTGGCTCGCGCCATCGTCCCGCGGCTGCCGCGGCCGCGCATGCCCCGTCATTCCAGACCCCGGCGCGCAAAGTGCGGCCGGGCAAGGCCGAAGAGGCGCGCAACCCGCGCGCCCGGTCGGCCACGCTGCGCAGCGCGGTGCGCACCGCAGCCCCGGCCTGGCCGGGTCAACCCAATATGAAGGAGGCGATCTCATGCTGATGGCGGCGCGCAAACTTCAGGGCATCGGACTGGTGCTGCTTGTTCTCATCTGTGCGATGATGCTTTACCCGGTGTCGCTCAAGGTCGCGGCGACGCGCAGCGAACTGACGCGCATCGAACGAGAGATTGAGCGCAGCCGCGACAATATCCGCTATCTCGAATCCGAACTCGCGGTGCGCGCCTCGATGCGCCAGCTCGAGCAGTGGAACGCCGACACCTTTGGTTATTCGGCGCCGGGTGCCGATCAGTATCTCGCCAATGAGCGCCAGCTCGCCTCGCTCGATGGCCTGCCGCGCGCCCGCGGCGCCAATGAGGTCGCCCCGGTGCTGATGGCGATGGTGTCGCCGGTCGCCGTCCCCGCCGCGCCCACGGGAAGCCCGGTGGCAGCGAAGCCTGCTACGACGAAGCCGGTTGTGCTGGCGCAGGCCGAAACCGGGATCCGCAGCGACGCCGCGCCGCGCATGACCCCGACGCGCCGCCGCGAGCAGCTCAGGATGATCGAGGACCAGTTGCTCGCCGAATCGACGCTCGCCGATTTGAAGCGCGCGGCCGCCGCCGAAGCTGCGGGAGGGAAGCCCGCCCGATGAACACGCTGGTCGTCCGTCCGACGCGTGTGCGTACCGCTGGGGTGCGGCAGCAAATCTTGCTGACCGCACAGCAGCGGCTGATGATCCTGATGTTGCTGTTCATGGCGGCATTTTTTCTGGTGTCGGTCCGTCTGGTCTATTTTGCGCTGTTCGACACCGGAGCGCGGAGCGGATCGGGGTCGACGGCTTTTGTTCCGGCGCGCGCCGACATCGTCGATCGTAACGGCGTGCCGCTGGCGCGCACGATCGACGGTTATGCGATCCGCGTCGTGCCCGAAAAGCTGCTCAACAACCGTCAGTATCTCGCCGACGAACTGCACAAGATTTTCCCGGATATGACCCGCGCCGATCTGCTGGCCAAGGTCAGCGGCCCGCGCCCGACTTATATCCGCCGTCGCGCGCTGCCCGATCAGGTTGCAGCGGTGAATGCGATCGGCGACGTCGGTTTCGACTTTCCGCGCGAAAAGGAGCGATTGTATCCGCAGCTGTCGCTCGCCGCGCATGTGTTGGGCTTCACCGATGCCGCGGGACATGGCGTCACCGGGGTCGAAGGCGCGTTCGACAACCGCCTGATCGACAAGGCGACGCGCGGCGATCCGCTGGCGCTGTCAATCGACGCGCGGGTGCAGGGGGTGCTCGAAAGCGAGCTTGGTTCGGCGGTTGCGAACCTTGAGGCAATCGGCGGCGCGGGGATCATCCTCGACGTGCACACCGGCGAAGTGATGGCGATGACGTCGCTGCCGACCTTCAACCCCAACAAGCTCAGCGGCAGCGATCCCGCGACGCGTCGCAACGCGATGACGCATAATCTGTATGAGCTCGGGTCGACCTTCAAGCCGCTGACCGTCGCCGCTGCGATCGATGCCGGCACCGTGACCAGCATGGCGCGCCGTTATGACGCGACGCAGCCGCTGGCGATCGCCGGTTTCCGGATCCGCGACAGTCACCCTTCGAACCGCTGGCTGAACGTACCAGAGACTTTGATCCACAGCTCGAACATCACCACCGCCCGCATTTCCGACGAACTCGGCCGCGAAAAGATGGAAGCGATGTTCCGCAGCCTGGAGTTCGACGGTCGCCCGCAGATTAACATCAAAGAACGCGCCTTTCCGCTGTGGCCGCGCGACTGGGGTCGTTTGACCACGATGACCACCGGTTATGGCCATGGCATTGCGGTGACGCCGTTGCACCTTGCCAGCGCCTATGCCGCGCTCGTCAATGGCGGCATTTATCGTCCCGCGACCGTGACCAAACTTGGTGATCTGGCGCCGCCGAAGGGCCGCCGCGTGTTCAAGGCCGCGACCAGCGCGCGGATGCGCCAGTTGCTCCGCCTGATCGTGTCCGACGGCACCGGCAAAAAGGCCGAGGCGCCGGGTTTCCGCGTCGGCGGCAAGACCGGCAGCGCCGAAAAGCCCGGCGCGGGCGGCTATCGCCGCAGCTCGGTCGTCGCGACCTTTGCCGCCGCCTTCCCGATGGACAATCCGCGCTATGTCGTGCTGGTGATGATCGACGAGCCGAAGGGCAATGCCTATAGCTCGGGCCAGCGCACTGCGGGCTGGACCGCGGCGCCGGTCGTCAGCAAGGTCGTGACTCGCGCCGGTCCGATGCTCGGCGTGTTCCCCGACGAAAGCCGTGATGTCGATGTGTCCGAACTCACCCCGCTGCTGTGGAGAAACGGGGAAGACGAATAATGCGTCTGTCCGCGCTGATAGGGGACGCTGGGCCGGTGTGCGCTGATCCGGTCGTCACCGGGCTTGCCATCGACCACCGCAAGGTTGCGCCGGGAACGATCTTTGGCGCCTTTGTCGGCGAAAAATTCAACGGCGAGGATTTTATCCCGGCGGCGATCGAGGCTGGAGTGATCGCAGTCGTCGCGCGCCCGGAAGCACGAGTGGACGGGGCGGTGCATATCGCCGAGCCTAATCCGCGCCGCGCCTTTGCCCATATAGCGGCGCGCTTCTTCCATCGGTTTCCGGCGACTTGCGTCGCGGTGACCGGCACCAACGGCAAGACGTCGACCGTAGAAATGACCCGCCAATTGTGGCGGATGGCCGGGTTCAACGCGACGTCGATCGGCACGCTCGGGATCACGACCTCAACCGACAGCGCCTCGACCGGGCTAACGACGCCCGACATCGTGACCTTCCTCAGCAATATGTCGGGGCTGGCCACCGAAGGCGTCAGCCATGCGGCGTTCGAGGCGTCGAGCCATGGTCTGGACCAATATCGCACCGAAGGCCTGCCGGTAAAGGCGGCAGCGTTCACCAACCTTAGCCACGATCATCTCGATTATCATGGCACGATGGCGGCGTATCTGGCCGCAAAGCTGCGGCTGTTTACCGAAGTGGTCGAGCAGGATGGCACCGCGGTGGTGTGGAACGACGATGTCTATTCGGCGGCGGTCGTCGATGCGGTGCGGGCGCGCGGTATTCGGCTGATGACGGTCGGTGTGACGGGCGGCGACCTGCACCTTGTTTCGCGTGAACCGACCCAGCTTGGCCAGACACTTGTCATCGCGGCGGGTGATGTGACCCACAAAGTCGATCTGCCGCTGATCGGTGCCTATCAGGTCGCCAATGCGCTGGTGTCGGCGGGTTTGGTCATCGCCACGGGCGGCGATGTCGCACAGACGCTCGCAAACCTCGGGCGGCTCCAGCCGGTGCGCGGGCGGCTCGAACGCGCGGCGATCACGCGGACAGGCGCGCCGGTCTATGTCGATTATGCGCACACCCCCGACGCGATAGAGGCGGCGCTCGACGCACTGCGTCCGCATGCGAGTGGGCGGTTGATCCTGGTCTTCGGCGCCGGCGGCGACCGCGATCAGGCGAAGCGCCCCGAGATGGGCAAGGTCGCCGCGGCCAAGGCCGATGTGCTGATCATCACCGACGACAATCCGCGCGGCGAGGATCCGGCGTCGATCCGTACCGCGATTGCTGTGGGCGCGCCGACCGCGCAGGTCATCGGCGACCGCCGCGCCGCGATCGCTGCCGCGATTGCCGAAGCCCGCGCCGACGACATCGTCTGTATCGCAGGCAAGGGGCATGAGCAGGGCCAGATCGTCGGCGCGGGCGCTGACATGCGCGTCATTCCCTTCGACGACGTTGGCGTCGCGCGCGAGTGTGCGGCATGACCCCGCTGTGGACTGCGCGCGCCATCGCCGCCGCGACGGGCGGGGAAGCGAGCAGCGATTTCACCGTGCATGGGGTTGCGTTCGACTCGCGCGAGGTGACTACGGGCGATCTGTTCGTCGCGATGCGCGGCGAGGCGACCGACGGCCATAAATTCATCGACCAGGCCATTGCGGCGGGGACCGCGGGGATCATCTGCGAAACCGCGATCGATCACCCGCATGTCCGCGTCGCCGACAGCGCCGCGGCGCTGAACGCGCTCGGCACCGCATCGCGTGCGCGCAGCCATGGCCGGATCATCGGGGTGACCGGATCGGCGGGCAAGACGGGGACCAAGGAAGCGCTGTTCGCGGCGCTCGACCGCTTCCGCCCCGGCAAGGCGCACCGCTCGGTCAAAAGCTATAACAACCATGTCGGCGTACCGCTCAGCCTGGCGCGCATGCCCTCGACCGCCGATTTCGGTGTGTTCGAGATGGGAATGAACCATGCGGGTGAGCTCGCCGAGCTGACGCGGATGGTCCGCCCGCATGTTGCTATCGTCACCACCATCGCCCCGGCGCATATGGAATTTTTCGGCAGCGAAGAGGCGATCGCCGACGCCAAGGGCGAGATTTTTGAGGGACTCGAGCCCGGCGGCACCGCGATCGTCCCGTTCGATAGCCCGCATTACGCGCGGTTGCGCGCCAAGGCCGAGCAGCACGCCGCGCATGTGATCAGCTTTGGGCTGGGTGCCGATGCCGATGTTCGCGCGGTCGATTGGCTTTCGGATGGCAAGGGCGGTTCGCTCGTCACCGCGCAGGTGCAGGATGCGCTGCTCTGCTTCACCATCGCGCAAGCCGGGGCTCATTGGGTGTCCAATTCACTGGCGGTGCTCGCGGCAGTGAAGGCAGTGGGCGGCGACCTGCCCGCGGCGGGGCTGGCCTTTGCCGAAATGGCGGGGCTGGCCGGACGCGGCGCGCGGCACCGCGTGACGTTCGGCGGCGGGCATATCCTGCTGATCGACGAAAGCTACAACGCCAACCCCGCTTCGATGGCGGCGACGATTGGCCAGCTCGGCAGCGAATCGGGCGAGCGCCGGATCGCGATCCTGGGCGCGATGAAGGAACTCGGCCCCGACGGCGCGGCCTATCATGCCGACCTCGCGGCTCCGCTCGTCGCAGCCGGGGTGCAATTCGCCCTGCTCGTCGGCGACGAGATGGCGCCGCTGGCAAAGGCGCTTGAGGGTCAGATCGATTTCGCGCATGTCGCCGACCATTCGGCCGCCAAAGCGCGGCTGGGCGACTTGATCCGTCCCGGCGACACGGTGCTGATCAAGGGGTCGAACAGCGTCGGCCTGTCGCATCTGGTGACCGCGCTGACCAACGGGGACTATTGATGTTATACTGGCTGGCGGAATGGCTGGACTTTCCGGGGGTCTTGAACCTCATTCGCTATCTGAGCTTCCGCTCGGGCGCCGCGGTTGCGACCGCGCTCATCATCGGGCTATGGATCGGGCCGCGCTTCATCCTGATGCTGCGGATGCGTCAAGGAAAGGGGCAGCCGATCCGCGAAGACGGGCCGCAAAGCCACCTCGCCAAAAAAGGCACGCCGACCATGGGCGGGCTGATGATCCTCATCTCGCTGATGATCTCGGCGCTGCTGTGGATGGACCTGTCGAACCGCTTTGTCTGGGCGTGCATTTTTGTGACCGGCGGGTTCGCCGCGGTCGGTTTCCTCGACGATCTCGACAAGGTGACCAAGGCCAGTCACCGGGGCATTCCGGGGCGCGTGCGCCTGCTGATCGAGTTTCTGATCGCCGGGGTGGCGGTGTTCCTGATCGTGTCGCGCACCGGCACCGACCTCTATCTGCCGTTCTTCAGCGGGGTCGTGCTCGAACTCGGGCCGCTCTACTATGTCTTTGCGATGGTGCTGATCGTCGGCTTCGGCAATGCGGTGAACCTGACCGACGGGCTCGACGGGCTCGCGACCTTCCCGGTGATTATCGCCAGCCTGACTTTCCTCGTCATCGTCTATCTGACGGGCAATGTGAAATTCGCGGAATATCTGGGCATCCCGCATGTCTCGGGCGCGGGTGAACTCGCGGTGTTCGCGGCGGCAATCATCGGCGCCTGCCTGGCCTTTCTGTGGTTCAACGCCCCGCCGGCGGCGGTGTTCATGGGCGATACCGGCAGCCTGGCGCTGGGCGGCGCGCTCGCGACGATCGCAGTGACAGCGCAGCATGAGCTGGTGCTGGTGCTGGTCGGCGGGCTGTTCGTGGTCGAGGCGTTGTCGGTGATCATCCAGGTGTTCTGGTACAAGCGCACCGGCAAGCGGGTGTTCCGCATGGCGCCGATCCACCATCATTTCGAACAATTGGGCTGGCCCGAATCGACCGTCGTCATCCGCTTCTGGATCGTGTCGATCGTCCTTGCGCTCGCGGGACTCGCGACCTTGAAACTGCGGTGATCACCTCGCGCGCCTTTGCCGGCCGCCGCTATGCGGTGCTGGGGCTGGCGCGCTCGGGGCTCGCGACGGTCGAGGCGCTCGTCGCCAGCGGCGCCGGGGTCACCGCGTGGGACGACCGCGAGGAAGCGCGCGACGATGCGATGGCGCTGGGCGCAGATATCGGCAATCCGCTCGACATCGACCTGATCGGTTTCGCCGGGGTGGTCGTGTCGCCGGGCGTCCCCCTTAACCGCCACCCGATCGCGGGACACGCGCGCGAGGCGCATGTGCCGGTGATCGGCGACGTGGAACTGTTCGCCGAAGCGCGGGGCGACCTGCCGCCGCACAAGGTCGTTGGTATCACCGGGACCAATGGCAAATCGACGGTCACCGCGCTGATCCACCACATGCTGGAAAGCGCCCGGGTGCCGTCGCTGATGGGCGGCAATATCGGGCTACCGATCCTGTCGCGCGATCCGTTGCCGGTTGGCGGGGTCTATGTGCTCGAACTGTCGAGCTACCAGATCGACCTGTCGCACAGCCTGGCGTGCGACGTCGCGGTGCTGACCAATCTCAGCCCCGACCATCTCGACCGCTATGACGGTTTCACCGGTTATGCCGCGTCCAAGGCGCGCCTCTTCGGTTTGCAGCACCGCGATCAGGTCGCGATCGTTGCGGTCGATGACGATCCGTCAAAGATGATCGCGAGCCGGATCAACCACCGGCTGCACCGCGTGTCGGGCAAGGACATCGACCCGGTCGACCAGCACCGCTGGCCCGCGCTGCAAGGCCCGCACAATGCACAAAACGCCGTCTGCGCGATCGCGGTGTGCCGGGTGCTGGGGTTGAACGACGAACAGATCGAACGCGGCCTCGCGACCTACTCGTCGCTGCCGCATCGCATGGAATTGGTCGGCGAAGTCGCTGGCGTCCGCTGGTTCAATGACAGCAAGGCGACCAACGCGGCTTCCGCTGCACCGGCGCTGGCGGCCTTTCCGCCGGCGCCGGACCAGCGTTTGCACTGGATTGCCGGGGGGCAGGCCAAGGGCGACGGGCTGGCGGCGTGCCGCCCATGGTTCGGGCATGTGAAACGGGCCTATCTGATCGGCGATGCGATGGAGCCTTTCGCGGCGGAGATCGGCGACGCGGTTCCGGTCGATCGCTCTGGCGACATGGCGACGGCGGTCGCGCATGCGGCGGCGGCGGCAAAGCCCGGCGACATTGTCCTGCTGTCGCCCGCCTGCGCGTCGTTCGACCAGTTCAAGGATTATGAGCAGCGCGGCGATGTTTTTCGCGGACTTGTGCAGGCGCTTGGGGCATGAGCGGGGGAATGGACAATATGGACAGCGCGACCGAACGGCCGGTGATCGCGGCGACGCGCACCGTCAAGCGCCGCGGCCCGCGCCTCAGCCGCGCCGACCGCACTCCGCTGGGTCTGTGGTTTTGGGAAATCGACCGCGTTCTGCTGCTCCTCGTGTCGATGCTCGTCGCAATCGGGCTGGTCGCGGTTGCCGCGGCGTCGCCGGTCGCGGCACAGAAATTGTCGACCAGCACAGCGTCGCTCGACCCGCTCTATTATTTCTATCGACAGCTGATGTGGGTGATCGTCGGGGTGCCGGTGATGCTGGGCGTATCGATGCTGCCCAAGGCGCAGGCGCGGCGTTTTGCCATTTACGGCACGATCATCTTTCTGGTCCTGCTGTTTCTCGTGCCGTTGTTCGGCGCGACGGTGAACGGCGCGCAGCGGTGGATCGGCAGCGGCATTTTCCGGTTGCAACCGTCCGAGTTTCTCAAGCCCTTCTTTGCCGTGTCGCTGGCGTGGATCCTGTCGCTGCGTCTGCACGATCAGAGCCTGCCGGTCGTCCCGCTCAGCTTTGTGCTGACCGGGGTGATTGCGGTGCTGCTGATGGGCCAACCCGATCTGGGCCAGACGGTCATTTTCGCGGCGACATGGCTGGTGCTGGTGCTGGTCGCCGGGCTGTCGATGCGGATCATGGGGATGCTCGCGGCGACGGGTGTCGTCGGCATCGTCCTCGCCTATTTCTTTTACCCGGTGGCGCAGCAGCGCATCAACATCTGGCTGTTCGCCGAGGGCGACAGTTTCCAGGTCGACAAGGCGCATGCGACGCTGACCGCGGGCGGACTGATCGGCACCGGTCCCGGCGCCGGGCTGGCGAAATTCCAGCTGCCCGAGGCGCACACCGATTATATCTTCTCGGTCATCGGCG
This sequence comes from Alphaproteobacteria bacterium, assembly GCA_018823905.1. Classification (GTDB taxonomy): domain Bacteria; phylum Pseudomonadota; class Alphaproteobacteria; order Sphingomonadales; family Sphingomonadaceae; genus Sphingopyxis. Next base: position 13,655 of record JAHJHL010000186.1, read on the forward strand.
AGGAATTCGGGATGATTGCGTGCATTGCGATCGCGATCCTCTATCTCGCGATCATCGTGCGGGTGCTGGTGCGCCTGCTCGACGAGGAGGATAGTTTCCTGATCCTCGCGGTTGCGGCGCTGATCGCGCAATTCGGTGGGCAGGCGGTGATCAACATGGCGGTGAACACCCAGATCTTCCCGTCAAAGGGCATGACCTTGCCCTTTATCAGCTATGGCGGATCGTCGTTCCTCGCGCTGTCGATCGGCATGGGTTTGCTCTTGTCGCTGACCCGGCGAAACCCCTATGCGGCGCGGGTGTCGATGACCCGCAACTGGAACAAGAAATGACTGCAACGCGCCACTATCTGCTCGCCGCCGGTGGGACGGGGGGCCATATGCTGCCCGCCTATGCCCTCGCGGGTGAGCTGATAACGCGCGGGCATCGCGTCGCGCTGGTCAGCGACGACCGCGGCCTGCGCATTCCCGGCGCCCCGCACGAGCTGGAAACGCATGTGCTGCCCGCAGGACGTGTCTCGGGCGGGCCGGTCGGCTGGATGAAAGCGGCGCTGGCGATCCGCAAGGGGCGCCGCATGGCGATCGACCTGATCCGCGACTTCGACCCCGCGGTTGTCGTCGGCTTCGGCGGCTATCCGTCGCTGCCCAGCCTGCTGGCCGCGGGCGCAACGAAGCGGCCGCGCGTGCTGCACGAACAAAATGCCGTGCTCGGCCGCGTCAATCGCATGATGGCGCCGCGCGTCGATGCGGTTGCGGTCGCTTATCATAATATCCAGCGCTATCCCGCCGGGCATGAGCTGAAGAAACATATCACCGGCAATCCGGTGCGCGACGAGATCATCGCGATCCGCGAGGAAGGCTTCCCGCCTCTGACCGAGGACGGCATTTTTCGCCTGCTGGTGGTCGGCGGCAGCTTGGGGGCGACGGTGTTGAGTGACGTCGTGCCCGCCGCGATCGCAATGCTGCCGCGCGCATTGCTCGACCGGTTGCAGGTGGTGCAGCAATGCCGCGAGGCCGATCTGGACGAGGTGCGCGGCAAATATGCCGACATGGGGGTCGCCGCCGAATGCGCGACCTATATCGCCGATTTTCCCGACCGGCTGCGTTGGGCGCATCTGGTGATCGCGCGCGCCGGTGCGTCGACCGTGGCCGAACTCGCCTGCGCCGGGCGACCGGCGATCTTCGTTCCCTATCCGCACGCGATGGACAATCACCAGACCTATAATGTCGTCGATATGGTGCAGGCGGGCGGGGCGCGGTCGATTCCGCAGCCGCAATTCACCGCCAGCGAACTCGCCAAGCAGATCCAGCGCATGGCGCTCGAACCCGGTGCGCTCGAAAATGCCGCCGCGCGCGCCGCAAGCTGCGGCCTGCCCGACGCGACGCGCGACCTCGCCGACCTGGTCGAATCGCTCGCCGCACCGCCGATGATGGATGTCATCCGTGTCGGCGCGTCGTCGGGCCAGCGCGCCGCGGCGAGCGGCATGGCGTCGGCCCGCATGGGAGGCGAATAATGCGCGGCGTTGCGACTGACATCGGCACGATCCATTTCATCGGCATCGGCGGCATCGGCATGTCGGGCATCGCCGAGGTGATGCACAACCTAGGTTATCAGGTGCAGGGCAGCGATATCGCCGACGGTTATGTCATCGAAGGCTTGCGCAAACGCGGGATCAAGGTTGCGATCGGGCATGATGCGGCGAACGTCGATGGCGTGGCGGTGGTTGTTACCTCGACCGCGGTGCAACGCGGCAATCCCGAGGTCGAGGCCGCACTCGCGCAGCGCATCCCGCTGGTCCGCCGAGCCGAAATGCTCGCCGAATTGATGCGTCTCAAATCCACGGTCGCGATTGCCGGGACGCACGGAAAGACGACGACGACCAGCCTGGTCGCGGCGCTGCTCGACGCGGGCGGGATCGACCCGACGGTGATCAATGGCGGCATCATCAACAATTATGGCTCGAACGCGCGCCTCGGCGCGTCGGACTGGATGGTGGTCGAGGCCGACGAGAGCGACGGCAGCTTCTTGCGCCTCGACGGCACGATCGCGGTCGTCACCAACATCGATCCCGAACATCTCGACCATTATGGCAGCTTTGACGCGATCAAGGACGCGTTCGTCGAGTTTATCGAGAATGTGCCTTTCTATGGCGCCGCGATGCTGTGCCTCGACCATCCCGAGGTGCAGGCGATCATCCCGCGCATCCGCGACCGGCGGATCGTGACCTATGGTTTTTCGGCGCAGGCCGACGTGCGCGGCACCAATGTGACGCCCGGTCCCGACGGCAATCGCTTCGACGTCGTGGTGCGCGACCGCGACGGCAACAGCCGCACGATCGAGGGCATCCATTTGCCGATGTCGGGGCGCCACAATGTCCAGAACTCGCTCGCCGCGATCGCTGTCGCGCTGCACATGGGGGTTTCGGACGACAAGATCGTTTCGGGGTTCAACGGCTTTGCCGGGGTCAAGCGCCGCTTCACCAAGGTCGGCGAGATCGCCGCGGGTGACGGCGTCGTTACCGTGATCGACGATTATGCGCACCACCCGGTCGAGATCCGCGCGGTGCTGTCGGCGGCGCGCGAGGGTGTCGGGGCGGGCCGCGTCGTCGGGGTGGTCCAGCCGCATCGCTTCACGCGGCTGCGTGATCATATGGACGATTTCCAGCAGGCGTTTAACGACGCCGACATCGTGCTGGCGCTGCCCGTCTATGCGGCGGGTGAGGCGCCGATCGACGGCGTGTCGTCGGATGCGCTGGTCGCAGGACTGCGCGACCGCGGGCATCGGCAGGCGAGTGTCGTTGCAGATGCGGCGGCGCTGGCTGCGAGCATCGCGGATAGCATAAAGGCGGGCGATCTTGGTGCGGGCGATATGATCATCTGCCTGGGCGCGGGCGACATCACGAAAATGGCGGCGGGTCTAGTGAACGCGGTGGAGGGCGCGGCGTGACAAGCTTCTCCGTTCCCATCCCATCTCCGTTTGTGTCGAGCGAAGTCGAGACACGCCAGCGCAGCGCCAGGCGTCCCTCGACTTCGCTCGGGGCGAACGGGGAAGGGGTGCGGTTGTGAGCGACCTTGCAACCCTCCCTGCCGTGCGCGGCAAACTAACGGAAAAGGCTCCGCTCGCTCCGCTCGTCTGGTTCAAGTCGGGCGGCCCCGCCGACTGGCTGTTCGAGCCGAAGGACGCCGACGACCTCGCCGATTTCCTGCGCGAGCTTGATCCCGCGATCCCCGTCATGGCGCTTGGGCTCGGATCGAACCTGATCGTCCGCGACGGCGGTTTTCCGGGCGTCGTCGTCCGGCTCGGCAAGGCTTTCGCGAAAGTCGAACCAATCGATGAAACCACCTTGCGCTGCGGCGGCGGCGCATCGGGCATTCTCGTGTCCTCGACCGCGCGCGATGCGGGCATTGCCGACATGGAATTCCTCCGCTCGATCCCCGGCACGGTCGGTGGTTTCGTCCGCATGAACGGCGGGGCCTATGGCGGTGAGGTCAAGGATATATTGGTCGATTGCGAGGTCGTTTTGCGCTCGGGCGAGCGTCGCACGCTTGCGCTCGCCGACCTTGACTACACCTATCGCCACAGCGAATTGCCCGAGGGCGCGGTGGTGATCGGCGCGACCTTCCGCGGTCGGCCGGGTGAACCCGCTGCGATCCAGGCCGAAATGGACCGCATCTCGGCAAACCGCGAGGCGTCGCAGCCGCTGCGCTCGAAAACCGGCGGCTCGACCTTCAAGAACCCCGACGGGTACAAGGCGTGGCAGCTGGTCGACGAAGCCGGGTGCCGCGGCCTCGCGGTCGGCGGCGCGCAGGTCAGCGAAAAGCATACCAACTTCCTGATCAACACCGGCGATGCGACAAGCGCGGACATCGAAGCGCTCGGCGAGGAAGTTCGCCGCCGGGTGAAGGACAAGAGCGGCGTCGAACTGCAATGGGAAATACAGCGCGTGGGAGTGATGAAGTGAGCCGGGGTCCATGGCATGTTGCCGTCCTGATGGGCGGTTGGTCGGCCGAGCGCGAAGTGTCGCTGATGAGCGGCAATGGCGTCGCCAACGCGCTGGAAAGCCGCGGCCACACGGTCACGCGCATCGACATGGACCGCGACGTCGCGCAGCGGCTCGCCGAGGCGAAGCCCGATGTTGTGTTCAACGCGCTCCACGGCGTTCCCGGCGAAGATGGCACCGTGCAGGGCATGCTCGACCTGATGGGCCTCAAATATACCCACAGCGGGCTCGTCACCTCGGTGATTGCGATCGACAAGGAATTGACGAAGCAGGCGCTGGTGCCGCATGGTATTCCGATGCCGACGGGGACCATGGTCGACAGCGAAAGCCTCTATTCCATCGACCCCTTGCCGCGCCCCTATGTGCTGAAGCCTGTCAACGAGGGATCTTCGGTCGGGGTCGCGATCGTCAGGGACGACAGCAATTATGGCAACCCGATCGCGCGCGACGCGGTCGGTCCCTGGCAGGAATTCGACCGCCTGCTCGCCGAACCCTTTATCAAGGGGCGCGAGTTGACCGTCGCGGTGCTCGGCGATCAGGCGCTCGCGGTGACCGAGCTGCGCGTGAAGTCGGGCTTCTACGACTATGATGCCAAATATACCGATGGGCTGACCGAACATGTCTGCCCCGCCGATGTCCCTGCCGACGTCGCGCAGCGGATGATGGATCTGGCGCTGCAATCGCACCGCCTGCTCGGCTGCAAGGGCGCCTCGCGCTCCGATTTTCGCTGGGACGATGAGCATGGGCTGGCGGGCATCTATCTGCTCGAAGTCAACACCCAGCCGGGAATGACGCCGCTCAGTCTGGTGCCCGAACAGGGGCGGGCGGTGGGCATGGATTATGCCGAACTGGTCGAACGCATCGTGGGGGAAGCGTTATGAGTAACACGCGGATCAAGCGCGGCAGCTCGCCGCCACGGCGCCCGGCGCGAACGCCGAAGAAGCGGCGCAAGGTGCAGACCTCGCGGCTGAATGCGATCATCAACGCGCTGCCGATCAGCCCACAGCGGCTGCAAAAGGTCGCCAACTGGACGATCGGCCTCAGCCTGTTCGCGGTCGCGGGTCTTGCCGCGCACGCCACCGGGGTCACCGCGAAGGTCCACGAGGAATATGCGCAAGCGGTCGGCCGCGCCGGGTTCCAGGTCAAGAAGGTCGAAGTCGTCGGCGCCGATCGCATCGACCGGCTTAAAGTCTATGACATCGCGCTCGCGCAAAAGGACCGCTCGATGGCGGCGGTCGACCTTGACGGCGTGCGCGGCGATTTGATGCGCTATGGCTGGATCAAGGATGCGCGCGTGTCGCGGCGGCTGCCCGATACGCTGGTCGTCGATATCGTCGAGCGCACCCCGGCGGCGATCTGGCAGCATAACAATCGCCTGTCGCTAATCGACGAAAAGGGCGTCGTGCTTGAACCGGTGACGGTGGCGACGATGCCAGACCTGCCGCTGGTGATCGGCCCCAAGGCGAACCAGCGTTCGCAAGATCTCGACCGGTTACTGGCCGAGGCGAGTTCGTTGAAGGAATTGCTCGCGGGCGCAACCTGGGTCGGCAACCGCCGCTGGGATTTGCGTTTCCGCAGCGGCGAGACGCTGTCGCTGCCCGAGGGCGAGGTTGCGGCAAAGGCCGCGCTCGCCAAATTTGCGCATCTGGATGGTGCCAACCGCCTGCTCGGGCGCGGCATATTGCGTTTCGACATGCGCGATCCGAACCGGTTCGTGCTACGCCTGCCGCACGAGGGGCAGGTGGCGCCCGCGAAGCTCGACGACGCGCGCGCCGCGGTCGATGCGGTCGCAACCGCCGCGTCGAACGAAGGATAGAGCATGGCGCCGCCGCGTATCGAAAAGATCATCACCGCGCTCGATGTCGGGTCGTGGAAGGTCTGTGCGTTGATCGCGGGGCAGACTGCCGACGGCCAGCTCCATGTGCTCGGCACCGGCCAGCGCGAAAGCCGCGGCGTCCAGCGCGGCTATGTCGCCGACATGGAACAGACCGAACATATCGTGCGCGAGGCGATCGAGCAGGCCGAGCGGATTGCGGGGCTCAATATCGATGACGTCTGGGTCAGTTTCTCGGCGGGCGGGTTGCTCAGCGATGTGGCACCGATCGAAAGCGAACTCGGCGGCCACCGGATCGAGAAAGAAGACATTGACGACCTTCTCGCCGCCGGGCGCGCCGGGATCGACCCCGAAGGGCGGATGATCCTGCACGCGCAGCCCGCACTCTACACGCTCGACGGGCTGACCGGGGTGAAGAACCCGATCGGGCTGCATGCCGACCGGCTGGGCGTCGATATCCATATCATCATGGCGGACGGGGCGCCGGTGCGAAATCTGGAAGCCGCAGTCCGGCAGGCGCATCTCGACGTCAACGCAGTGGTCGCTTCGCCGATCGCGGCGGGACTGGCCTGCCTGTCGGACGAGGAACGCGATCTCGGCGTTGCGCTGGTCGAGCTTGGCGCTGCGGTCACCACGGTGTCGCTCTATGCCGGCGGGATGTTGGTTGAAATGGCGTCGCTGCCCTTCGGCGCCAGCGACATCACCGACGACATCGCCTCGGCGTTCGGCATCCGGCGCAGTCAGGCGCAGCGGCTCCAGAGCTTTTACGGCTCGGCCTCGGCCAGCCCGCGCGACAATAACGAGATTATCGAGCTGGAGCCCGGCGCGCCGACGAGCGGCGATGCCCCGCGTATCACGCGCGCGCAATTGGTGACGGTGATCCGCCAACGCCTCGACGCGATGATGGGAGAGATTGGCAGGACGCTGAAAGACCTGCATTTCGTCGGTCCGATCGGGCGTCAGGTCGTGCTTGTTGGCGGCGGCGCCGATCTGAAAGGCATCGCCGATTACACCCAGAGCGCGCTCGGCCGCGCCGCGCGTGTCGGGCGACCGCGCGGCTTGCACGGCCTGCCCGATGCGCACAGCGGCCCCGCTTTCGCGACGCTCGCCGGTCTGGTTCTGTACGCTGCGTCGGACCCGGTCGACCTGCGCGATCTCCCCATGATGTCGCAGGATGTCTATCGTCCGGCGAGCACTTCGATCCTGCATCGGTTGATGGCGGCCTTAAAAAGCAGTTTTTAGCGGTGAAACGCGAAAAAAGGTTAATTTTTTGGGTGATTCCCCGGTCACAATAGTGCAATGCGGGGTAAGAAAACCGGGCGGCGGGACACCCGCTCGTTTGGGTCGCAAGGTTGGGGAAGCGGCACCTGTCCGCCGCTGCAGGGAGACTTTTTGATGAGCATCAATATTGGCCCACCGCAGGTCGATGAGCTGAAGCCGCGGATCGCGGTGATCGGTGTCGGCGGCGCGGGTGGCAATGCCATCGCGAACATGATTGCGGCGCGGGTCGAAGGGGTCGACTTCATCGTTGCGAACACCGACGCGCAGGCGCTGAACGCATCGCCTGCCGAACGGCGCATCCAGCTGGGGACACAGATCACCCAGGGGCTGGGTGCAGGCTCGCGGCCCGAGGTTGGCCGCGCGGCCGCCGAAGAAAGCATCGCGCAGGTCGAAGAGGCTTTGAACGGCGCACATATGTGCTTCGTCGCCGCGGGCATGGGCGGCGGCACCGGCACGGGGGCGGCGCCGGTGATCGCCAAGGCTGCACGCGACCGCGGCATCCTGACCGTTGGTGTCGTGACCAAGCCCTTTACCTTCGAGGGCGCGCGCCGCATGCGTTCGGCGGACTCGGGCATTGCCGAGTTGCAGGATCATGTCGACACGCTGATCGTCATTCCGAACCAGAATCTGTTCCTGGTCGCCAATCCGAACACGACCTTCAAAGAAGCCTTCACCATGGCGGATGAAGTGCTGCAACAGGGCGTGCGCGGGATCACCGACCTGATGGTCATGCCCGGCCTGATCAACCTCGACTTTGCCGACGTGCGCAGCGTGATGCGCGAAATGGGCAAGGCGATGATGGGGACCGGCGAAGCCGAAGGCGATGGCCGCGCGCTTGAAGCGGCCCAGAAAGCGATTGCCAACCCGCTGCTCGACGGCGTGTCGATGGCGGGCGCCAAGGGCGTCATCATCTCGATCACCGGCGGCGAAGATATGCGCCTGATGGAAGTCGACGAGGCCGCGAACCATATTCGCGAGCTGGTCGATCCCGATGCCAACATCATCTGGGGCAGCGCGTTCAACGACAGCCTGGATGGCAAGATTCGGGTTTCGGTGGTTGCTACCGGCATCGACAGCAACGGCGAAATGGCGGCGCAGGCCGCGCCCGCGACACGTAGCTTCTCCTTTGCTCCCGCGCGTACGGCAGCGCCTGCGCCGGTGGCCGAAGAGGCGTTTGCGCCGGTCGTCGAAGAAGAACCTGTTTCCGACGCAGTGGCTGAAGCAGCCGAAGATCCGACGCCGGGTTTTTCGTTGAGTGACGCGGTTGAACCCGATGCGCCTGCGACTGAAGACGAGCCGATGGAGTTGTCGCAGGTCGCCGCGAGCTACGACGATACGGCGGAAGAGCTGGTGCTCGACGCCCCCGAAGCGCCCGCGACCGATTATGGTGTAGCATCGGCAACGGTACCGGCGCCGGGCGGCGATGCTGGAGGCGGCGAAGAGCCTCCCGCGCGCTCGATGGGTGGCGGCACCTTGTTCGAGCGCATGTCGCGGCTTTCGCGTGGCGCCACCGCGCCCGAGGGTGAGGCGGCCGACAAGGAAGACGGGGTCGACATCCCGCGCTTCCTGGGGCGTCAGAACAACCAGTAACGGGGCTGTAAACGGCTGCCGGCAGGGCACGGCAGACCGGAGATCGGGATGATTTGCCCATGCGGCAAGCGAAAATGACGGCGAAGCCGACACGCGCGCGGCTCTGCGCCGGTGCGTTCGGCGCGCTGCTTCTGGGGCTGGTGGCGGCGCCTGCCACAGCGCAGGTGACGCCGCCCGATGCCGCAACCAAGGCCGCGATGGAAAAGCGCACCGCGGCGCGGACGCTGCTGTCGTCGGCGCTCGCTCGCATCGCGTCGAACAACAGCGATGCCCGCGCGCTGCTCGATGCCGGCCGCGCGTCGATCGATCTCGACGATCATCGTGCCGCGCTGGGTTTTCTCGTCCGCGCCGAACAGGCGAGCCCGCGCGATGGCGCGATCAAGGCGGCGCTCGGGTCGGCGATGGTTCATATGGAAAACCCGACCCGCGCGCTCGACTATTTCGGCGAAGCGCAGTTGCTCGGTGCGCCCGAGCGTGTGTTCCTGTCGGACCGCGGTTTGGCGCGCGACTTGCTGGGACAGCAAGATGCGGCGCAGCGCGATTATCAACTCGCGCTGGCGACCGCCCCGAATGACGAGCTGACGCGGCGCTATGCGCTGTCGCTGGGGATCAGCGGCGAGGCCGATCGCGCGATCCAGATGCTGACCCCCCAACTGCGTGCGCAGGATCGCGGCGCTTGGCGGTTGCGCGCGATGATCCTGGCGATGAACGGTCGCGACGGCGAAGCCACCGAGATCGTCAACGCGACGATGCCGCCCGCGATGGCGCAGAATATACTGCCCTACTTGACCCAGATGGACCAGCTCAATCCGGCGCAGCAGGCCGCGGCAGCGCATTTCGGGCGTTTTCCGAACGGCCAGCTTGCGGCAAAACGCAAGCCGGTTCAGGTGGCGGCCGCGACGCCATCCCCGACACCGCCCGCGACGTCGACCCGGCGCGCCGCTGCTCGCACCAGCCGCTCGCCCGCCGCGTCGGTCGCTGCGGCGCCGACCCCGACGCCCAGTACGCGGCCAATCGGGCCAGCCTATGCCCAGCCGCGCGAGCCCGCCCCGCAGCCGGCATCGCCCCCAAAGCCAACGCCTGCTCCAACGGCGCGCGCCGCACAGTCAGCGGCCGCCTTGCCGGATGGGCCTGCGTCGTCGAAGCCACCCGTCTTGCAATCGACATTGCGCCAGACGCTTCGCCCCGCCGTTTCCCCTTTGCCTGAAAATGCATCCGATATCGCGGCGGGGTCGGCAGCCGCGGCAGGACCGTCACCGGCGGCTGCAAACCCCGATCCGGTCGTCGCTGCGCAGGGTGGCGCGGGCGAAGTCGCTCCGGGATTCTCGATCGCCGACGTCGGAACCAGCGGAGCGGTCGGGGCGGCGAACATGGCGACGACATCGCGCGATGCCACGTCGTCCGCGCCAACGCCCGCCGCAATATCCAATTCTTCGGCGCCCGCTCCCGCGCCCGCGGCGGCAGCCCCACTAGCCTCGCTCGCCGACATCGTCGGGTCGATCGAGATTCCGCCCGAGGAACTGAGCCAACCCGACAATGCGATCGGCGCCGAAACGCTCGCCAAATTGCTCGAGGACAAGCGCCGCGCCGACGCCGCCGAAGATGCGAAGCGCGAAAAGGATTTGGCGGCGGCAAAAGCCAAGGCCGAAGCGGACGCCAAGGCGAAGGAAGAAGCCGCCGAGAAAAAGGCGCATCCGGCGCGCATCTGGGTTCAGATCGCGACCGGCGCCAATCCCAAGGCGCTGGCGTTCGATTATAATCGCTTCGCCAAACGCAACGCCGCGCTGTTCAAGGGTAAATCGGGCGGCACCGCTGATTGGGGCCAGACGCGGCGCCTGCTGGTCGGCCCGTTCGCCAATCGCAAGGCAGCCCAAACCTGGCTCGACGATTACAAGAAGGCGGAGGGCGACGGCTTTCTGTTCAACAGCGAGGCGGGCGAGACCGTCGATCCGATCAAGTGAGCGTTGCCGATTGCGCCAGCAACCCGGCGCAAAGTCGCGGGCGCCGCTATGCCGAGCTGGGCCGCGTCGTCCGCGGTCCGCGTGATGATTTCCAGCGCGACCGCGACCGCATCATCCATTCGATCGCCTTTCGCCGCCTGCGCCACAAGACGCAGGTGTTTGTGGCGCCCGACGGCGATCATTATCGCGTCCGCCTGACCCACAGCATCGAGGTCGCACAGATCGGGCGGGGGATCGCGCGCGCGCTAGGGCTTAACGAGGATCTGACCGAGGCGCTCTGCCTCGCGCACGACATCGGCCATCCGCCCTTCGGCCATGCAGGCGAGGATGCGCTGAAAGCCGCGATGGCGGACCATGGCGGCTTTGATCACAATGGCCATACGCTGCGCACGCTGGCGGCGCTGGAATGCCCCTATCCGCTGTTCGACGGGCTCAACCTGACGTGGGAAACGCTCGAAGGTCTGGCGAAGCACAATGGACCGGTGACCAACCCCGGCTGGGCGCTCGCCGACATTGACGGTGATTTCGGACTCGACCTTGGCAGCCATACCAGCCTGGAGGCGCAGATTGCGGCGGTTGCCGACGACATCGCCTATGACAATCACGACATCGACGACGGGCTGCGCGCCGGGCTGCTCGACCTCGATCAGTTGATGGAACAGCCGTTCGTTGCCGCCAATTTTCGCGCCGTCGAGGACCGCTTCCCCGGCGCGCCGCGCGACCGCTTGCTGCGCGAGCTGGTCCGCGACCAGATCGGGGTGATGGTCAATGATGTCATCGCCGCGACCACGGCCAACGTCGCGGCGGCTGGCGTCGCCAGCGTTGCCGAGGTACGCGCCGCGGGCCGCTCGCTTGGCGGTTTTTCCCCCCAACTCGCGGGCGAGGAACGCGAGCTCAAACGCTTCATGTACGCCAATCTCTATCACCACCCCGAACAGGTCGCAGCCGCCGCCGCCGCGAACCAGGTCGTTGGGCGCTTGTTCGCTGCCTATGCCGACGACCCGCGCTTGATGGGCGAGGATTGGTCGGCGCGCCTGCCCGGCGAAGAATGCGCGACAGTGCGCCACATCGGCGACTATATTGCCGGGATGACCGATCGTTTTGCCATCGACCGCTATGCCGAGATTTTCGGACGCGCCGACGTGCCGGAAGCGTTGGCGCATGTCTGACGCACTGATCGTTGGCGCGACCGGGCTGATCGGGCGTGCGGTGATCAACGCATTCGGGAGCAGTGGCATCACGATCGTCACGCGCCGCCCGGTCGAGGGGCTTTCACCGCACCACGCCGAACGCGTTGCGTCGCCCGACAACTGGCCCGATATCATCGCCGCTGAAAATCCCGCGGTGCTGATCTGCTGCCTTGGCACCACGATCCGCCAGGCGGGATCGCAGGCGGCGTTTCGTGCGGTCGACCATGACCTGATTCTCGCCGCGGCGCGCGGTGCCCGGCAAGGCGGTACGGCGCATATGATCGTCGTCAGCTCGGTCGGGGCGTCGGCGAAAGCGGGCAATTTCTATCTGCGCACCAAGGGTGAGACCGAAGATGGGCTGCGCGCTTTGGGGTTCGATCGGCTCGATCTGATCCGCCCCGGCTTGCTGCTCGGCGACCGACCCGGACCGCCGCGGCTGGGTGAGGGGCTGGCAACGATCGCGGCGCCGTTCGCCGACGCCTTGCTCCACGGTTCTTTCCGCCGCTACCGCTCGATTCAGGGCGCCACGGTGGCCGCGGCTATCGTCAATCTCGCGGAGCAGGGCGGTTCGGGCGTGCATATCCACGAAAACGACGCAATCCGCGCGCTCGCCGATTGACTCCGTTTGAGGGCAGCGCCAAGGCTCGGGTGTCTGTCGGGTTTCGCAAGGGATTCGACCGGCCGCGCGGGAGAGCGTGAGGGCAGGGCAACCGGCGCCTCACCACCGAAGGAGCAACCGCCCCGGAAACTCTCAGGTCAGCAGGACCGCGCAGGCTGGAACGGACACTCTGGAAAGCGTTCCGGCGGGTTGCTGGAACCACCGAAGGGGTAACTCCGTCGTGCGATGGAGGAAAACTCTCAGGTTCCCGTGACAGAGGGGGCATGGCGAAAGGCGCGGCATCCCGCCGCGCATCCGCCGTGCAACCGCGGGAGACTGACATGACCGAAACCGAACAGTTGGATGACGACGTCGCGATCGAAGCCGCGACCGAAGTGCTGCCGCTCGACGCCTGGCATCGGGCGAAGGGCGGGCGGATGGTCGAATTCGCCGGTTACTGGATGCCGATCCAGTATGAAGGCATCATGGCCGAACATCTGTGGGTTCGCGAGAATGCGGGCCTGTTCGACGTGAGCCATATGGGGCAGTTGGCGCTGTCGGGCGACAAGGTCGCCGAAGCGCTCGAAACGCTGGTTCCCGGCGATATTTCGGCGCTGAAACCCGGCCGGATGCGCTATTCGCTGTTGCTCGACGAGGATGGCGGCATCCTCGACGATTTGATGATCACCAACGAGGGCGACCAGTTCGGCATCGTTGTCAACGGCGCCGTGAAGTGGGAAGACATCGGGCATCTGCGCGAAAACCTGCCCGACGACATCACGCTCAACCATAATGAGGATTATGGCCTGCTCGCGTTGCAGGGGCCGAAGGCGGTCGATGCGCTCGCGCGACTGGTGCCCGAGGCCGCAAGCCTCGTGTTCATGCAGGCGGCGCGCGCGACGTGGAACGGCCATGCCATCGGCCTCAGCCGCTCGGGCTATACCGGCGAGGACGGTTTCGAGATTTCGCTGCCGAACGAGGCACTGACCGATTTTGCTGACGCGCTGTGCGCGATGGACGAGGTCAAGCCGATCGGTCTCGGCGCGCGCGATAGCCTGCGCCTCGAAGCTGGATTGCCGCTCTATGGCCATGATCTCGACCCGACGATTGATCCGGTCGAAGGCGATCTGGCGTTTGCGATCAGCAAGCGGCGGCGCGAGGAAGGCGGCTTCCCCGGTGCCGCGCGCATCCTCGGCCACCTCGCCGACGGCAGCCCGCGCAAGCGCGTCGGGTTGCTGGTCGACGGCAAACTGCCGGTGCGCGGGGGTGCGAAGCTGTTCGACGGTAACACCGAAATCGGCGTCGTGACCTCGGGCGGCTTTGCCCCCAGCGTCGGCGCGCCGATTGCGATGGGTTATGTGCCGACAGGCCTGTCCGAACCCGGCACCGCGGTCGCCGCCGAGGTGCGCGGCAAGCGGGTGGCTTGCACCGTCGCCGCCATGCCCTTTGTTCCGCATAATTATGTTCGTAAAACAGGAGCTTGATCGATGCCGCGTTATTATACCGAAGAGCATGAGTGGATCGATGTCGACGGCGACGTCGCGACGGTCGGCATCACCGATTTTGCGCAGGGCCAGCTTGGCGACATCGTGTTCGTCGAGGTTCCCGACACTGGTGCCGAACTGAGCCAGGGCGGCGACGCCGCGGTGGTCGAATCGGTGAAGGCGGCGAGCGACGTCTATGCGCCGGTCGACGGCACCGTGACCGAAGGCAACAGCCAGCTCGAGGAAGACCCTGCGCTCGTCAATTCGGACCCCGAGGGCGAGGGCTGGTTCTTTCGGCTGGCGCTCAGTGACAAGAGCCAGCTCGACGGGTTGATGGACGCCAAGGCGTACAAAGCCTTCTGCGACGCGCTGTAACCGAACGTCCCTTTCCGGTGCGGAAGGGGGGGAGGGATAGGATGACCGACGTCGCCTTAGCCAATTGCCGCCTGATGGTGGCGACGCCCATTTATGAAGGGGCACAGGGCACTTATGTCCGCGCGGCGCTGGCTTTGGCGCTGCGCGCGCAGGCGATGGGCATTTCGGTCCGCTTTGAATTCATCCTCTACCAGCCGTCGATCACCCGCGCGCGCAACATGCTGGTGGCGATGTTCCTCGCCAGCGATTGCACGCACCTGCTGTTCATCGATGCCGATATCGATTTTTCGGCCGACGATGTGTTTTCGCTGGTCCGCGCGATGGAGGCGAATCCCGATTGCGGGGTGCTGGGCGGCGCCTATCCGCGGCGGATGATCAACTGGGCCAATGTCGCGCGCGCAGTGGAGCAGGGGCTGGCCAAGGATAATCCCGCCGATCTGGCGCGCTACACCGGCGACTTCGCGCTGCATTTCCTGAACCCCGAGCAGAATTTCAAGATGACCGACCTCGTCGAACTGACGCGGCTCGGTACTGCGATGATGCTGATCCGTCGTGCGGTGCTCGAGGGCATGGCGGCGGCGATGCCCGACCTCGTATTCCGGCCCGATCCCGCCGAACGACAGGCGCATGGCGTCGGCGACATCGTTCCCGCTTTCTTCTGTCCCTATATCGAGCCCGAAGGTCAGGCGCTGCTCTCCGACGATTACGCCTTTTGTCGCCGCGTGCGCGATGCAGGGTTTCGCATCTGGCTCGCGCCGTGGATCCGCACGACCCATGCCGGCCCGGCAATCTTCTCCGGCACCCTCGCCGACACCGTCCAGCTTTTTTCCTAAAAACCAGCTTCTTCTGCGGAGTAGTTCATGCGTTACCTCCCCCTTACGACCGATGACCGCAGCGCGATGCTCGCCACCATCGGCGCGGCGTCGATCGATGATCTGTTCGCCGATGTGCCGGTCGATGCGCGGCTCGACGGCCCGATTGCTGACCTGCCGCTGCACGCCAGTGAGCTGGCGGTCGAACGCCATATGGCGGCGCTGTCGCGCCAGAACCGCGCCGCGGGCGACGGGCCGTTTTTCCTCGGCGCCGGCGCCTACCGCCACCATGTCCCCGCCAGCGTCGATCATCTGATCCAGCGCGGCGAGTTCCTGACCGCCTACACGCCGTATCAGCCCGAAATTGCGCAGGGTACGCTGCAGATGCTGTTCGAATTCCAGTCGCAGGTCGCACGCCTGCTCGGCACCGACGTCGCCAATGCGTCGATGTACGACGGTTCGACCGCGTGCTGGGAAGCGATCGTGATGGCACGGCGGATCACCAAGCGTGGCAAGGCGCTGCTCTCGACCGGGCTGCACCCGCATTACCGCAGCGTCGCGCGCACGATGGCGAAATATACCGGCGATGTGCTCGTCGATGGCGATCCCAGCCTGGAGGCGGGGACCGACTGGGCGGCGCTTGCGGCAGCGATCGATAAGGAGACGAGCTGCGTCGTCGTTCAATATCCCGACATCCTCGGCCGCATCGACGATATGACTACGCTGGCTTCGGCGTGTCAGGCCGCAGGGGCGCTGTTGATTGCAGTGGTCACCGAACCTGTTGCGCTCGGGCTGATCAAGGCGCCGGGCGAAATGGGCGCCGACATCGTGGTCGGTGAAGGGCAGTCGATCGGGGTCGGGTTGCAATTCGGCGGGCCTTATGTCGGCCTGTTCGCCTGCAAGACCAAATATGTTCGTCAGATGCCTGGCCGCCTGTGCGGCGAGACGGTCGACGCGAATGGCAAGCGTGGCTTTGTGCTGACGCTGTCGACGCGCGAGCAGCATATCCGCCGTGAAAAGGCGACGAGCAATATCTGTACCAATTCCGGGCTTTGTGCGCTGGCCTTCAGCATCCATATGACTTTGCTCGGCGAAGCAGGGCTGCGTCAGCTCGCCGCAATCAACCATGGCCGCGCCAAGATGGCCGCAACCGAACTGGCCAAAATCCCCGGCGTGTCGGTGCTGAACAACAGCTATTTCAACGAATTCACCCTGCTGCTGCCGACCGAGGCGCGCCCCGTGATCCACAAGCTGGCTGAACGCGATATCCTCGGCGGCGTGTCGCTTGGGCGGCTCTATCCCGCCAACGCAAACTTAGCGAACGGCCTCGTCGTCGCCGTCACCGAAACCGTCACCGAGGCGGATATTTCTGCCTTTGCTGCGGCTCTGAAGGAGGTGCTGGCATGACCGCGCTCAACCCCGGCGGCTGGCGCCCCGAAATGACCGCTGCGGGCGGTGCCGACGACACCACGACCTTCACCGGCAACCGTGCGCTGATGCTCGAGGAAGCGCTGATCTTCGAAATCGGTTCGACCGCGACCACCGGCGTCGATTTCGACGAGACGGCGCCCGCCGCCGACCTCGGTGCGCTCACGCGCTCCGCGCCGATCGGCCTGCCGGGGCTCAGCGAGGCCGAAACGGTGCGTCACTATACGCGCCTGTCGCGGCAGAATTACGCGATCGACCTCGGCCTGTTCCCGCTCGGCAGCTGCACGATGAAGCACAACCCGCGCCTCAACGAAAAGGTCGCGCGAATGCCTGGCTTTGCCGATGCGCACCCGTTGCAGCCGCAGGAAACGGTGCAGGGCGCCTATGCCGTGATCCATGAACTCGCCGAATGGCTAATTACGCTCACCGGCATGGACAGCGTCGCGATGTCGCCCAAGGCGGGCGCGCACGGCGAGCTTTGCGGCATATTGTGCATCAAGGCTGCGCTCGAAGCGCGCGGCGAAGACCGGCGGGTGATCCTGGTTCCCGAAAGCGCGCATGGCACCAACCCCGCGACCGCGGCTTTCGCGGGCTTCACCGTCGAGGATATTCCGGCGACCGAGGCAGGCCGCGTCAACCTCGAAGCGCTCAAGGCGCGGCTCGGGCCCGACGTGGCGGGGGTGATGATCACCAACCCGAACACCTGCGGGCTGTTCGAGCGCGACATGAAGGCGATTTCGGACGCGGTCCACGCCGCGGGCGGCTATGTCTATTGCGACGGCGCCAATTTCAACGCGATCGTCGGCCGGGTGCGCCCCGGCGACCTCGGCGTCGATGCGATGCACATCAATCTGCACAAGACCTTCTCGACCCCGCATGGCGGCGGCGGCCCAGGCTCGGGGCCGGTGGTGCTGTCTGAAGCGCTGGCGCCTTTTGCGCCTTTGCCCTTCGTCACGAAACACGCCGGGGGTTTCCGCCTGATCGAAGAGGAAAGCGCGGGCGAGGATCATCCGCAGACCTTTGGCCGCATGACCGCCTTTCACGGCCAGATGGGCATGTTCACCCGCGCGCTGGCCTATATCCTCAGCCACGGTGCCGACGGGCTGAAGCAAGTCGCCGAGGATGCGGTGCTCAATGCGAACTATGTCCTGCGCAGCTTGGAGGGCGTGCTCGACGCGCCGTTCGCCGCGTCGGGGCCGTGCATGCATGAGGCGCTGTTCAGCGACAAAGGCCTCGCCGAAGGCTTCTCGACCCTCGACATCGCCAAGGGCCTGATCGACGAGGGCTATCATCCGATGACGGTCTATTTCCCGCTTGTCGTCCACGGCGCGATGCTCGTCGAGCCGACCGAGACCGAGAGCAAGGCGGCGCTCGACCAGTTCATCGGCGCGCTGCGCAGCGTCGCAATGCGCGCACGCAATGGCGACCCGGCGCTGAAAACCGCCCCGCATTTCGCCCCGCGCGCGCGGCTTGACGAGACCGCGGCGGCGCGCAAACCGGTGCTGGCCTGGCAGGGCTGATGTCCGGCCCGCCACGATAACGAAATAAGGGGGAGGCACGCTTATGAGCTGGGAAACGATCTTTCTGCTGGTCAATTATTGGGCGTTCGCCAGCTGGATCGCGCTGGCGTTTCTGCCGCGCGGTCCGAAAATCCTGGCCGTCATCCTCTACGCCGGGGTATTCCTGCTGTGCCTTGCCTACACCGTTATGATCGGCGGTTTCCTGACGGGTGCCCTCAATCCCGGCGGTCCCGGCGGCGGCGATTTCACGACGCTGGCGGGGGTCATGAAGCTGTTCGACAGCCCCGGCGGCACGACCTTGGGGTGGACACATTATCTGGCGTTCGACCTGTTCACCGGGATGTGGATCGCGCGCGACGCCGATCAAAAGGGGTTCAGCCGGATCGTGCAATTCCCGTTCCTGTTCCTGACGTTGATGGTGGGCCCGGTGGGGCTGCTCGCGTGGCTGATCGTCCGCGACCGCCGCGCACGGGCGCAGGCCAAGGCCTGATGGCATCGTCGCCGCCATGGATGCCCAGCGACGGCGGCAGTGACGACAAGCGCCACGCGCCCGCGACGCTGCGCAACCGCGATGCAATCGCCGCGGGGCTCGCCGAATGGCTGCCAGCGAGTGGCACCGTGCTCGAGATCGCAAGCGGATCGGGCGAGCATGTCGTCCATTTCGCACGGGCCTTGCCCGCGCTGGGCTGGCAACCAAGCGACCCCGATCCTGCGGGGCTGGTGTCGATCGCGGCATGGTGCGCCGAGGCGGGGCTGGCCAATATCGCGCCGCCGGTCGCGCTCGATGCCTCGACCCGCGACTGGCCAATCGCGCATGCCGATGCGATGCTGTGCATCAACATGGTGCATATTAGTGAATGGGCCGCCACTGTCGGGCTTTTTGATGGAAGCGCAAAGCTTCTCCAGAAGGGAGCTCCGCTAATCCTTTACGGACCTTACTTCCGCAAGGATCACCCAACCGCACCCAGCAATCTGGCCTTTGACGAGAGCTTGAGGGCGCGGAATGCGGAATGGGGCGTGCGTTGGCTGGAGGAGGTTACGGATCTGGCTGAAACCAAAGGGTTTGGGCTAGAAGACGTTCGGGAAATGCCCGCAAACAATCTGATTCTGCTGTTCCGGCGGGGTTGATGTCTGCGTGGGCGATGAGTGGGGGAATCACGAAAGTTCTAATTGCGAAGCTAAAATCGGCACTTGCCGCAAGCCTCGTTTACCGTCTTAGAAAGGCACCCTGACGATTGTCCAAAGTGCTCTAAAAGCTTCAATTATTCTTGAGAGCGGCCAAGGCTGTCGCGTTTTTAATGTTCTGAAGAACCTCACCCTTCTTTGCACTGCTCCAACCCAAGCGGGTTTCTATTTCTTCGACAACGGTGATAAGCCTCTTCGATTGATCATCGTCCAGGGCTTTTGTGTGGGCTAGATACCAAAGGCGCTCAATAAAACATTCCAAAACGAAGCCGCTTCTTTTTTTATCTCTGATCACTTCACACCAAAGATTCTTCCATTGGGGATCATTCGTATCCTCTAGTATATAAAGTATCATGATATATTCTGCGGTCGAAAGATTTCCTTCCCGAATAATCTCATGCAATGTTTCCGACATTGAAGGCGATGATATTTGATCAATAACAACTGATCCTGTCATATTGAACATCAATTTAGACATTATGTAATTTATGAATTCCATTTCCTCATCTGAAATTTTCTCTGCTGTGCTGCCGCTTATGGCAGATAAGATTTCCATCATCTCTTCCATAAGTACCAAGTATATTTTTGCCCAACTTTCTAGAACGGTTTTGGTGGCTGGTCCTTTTATTTCATAGTCTGTGAAATCAGAATTTTTGATAATTTTTGCTAAGAGTTCAATGGATGCCATATGCGTGCTCGGCCGCAGCGGATCTGTAGGTTTTGCTTTGTCGGCGCTTATTGCTTGTTGCGCTCGGTCTCTAGTCGCCCTGACGATGTCCCCATCCGCATTTTCAATACTTTCGGTCAGCGATGGTTCTCCGCGCGCCATTGCCCGACGGTCAGCTTCGTCCATCATTTCATCGACTTGATCGTCAGTTAGGCGAGTGCGCTTGATCTTGTTTAGGCGTGACCGGGTGGTACCAACCTCTAGTTCCTTCGACGCGGTCTGATCAAATTTCTTAATGTCGCAGTCGTTAAATCTAGTTGGGCTTCGGGTGTCGAGCACAGCAGAAATGGCGCCAATCATATCGGAATTTTCTTGACGAAGTCCGGCCAGCAATTCGAGCTCACGAGGCACGTCGAGAAAGTTTATTTCTTCTAGGTAATGGTCAAATAGGCTCCGATTAGCGCCAATTGCTCGCGCCATGAAATATTCCTGGAAGCAGTCGTACTTGAACGACACAGTTTCTTGATTTATTTTTAATATTCCGCATTCTACGAGCTTTTGTAGAACATCGGTTGCCGTGTATCCTAGTTTTTTACGGTTGAAAAATTCAATAAGGAATGCTGTAGCTTCATTTTCTGTGCAGTATCCATTATTTTTCTGTAGAAAAATTGCTAAGTTTTGTAAGGTTATTTCTTTTCCAACAGGATTAAGTATACCTCTTTTTGCTAGTTTGAAATCTGCTTTTCCTAGTAGATGGTCGGATATATTATTAAGAAGGGTTGCTTCATTTATTTTCTCGAGATTTCGCTTTTTATTGATGGACCATAGTAGAAGAGAGACCATGTAAGGTGTTCTAGGAAGTCCGTCTCGAACCAATTGGTTCATCACGGCCTCAAACATTTGTTTAGCCTCTCCCGTCCCCTCCTTTGACCATCGATTTGACAGCTGGCGTATGGAGCGTCTGGATAAATCTTTTATGTGAACCTTTGTAAAGTTAGGTAGGTGCTCAGTGAAAACTCGATCCTTTGATACCCCGCCAGACTCTGGAGTACCAAAACATATCCACCTGTTATTTGAAAATTCTTCTACATGCCTAGAGAAAGCGACAAGGAAATCTTCATCCTTGTCTGAAAAGTTATCTACAAGAAATACGAAGTACCCGTTTTCAAGAGCTTGATCCAACGAAAATCCGCTAGGAAGGTTTCCATAGAAGTTTGTCACTGACCGCTTTATAGAATATGAGTTCAGCTTATAGCTACGTGAGTCAATATAGACTGGTATTGATGGATTATTAGAGCATCCATTTGCTATCTGAGTGATCATATGATGACACAGGCTTGATTTTCCGCTGTGCCGAGATCCTAAAAAGATGAAATTTTCATCCGAAATAAGAATCTCGTCCAGCTTAATTTCTTGCGTTGGCGATGTTGTGCCGATTTCGTCAGACACTGAGGCCGCATCGCGTTTTACGAGCGGAGGGGGCACAAAGTAGTCTTCGGACTGATCGGCTACTGCCACGGGAAAATCTGCAAAGTCTATATGCTCTGCGGCGAGATGCCTAAGCTGTCCCCTATGCCCGCGCATGAGAAGCTCCACTTGGTCGACGCGCGCTGGATCTGACCTGACCCCCATTTTCTCCACCAGTTGAAGCTAGAGTCCGACCTGAAGAAGGGACGGACAGATGAAGCGGAAGCAGTTTTCGGAAGAACAGATTATCGGCATCCTGAAGGAGGCCGAAGCGGGCGCGGTGGTCACG
>JAHJHL010000004.1 GCA_018823905.1 Alphaproteobacteria bacterium
CAGGTCGGCACTGCGCTGCCTTTGCTCGCGGTGAATATCGTCTTCATCTGGCTGTTTGCTTTCTAAATCCTCCCTGTGCCGTAGGCATGGGGAGGGGGACCGTTCGCGAAGCGAATGGTGGAGGGGCAGCAACGTCAGCGCAATCGCCCCTCCGTCAGCGCTTCGCGCTGCCACCTCCCCATCGCTCCGCGACAGGGAGGACCAACAGCAGCAATCGGTTACGACGACCAACGGGCTGGACAATTCCGCGCCCCTCTGTTCAAGCGCCGACATGGCCGAGGTCAAACTGCATCCCGACTGGCTCGCAGCGATAGGCGGTGAGTTTGCGCAGCCTTATATGGCGGCGCTGAAAGCGTTTCTTGCCAGCGAGCGCGACACGGGCAAGACTATCTATCCGCGCCCGCGCGACTGGTTTGCGGCGCTCGATGCGACGCCGCCGCAGGATGTGCGTGTCGTCATCTTGGGGCAGGATCCGTACCACGGGCCGGGGCAGGCGCATGGTCTGTGCTTTTCAGTTCAGCCGGGGGTGCGGGTGCCGCCGAGCCTGGTCAATATCTACAAGGAAATGCAGAGCGACCTGGGCATTCCCCGCGCGTCGCACGGTCACCTCAAGCATTGGGCCGAGCAGGGCGTGCTGCTGCTCAACAATTGCCTGACGGTCGAGGCGGGGCAGGCGGCGTCGCACCAAAAGCGCGGGTGGGAACAATTCACCGATGCGGTGGTCGCCGCGGTCGCCGCCGATCCGGCGCCGAAGGTGTTCATCCTGTGGGGCAGCCATGCGCAGAAGAAGGCGGCGAATGTCGCGGGGCTGAGCGCAGGCAGTCCGCATCTGATCCTGCGCGCGCCGCATCCTTCGCCGCTGTCGGCGCATAACGGGTTTTTCGGGTCGCGGCCGTTCAGCCAGGCGAATGATTTTCTGGCGGCGCAGGGGCGCGGGGCGATCGATTGGGCGTTGCCTGAAAATCCGGACGCTGCCAGCGCATGAGTTTGCTGAGCGACCCGCTGACGCTTGCCGTGCTGGCGCTGGCGGTGATCCTGCTCGGGCTGGCGAAGGGCGGATTGTCGGGGGTCGGCGCGCTGGCGACGCCGATCGTCGCGCTGGTGCTGCCGCCGACGCTCGCCGCGGCGCTGCTGCTGCCGATCCTGATCGTGCAGGACGTCGTCAGCGTGTGGTCGTTCCGCAAGACATGGGACGGGTGGATCATCGGCTGGATGCTGCCCGGCGCCGCGGTCGGCATCGCCGCGGGTTATTTCTTCGCCGAGCAGGTCGACGAGGCGAAGCTGATGGCGGCGCTGGGCGCGATCACATTGGCGTTCGGCGTGTACCGGCTGTGGGTCGAGCGCGGCGGGCGGGTGGTGGCGGCATCGACGTCACCGGGCTGGGTCGGCAGCCTGTTCGGGGTCGCGACGGGCTTTACCAGCCAGATTGCCCACGCTGGTGGGCCGCCGTTCCAGATGTGGGTGACCCCGCGGCGCCTGCCGCATCTGGTGTTCGTCGGCACCAGTTCGGTGCTGTTCGCGGCGATCAACTGGATCAAGGTGCCCGCCTATATTGCGCTCGGCGCCTTTCCACGCGAGGTGCTGGTCGCCGCCGCGCTGCTGATGCCGCTCGCGATCGTCTCGACCTTGCTGACCGTGCGCTGGCTGAAACGGATCGATGGCGCGCGTTTTTATGTCCTGATTTACCTGCTGATGGTGCTGCTCGGCGCGAAGCTGATATGGGACGGGCTCGCGGGATAAGGGGCGACTTGCGGCGGCAAAGCGCCTAGGCTGCCCCGCGACGGGCACAGGCGTCCGCCCCTTTTCAAGGTATTGACCATGGCCAAAGGCCAGAAGAAGACGAGCCGCGAAGTCCGCAAGCCCAAGGCCGAAAAGCCCAAGAAGCCGAACGCCAGCAATCCGTCGACCAAGGTCGGGGTGGTCGCTGGTCTTGACAATATGAAGAAGTAATTCCGCCGCCGCTATGCCTGCCCCAACGATATTGGTCGATGCCGACGCCTGTCCGGTCAAGGACGAGATTTACCGCGTCGCGTGGCGGCACGAGGTCGCGGTGAAGGTAGTCAGCAACAGCCGGTTGCGCGTTCCCGAGCATCCGCTGATCGAACGGGTGGTAGTGTCGGACGGTTTCGACGCCGCCGACGACTGGATCGCCGAAGCGGCGGATGCGCAGAGCGTCGTGGTCACCGCCGACATATTGCTCGCCGACCGCGCGCTGAAGGCGGGGGCGAGCGTGCTTGGCCCCAATGGCAAGCCGTTCACCATGGCGTCTATCGGCCCCGCGATCGCGACGCGCGCGATCATGGCCGATCTGCGCGCCGGGGGTGACCAGATCGGCGGCCCGCCGCCGTTCACCAAGGCCGACCGCTCGCAATTTTTGCAGGCGCTCGACAGCGCGCTGGTGCGGCTGAAGCGCGGATAGCGGCTTGTGCGGAGGTTGACCGCGCCCGCGCGTCGCCGCATCCTGTGGCGATGGCGCGACTCTATACCAGCTTCACCGAATTCTGGCCCTTTTACCTGCGCGAGCATAGCAAGGCGTCGACGCGGGCGCTGCACTATGTGGGAACCAGTCTGGTCGTGCTGATCGCGATCGGGGCGGTGGCGAGCGGGCAGTGGGGGTGGCTGATCGCGCTGCCGCTGGCGGGCTATGCCTTTGCGTGGGCGGCGCATTTCGGGGTCGAAAAGAACCGGCCCGCGACCTTTACCTACCCGCTGTGGAGCCTGGCGGCCGATTTCAAGATGTGGGGGATGTGGCTGACCGGGCGGCTCGGCGCCGAACTCGACAAGGCGGGGGTGGCGCGCTGACGCCCCACCGTCCGATCCCTTCAGTGCAAGCCAAGGAGACAAGCATGACCGTCAATCGCGCATCGGCCCGCTACGAAGGTTTCGGCAAGGAGGGCAAGGGGTCGATCACGACAAAATCGGGGGTGCTCGACAAGCAGCCCTATGGGTTCGGGACGCGGTTCGAGGGTTTGCCGGGGACGAACCCCGAGGAGCTGATCGCCGCGGCGCATGCGGCGTGCTTCACGATGGCGCTGTCGTTCGGGCTGGCGCGCGCGGGCTATAGCGGCGAGACGCTCGAAACCAGCGCGGCAGTGACGCTCGATCAGGTCGAGGGCGGGTTCGAGATCAGCCAATCAGCGCTGACGCTGGTCGCCAAGGTGCCGGGGATCGACGCCGAGGAATTTGCGAAGATCGCCAAGGAAGCCGAGATGACCTGCCCGGTGTCGAAGCTGCTCGATTGTGAAATCACGCTCGAGCATAGCCTGGAAAATTAGGCGGCGGTGGTGGCGCGCGCGATTGGCGCTTGATCTCAACCGCGCTTGAGCTTTCATAAAGGTCGGCAGTTGATTCGCGAACGGAGTCCCTTGCCGATGTTGCACTATCCCGCTGCCCCCGCTTCCCCCGCCGACGACGGCGACCCCGCGCCGTCCTATCGCGCTCCGCTGCTGACGCGCTATCTGGCGCGGATCGGCTATGCCGGGCCGGTGGCGCCCACCGCCGAAGTGCTCACCGCGTTGCAGGCGGCGCATATCGCGGCGATCCCGTTCGAGGCGATCGACGCTTTGACCGGGGTGGGCATCGACATCGGCGCTGAGGCGGTCGCGGTGAAGCTGATCGACCGGCGGCGCGGCGGTTATTGTTTCGAACAGAACAGCCTGTTCCTGCGCGTGCTGAAGGCGATCGGGTTTGAGGCCGAGGCGATGCTGGGCCGGGTGCGCTGGATGCTGCCCGACGACGCTCCCGCGACCCCGCGCACGCACCAGGTGGTGCTGGTGACGCTGGACGGGCGGCCGTGGCTCGCCGATGTCGGGTTCGGCGCCGCGGTGCCGCCGCAACCGCTGGCGATGGACAGCGAGGAGACGCAGCCGACGCGGCACGAAAGCTATCGCGTGCGGCGCGGCGGGGCCGGATGGGACGTCGAGGCGCAGATCGGCGACGAGTGGAAACCGCTGTACCGGCTCGACGATGCGGCGGCGCCGCCGGTCGATTGCATCGTCGGCAATTGGTACACCTCGACGCACCCGGAGTCGCATTTCCGCCACCAGCTGATAGCGGCGCGAACGACCAATGAGGCGCGTTACGGCCTGCGCGACAACCGGCTGACGGTGCGGCTGGCCGACGGGCGAACCGACCGGCGCTATCTGACCGCCGATGAAATCGAGCGCACGCTGGCCGAGATTTTCCTGCTGCCCGTCCAGCCGAGCTGGCGTCCCGCGATCGAGCGCGCCGCCACCGCCGAAATCGCGGGGTAGCGGCGCGCGTCGTTCGTCTTAGCGGCAGCGCACGTCGTTGTTGTTGCCGCTGCGTTCGATCGCCCGGCCCGCAACCGCGCCGCCGATCGCGCCGAGGATGGTGCCCAGCGTTTCCGAGCCGCCCGGGGCAATGACGTTACCCGCCACGCCGCCAGCGATGCCGCCGACGATCAGCCCGGTCGACCCGTCGTTGCGGCGGCAGTAAAATTTGCCGTCGCGGCCGCGATAGACGCGGTCGTTGTTCGACAGGCGGCGCTCGCGATACCGGCGGTCGGTGCGGTAATAATTGTCGGCATAATAGCCGCCGTGACGCGGGTCGGGGCGGTTGTAATCATAATTGCCGTACCGGGTGTAGGTGTCGCGGTCGTAATAGCCATAGCCGCCATCGTCATAACCGGCACCGGCGCCAATGCCGCCATAACCGCCGGTCGAGGCGCAGCCCGCGACCAGCGCGGTGGCGGCGGCGAGGGGGATCATCATCATCTTTTTCATCGAAGTCTCTCCAATGGGGTCGCGCGCCGGGCACGCGGGGTCGTATGTTTTACCCCTCTGATAGATAGACCCCCGGTGGAGAGCTTGGTTCCGCGGCGGCGCGAGCGACGGGGCGGGCGTTACGGCCCGCACGATCGATTTTGCTTAAGATAAATTTACCCGGCGCCGTTATAGCGGGACCATGGCCGACTCCCGCAAAAGCGCCGCCACGCGCCTGATCCTGGGCGGGATCGTCGTCGTAGGGCTGTCGGTCGCGGCATCGATGCTGTTCACCCACCTGAGTTTTGTCAGCTTCGGCGACCTGGAATATGGCGGTGCGATGTGGGCCGCGGCGATCGTGCCGCTGCTGGTCGCGCCCCCCGCCTATGGCTGGATTGCCTGGCTGAGCTGGCGGTTGCACAAGGCGAATGCCGCGCTCGACACGCTGGCGCGGCGCGACGCGCTGACCGGGCTGGACAACCGCCGCGCCTTTGTCGAGGCAGCGAGGGCGCGGCTGACGACGGGCGAGCCGCTGCAACTGCTGGTCGCCGACATCGACCATTTCAAACGGATCAACGACAGCATGGGGCATGCCGCGGGCGACCTGGCGCTGGTCCATGCCGCCGGGGTGCTGGCAAAGGCGGCGCCCGCGGGCAGCATCGTCGCGCGGATCGGCGGCGAGGAGTTTGCCCTGCTGGTCCCCGCCGCGACCGACCCCGCCGCGCTGGTGGCGCGGATCGCCGCCGAACTGGCGCATATGCCGGTCCCCGCCGCCGCGGGGCTGAAACGGATGACGTGCAGTTTCGGGGTCGCCGCGGCGCAGCCGGGCGAAGGGCTGGACAGCCTGTTGTCGCGCGCCGACGCCGCGCTGTATGCGGCGAAGGACGGCGGCCGCGACCGGATGGCGCTGGCGAGCTGAACGGCCCGCCGCCGTGGACGCGGCGCGGAAGTTGTCGAACTTGACACTCTATCGACCCCGGAAAATCGGGCGACCATTTGAAAACCGGGCCGTCGTTTTCAACGACATGGTGATTTGATGGAAAACGGCGATCACGCCTTGTGCGGCGGCTATGCCGGGGGCGGGGGGTTTGGCTATGCGCCGGTTTCGGGCATGATGCCGCCACCATGTGCAACCATTATCAGAATCACCCCGAGGCGATTCCGACGTGGCGCGAATATATCGGCGCGCTGCCGTATGACGCGCCCTTTTCGGACACGCGGATCGATGTGTGGCCGCGGCGGATGGGCGAGGTCGTGCGGACGGTCGATGGCGCGCGCGTCGCGGGCGCGATGGCGTGGGGGGTGCCGCTGGCCCTGCCCGGCAAGCGGCCGGGGACGACGGTGACCAAATATGTCACCAACGTCCGCAACCTGGCCAGCCCGTTCTGGGCCAATATGCTGAAACGCCCGGCGCAGCGGTGCCTGGTGCCGTTCAGCCGCTTTGCCGAACCCAAGCTGGGGCCGGACGGCAAGGGGACGAAGGACGAGCATTGGTTCCGCGTCGCCGACCGCGAGGTCGCGGCGTTCGCCGGGCTGTGGCGCCCGACTGCGGTCGGCGATGCCTATGCGTTCCTGACCTGCGCCCCCAACCCCCTGGTCGCGCCGCTGCACCCCAAGGCGATGCCGGTGATTTTGGCGGAGGAAGATTATGCGACCTGGCTGGACGGCGATGCCGACGCGGCCGCGGCGCTGGCGGTGCCGTTTCCGTCGCAGCTGATGGTGGTGGAGTAGGGGCAAGGCTCCAGCGCGACAATGGTCGCGGGCAGCCACTCGGGCGGCGCATAGTGCAGGTCGTAGAGCGAGATGAGCGTGACAGGAGCAGGTGCGGCCCGCGCGAAAGATCGTTGCTGGGGAGTGCGGCGATCTGCGCCTGCACTTCCGGCGGCGGCTTGGCCATGACGTAGAGGGGGTTTCGGGCGCGCATGGGTGGGAGTGTAGCGTGGGGACGATTGGCTTGCTGTGCGCGGCTGGGAAATGCGCCACGCCCCGGCGCGCATTGGCTATCACGTGGTCAGGGCCGACACTTCCGCCGAATTGTCAGCGATGGTGCGGCGGGAGTGGATATAACTTCTGCTGCCCGATAATAGAATATTTTTGATTGCTGACATGTCACTTTGGGTACGACAATTCTAATCACAGCCGATAGCTGAAATTGACCGCTCCGGTAGTGAGCGAAGTTTTTCCTGCAGATTTTCAGCCTCAGATTTTAATCCTTCTCGCTGAAACCTAGCTTCCCAAACTCCGTGCAGTTCAACAATATTGTACCAGTAAGGTTGAACCGAATCATGCCCTCTTAAGAGTGATATAGCAGAATATAAATCATTTACTGTTCCTCGATACGATCTTCCAATGATTTGGAACCCAGTTTTTTCATCAGCAACACCTGATACGAAGTATGCGGATATTATTTCTAGCATATTTAGGACAGGCAAGATGCTCTCTAGTCACCTGAATCCGAAGTTCGGTTCATTGTTTTCTGGCAGAAGCGTTTGACGGAAGCGAGGATTTCATCTGCGGATTTGACCCATTTGTAAGGTTTGGGGTTTTCGTTGTGCGCCGCGATGAAGGCGATGATGTCGGC
>JAHJHL010000187.1 GCA_018823905.1 Alphaproteobacteria bacterium
CAACAGAGCCAACGATACTGTACGGTCCATTTTTGCGTTGACTTGGAGCGCGGCGCGGGTTTACCCAAAGGGCAACCGAGGCGTTGAAAATGTTCTCGGAGGTACATGGAGAGGAGAACCCATCATCGCACGGATTTTGCCCCTATCTGTCGCCGAGCGCGACTTCGACCTTGCCTTGCGCGAGTGGCGACATGCTCGAGGATGTCGGGCTGCTCGACCGCCTGCTGCCGGTCGCCTCGCTGGAACGCGAGATGCGCTTTTCGGACCGGGGCCTGGGCATGAACGTGGAACTGGACATGCAGGTCCTGTCCCGCCGTTTCCGTAACCCCTACGACATGCTTGTGGGGCAGCAGTGGTTCACAGCGCAGGCCTACGAAATGCTGAGCCAGCGCGACTGCGAGGTGCTCTTCTCGCACCGCGTCACCAGTGTCGAGCAGACCGGCGAAAGCGCGGTGGTTCATGCCGATACGCCGAACGGCCCCGTCAGCATCGCAGCGCCCTGGGTGATCGGCTGCGATGGCGCCGGCAGTGCGGTGCGCATCAGCCAGAACATCGAGTTCGAAGGCTACACCTGGCCCGAACGGTTCCTGCTGATCCACACCAAGGAGGATTTTTCCGACCTCTACGGCCGCGTCAATTTCATCGCCGATGGCCCGAAATGGCAGCTGGTGGTGCGCATCCCCTATGGTCCCGGTCCGGACGACTGGCTGTTCCGCGTGGTCTCCAGCGTGCCCGAAGGCATGGACGTGGCCGAGGCTGCCTCGCCCGAGGCGCTGCAGGAAAACCTGCGGCGGCTGCGGCCGGAAAAGTCCGAGTTCCCGGTGGCGAACTGGTCGATCTACAACGTCCACCAGCGCGTGGCGAAAACCTATCGGCAAGGTCGGGTCCTGCTGGTGGGCGATGCCGCGCACGTCAACAATCCCATGGGCGGGCAGGGGCTGAATTCGGGCATCCACGATGCCTTGAACTTCGCGGGCAAGTTCAAGCAGGTCTGGGCCGATCCGGGCAAGGACGCGCTGCTGGACCTCTACGACCGCCAGCGCCGCATCACCAACTGGGAATACATCCAGAAGATCTCGGTCGAGAACAAGCAGCGCAACGAGGAGACCGATCCCGCCGCACGCCGTGGCAACATCGATTTCCTGAACTCACTCAAGGACAACGACGATGCCCGCTTCGGCTTCCTCCATCGCTGGTCGATGGGTGAGAGCCTGGACTTTGCGGAGAGCGTGCAGTGAGCGGCCGCCTTTCCGGCCGGGTCGCGATCGTGACCGGCGGCGCGCGCGGCGTAGGCGCCGCAATCGCCGAG
Source organism: Alphaproteobacteria bacterium (assembly GCA_018823905.1). Lineage (GTDB taxonomy): Bacteria > Pseudomonadota > Alphaproteobacteria > Sphingomonadales > Sphingomonadaceae > Sphingopyxis. Next base: position 1,310 of record JAHJHL010000187.1, read on the forward strand.
CGGTTCCGCGCCGAGGGCGCCGCGACGTTCGCGTTCGACCTGTCCGCGCAGGACAGCGTCAGCGACGATGGCAAGGCGAGCGTTGTGGGCGGCGACGTCACCAATGACGAGGATATCGCCCGGCTGGTGAACACAGCGATGGAGCGGTTCGGGCGGATCGACATCCTCGTCAACAACGCGGCGATCCTGCAGCCGCTGACCACCATGTCGTTCCGCGACATCGACCTCGACGCATGGGACGCGATCCTGCGGGTGAACTTGCGCGGCGCTTATCAGATGGCGCGGGCGATCGTGCCGGTGATGGAAGCGCAGGGTTACGGGCGGATTATCAATATCGGGTCCAGCACCGCGTTCTTCGGGGCCCCTATCGCACCTTATGCTGCGTCCAAGGCCGGGCTCGTGGCCTTCGCCTACACACTGGCGCGCGAACTGGGGCCGAGCGGCATCACTGCCAACACGATCGCGCTCGGCTTGGTCGATGGACCTTCGCTGGAAGAGCAGCCGCCCGAGGCGGTGGCGGGAGCCAAGGCATTCCTGATGGGGATGCGTGCGGTCAAGCAGGATCAGGGGCCGGAAAGCGTCGCGGATGCCGCGGTTTTCCTCAGTTCCGAAGAGAGCAGATTTATCACCGGGCAGACGCTGTTCGTCGATGGCGGAGCGATCATGCACTGACACATGGCGGCTTCGATCCGGGAGACGAGTTCGGA
>JAHJHL010000005.1 GCA_018823905.1 Alphaproteobacteria bacterium
CGCAATTTCCTGGTCAAGATCAACGCCAATATTGGCAACAGCGCGGTCGCCAGCGACGTCGCGGCCGAGGTCGACAAGATGGTCTGGTCGATCCGCTGGGGCGCCGACACCGTCATGGACCTGTCGACCGGCCGCAACATCCACGACACGCGCGAATGGATTCTCCGCAACTCACCCGTGCCCATCGGCACCGTGCCGATCTATCAGGCGCTGGAAAAGGTCGGCGGCGTCGCCGAAGACCTGACCTGGGAAATCTTTGCCGACACGCTGATCGAACAGGCGGAGCAAGGCGTCGACTATTTCACCATCCACGCCGGGGTCCGCCTGCCCTACGTGCCCCTCGCGGCCAAGCGCATGACCGGCATCGTGTCGCGCGGCGGCAGCATCATGGCGAAATGGTGCCTCGCGCATCACAAGGAAAGCTTCCTCTACGAACGCTTCGACGAGATTACCGAGATCATGAAGGCCTATGACGTCGCCTACAGCCTCGGCGACGGCCTCCGCCCCGGCAGCATCTATGACGCGAATGACGAGGCGCAGTTCGCCGAGCTCTACACGCTGGGCGAGCTCACCAAGCGCGCCTGGGCGCAGGATGTGCAGGTGATGATCGAAGGCCCGGGCCACGTCCCGATGCACAAGATCAAGGAGAATATGGAAAAGCAGCTGGAGGCGTGCGGCGAGGCGCCCTTCTACACATTGGGGCCGCTCACCACCGACATCGCGCCGGGCTATGACCATATCACCAGCGGCATCGGCGCCGCGCAGATCGGCTGGTACGGCACTGCGATGCTTTGCTACGTCACGCCCAAGGAGCATCTGGGCCTGCCCGACCGCGACGATGTGAAGGTCGGCGTCGTCACCTACAAGCTCGCCGCCCACGCCGCCGACCTCGCCAAGGGCCACCCCGCTGCACAGGTCCGCGACGACGCGCTATCGAAAGCGCGCTTCGAATTCCGCTGGCGCGACCAGTTCAACCTGTCGCTCGACCCCGACACCGCCGAGCAGTACCACGACCAGACCTTGCCCGCGGAAGGCGCCAAGACCGCGCATTTCTGCAGCATGTGCGGCCCGAAATTCTGCTCGATGAAGATTTCGCAGGAGGTGCGCGAGTTCGCCCGCCTGCAAAATCAGGATGCCGAAGGCTTCATCGCCGTCGAGGAAGCCGAAAAAGGCATGGCGCAAATGAGCGAAGTCTATGAGGAATCGGGCCGCGAACTCTATCTCGGCTCCGGCGGGCGCGAACACGACTGATGAGCGGAGGGGGCTTGTTCGGAAAGCTGTTCGGTGGGCGAAAGCCGTCCGCGCTTCAGCTTCTGCAATCGGCCCACTGGAAATGCGCGAGTTGCGATGTCGAGCATGAAGGCATGTTCGACATCGGCGCGCTGGCCCCCGATCATTGGGGCGACGCCGAACAGCTCGAACCCAACAGCGCGCTACGGCTGGACGGCGATTTCCTGTCCGAAGATTTCTGCGTGATCGACGGTCAGCATTTCTTCGTCCGCTGCGTCTTCGATATCCCCGTCCACGGGTTACCCGAAAAATTCGGCTACGGCGTCTGGTCGACCCTCTCGCGCGAAAATTTCGACCGCTATATCGACGGTTTCGACGACGGCAAATACAGCGATATGGGGCCATGGTGGGGCTGGTTCGCGAACAGCCTCAAGGGTTTTCCCGAAACGCTCAATCAAGGCTGCTGGGTCTATCCGCAGCTGGGTCGGCAAAGGCCGGCGATCAGCCTGGATGACGACGCGCACGAACTTACGATTGCCCAGCAGGACGGCATCAGCCCCGAACGGCTGCTCGAACTTTACGCCGCATATGCTCACGCGCCCGACGTAAGTTGACCATTGAGATTAGGGGTTGTTGCACCTGTCACCGTAATTCCGTAACTCAAGACTATAAACCCGATTCAAATATCGCTGGGGGAAGATATGTTAGTATTAGATGTAATTCGTCCCTACGCTGAAATTGCGGCATTTATTTCGACATCGGTTTTAGCCATTAGCCTCTTATTTGCTAGATCACAGCTCATTTCATTTAAGAATGATGTTAAAATCAGGAATGAAAGGCAGTCAAAAGAAAAGGCTATCGAAGCGTCAAATTTATATATGTCTGAATTTATCGATCTTCATAGAAATTTTTATCACGAAAAAATTGAAAGTAATATTAAAAATTACAAAGGCAAAATAGGAAACTTCTTACCATCATCGCTATCGAGAGAAGAAAAAGAAAATGGATTAGGCATGATGAGCCTAGTCACCTGGAACTGAAGTAAGCATCATTGTATTGGCTGATGCCGATCAGGCGGAGGCATTAGATATGGTAGGCAGGCAAGCGGGTTTGGTCGTGTTGAGCGCGGAGGATCGGATCTTTCTCGAAGGTCAGGTTCGGCG
>JAHJHL010000188.1 GCA_018823905.1 Alphaproteobacteria bacterium
CCGGTCGATGACACGCAAGGCGTAGCGCGGGTGGCAAGCGGTCCCGCGCCTTCGCACCTGCAAAAATAAATGCAGCGAAGCTTGCTTGCATCGCCCCAAAAGCTTTGCTAGGCGCCCGCTCCTACCCGGAGCCGGACCCGTTCGGCCCCATCATGATGTGCGGTCGTGGCGGAACTGGTAGACGCGCAACGTTGAGGTCGTTGTGGCCGAAAGGCCGTGGAAGTTCGAGTCTTCTCGACCGCACCATTCATCCCAATCGCCGGGTACCGAGCAAGAGCCGCAAGGCTGCGGCTCCGGCTCAGTTGCTCCAATAGATATAGTCCTGCCCTTCTCGCCACGGCGCGGTGAGCGGGACGTCGATGCGCACCGGTCCTTCGATCAGGCCGGGCCAGATCGGTTTGGCCATGCCCTTGTTTTGCGCTTCGAGCATCGCGCGCAGCGCCGCGACACGCTGCGGGTCGCTGGCGGCGAGATCCTTTTGTTCGGTGGGGTCAGCGGCGAGATTATAGAGCCGTGCCTTTTCGGGCCGCTTGGTCACCTGCAATTTCCAGTCGCCTGCGCGCACCGCGCGGTAATCGCCCGAGCGCCAGAACATCGCCGCGCGGCTGGCAGGACCCGCCAGGATATTCTCGCTGTCGATTGTCCGGTCCCCCGGCACGGCAGCTCCAGCGACCGCTGCGATTGTCGAGAAGATGTCGAGGTGGCCGGTGACGTCGACGCGCTGCGTCCCGGGCGCGATGCCGCCCGGCCAGCGCATGAACAAGGGCGTGCGGATGCCACCTTCGAAGAAGGTCGCTTTCCAGCCGCGGAACGGCGCGTTTAGGTCGTCGATCCCGTTGTACCAGGCACCGCCGTTGTCGCTGGTGAAGATGACGAGCGTATGGTCGTCGATCCCCTTCTCTTTCAGCGTCGCCATCACATCGCCGATGCGGCGGTCCATCTGCGCGATCATCGCGCCATAGACGCGTGTCTTGTGATCCTTGATCTGCGGCAGCCGGTCATAATCCGCCTTGGTCGCCTGCAACGGCGTGTGCGGCGCGTTGAACGCCAGATACAGGAAGAAAGGCCGGTTGCGGTTCGCCTCGATTGCCTTGATCGCTTCCTCAGCGAAATAGTCGGTCATATGGCCGCGCGGATGGAACCGCTTGCTGCCATTGAACGTCACCGCATGACGCAAATTGGCCCAGATGAAGCGGTCGATCGAATCCCATGGCAGCTTCGCATTGACGACGTCCGGATCATCCTCGCGCATGAACATCGCGCCGCCCGCCAGCACCGCAAGGCTTTCGTCGAAGCCCTGCGCATGTGGCCGCAACGCGGGCGCTTCGCCCAGATGCCATTTGCCGATGTGCAGCGTGTGGTAGCCTGCCGCCTTGACCGCCTCGGCAATCGTTACTTCGCTCGCAGGCACGCCCATGTCGGGATAATCGGGGATGTCGGGGGTGATCCGATCCTTATGGAAGATCGCCTTCAGCGGCCCAACGCCTTCGCCATGCGCCAGATTTTCGGCGAACTGGACCGGCACCGCGGTAAATTCAAACCCGAAGCGCGTCGGATAGCGCCCAGTCATCATCGCCGCGCGCGAGGGCGAGCAGGTGGCGTTGGTGGCATAGGCGGTGGTGAAATTCACCCCCTCGCGCGCTAGCGCGTCGATGTTCGGCGTCTTGACGATCCCGCCCCCGACGCCGCCGCCGTTCAGGCTGATGTCGTTGTAGCCGAGATCGTCGGCGACGATCAGGATGATGTTGGGCGGGCGTTGGCCCTTGGGCGCCTGGGCCGGTCCCTGTTGCCAGACCACCGGCCGGTTAGGCTGCACCGGGTCGCGCCAGTCCTGAAGGATGCCGGGCAGGCGGTATTTGTTCGCTTCGAACGCCCAATATCCCCCCGCGACCAGCGCGGCGACGGCGCCCAATACGATCCATTTTTTCTTCATGACCATCCCCACCCTTGCGGCCTATATTATGGCACTATATGTGTCATTATATCGGAAGTCGCGCAAGATCGCGCGCAACGTGGCGATTGACCCCGGCGCCAAGCTGGGCCAGCGGAGGACCATGACCAAGGCGGCGAGCAAATCGATGGCGACGCAGGCCGATTCCGCGCGGGTCGACGGCCGCCGCGAACGCGGCCGGTCGAGCCACAAGCGGATCGTCGAAGCGATGATGGAGCTGATCGTCGGCGGCGATCTGGCGCCGAGTGCGGCGCGCGTCGCCGAGGAAGCGGGCATCGGTCTGCGCACCGTGTTCCGGCATTTCGACGACATGGATGCGCTCTACGCCGAAATCACCGCAACGATCACCGAGCGCGTCATGCCGATTGTCGCGGCGCCCTATCCCGATCAGGATTGGCGCGCCAATGTCCGCGACATGGTGCGGCGCCGCGTGCGGGTGTTCGAAACGACCCTGCCCTTTCGTCTCGCCGCCAATATCAAGCGGTACCAGTCGCCGTTCCTGATGGGCCAATATGGCAAGGTGGTGATGCTGGAGCGCGAGTTGCTGCTGCGCTTGCTCCCCAACGCAGTGTTGACCGACCGGATCAATGTCGAGGCGCTTTGCGCAACGCTGTCGTTCCAGAACTGGCGCGCGCTGCGCCACGATCAGGGGTTGCCGGCCGAGGAAGCCGGGACGGTGACGATGCACATGGTCGATGCCTTGCTCGCGACGATCGGCGAGGCGGCTTGAGATACCGCGGCGCGGCGCTGATCTCGCTCGCGTTGATCGGCGCGCTGGCGGGGTGCGGCAAGGCGACCGAGGCGCCGATCGCCGAGGCTTCGGCACCGGCCTGCCCGGCGATGCCCAAGCAGGACTATGTGTGGATCCCCGGCGCGACCTTTGCGATGGGCGCCGACGCGCAGCTGCCCGAAGAAGGTCCGGCACGCGACGTCCGCGTTGCGGGCTTCTGGATTGCCACCCATGAGGTGACCAACGCCGAATTTGCCACATTCGTCAAAGCGACCGGTTACAAGACGCTGGCCGAGCGCGATCCGCCGCCCCTGCCCGGCGCGCCGCCCGACATGCTGATCCCCGGCTCGGCGGTGTTCACCGCCCCCACCGACGGCAATCCCAACTGGTGGCGCTGGGTCGTGGGAGCACAGTGGCGTAGCCCGTCTGGCCCCGCATCGAACATCAAGGGCCGCGACCGCGAGCCGGTGGTCCAGATCGGCTATGACGACGCGCTAGCCTACGCCCGCTGGGCGGGTAAGGCGCTGCCGAGCGAAGAGCAGTGGGAGTTGGCGGCGGCGACCGGCGGTGCCGACCGCCATGTCCCGGTCGATGCGGCGGGCAAACCGCTGGCCAATTATTATCAGGGCGCCTTCCCCGCCCGCGACCTTGGCACCGATGGCTTCACCAGCCGCGCCCCGGTCGCCTGCTTTCCCGCCGACGACCACGGTGTCCACGACCTGATCGGCAATGTGTGGGAATGGACGACGAGCAAGGCGGGCGCGGAGCGCAATGTCATCAAGGGCGGCAGTTTCCTGTGCGCCACCAATTATTGCGCGCGCTATCGCCCCGCCGCGCGGCAGTTTCAGGAACGCAGCCTAGGCACCGACCATATCGGTTTTCGCCTGATCGATCCGGCGCGCGCGGCGCCGACGGCGCCAGCCCCAGACAAAAGCTGACAGCAGCAGCACGAACCCGCCGACCCACAGGCCGAGCTGGATCAGGCGTTTGCGGCCCTGCTGTTCGAACGCATAACGGTTGATCTGTTCGTCGGCGGTGTAGCCCGCGGGCATGTCGAGCACGCCGTTCGCTTTCGCGTAGGCGCGGTAATCGGCCAGCATTGCGGCAAAGCGATCGGGCATCGCGGCGGCTAGATCACGCGTTTCGCCGGGGTCGGCCTTGATGTCATAAAGCCGCCATTGGCCGTCGCCGGTCGGCGCGAGATTGCGGACCAGCTTGTAGTCGCCGCGAAACAGCGCGGCATTGCCCGACAGTTCATATCCCAGCGGCGCGTCGCCATGCACGCTCGCCGACTGGCCGGTCAGCACCGGCACCAGACTGCGCCCGGTTACCGGCTCGACAGACTTGCCCTGCCACGCGCCGGCATGGCCGGGGACGCCCGCCAGTTCGGTCAGCGTCGGCACAATGTCGGTCACATGCGCCAGACCGTCGCTGATGCCGCCCGTGCGCAACGCAGCATTGCCTGGCCAAGCGATGATCAGCGGTACGCGCAGCCCGCCTTCGGTCGCGCTGAATTTATAGCCCGACAGCGGCGACGCCGCCGCGCTCGCCCAGCCGGGCCCGATCGCGCTGAAACTGCCGCGCCGCCCGATATTGGCGGTGCTCAGGTCATATTGCATGCCGAGGAACAGCCGGTTGCGCAGGCTGTGGAACGGATTGGTCGGCTCGGCGCCATTGTCCGACAGGAACACAAAGATCGTATTGTCGTAGTCGCCGGTCGTTTTCAGATGCGCGACCAGCCGCCCGACCTCGCGGTCCATTGCGGTCGCCATCCCGGCATAGGCCTGCATGACGCGGACCGCGGCGGCGCGTTCGTCGGCGTCGAGCTTGGTCCAGTCGGCAGTGGTCGGCATCGTGACGATCGGCACGCCGACGGGGACGATGCCGAGCGCCGCGGCGCGCTTCGCCCGCGCGGCACGCAGCGCGGTCCAGCCATCCTTGTACAGCGCCGCATAGCGCGCGATATCGCTATCGGGCGCCTGCACCGGGATATGATTGGCGAGAAAGTTGATCGAGGCGAGGAAGGGTTTACCGTTTTTGCGACCCTCTTCGATATAGTCGATCATCCGTTGAACGACGAAGGTCGACGAATAATAATCCTTGGGCAGCGTCGCAGGCTTACCGTTCTCGGTCCACGCGGCGGTGTCGTACATCCCCTCGATCGGGCGCTGCTCGAAATTGTCGGCGCCCGCATCGGCGAGGCTGTACGCGCGGTCATAACCGCGCGCGTGCGGCAGCCGCGTCGGATCGCTGCCCAGATGCCATTTGCCGGTCAGGTAGGTGCGATAGCCAGCGGCTTTGAGCAGCTGCGCGATCGTCACCACGCGGTGGTTCATCACCGTGTCATATCCGGGCTGGCCGCGATGTTCGTCGGGGATCGTCTCGGGCATGTTGCCGAGGCCGTTGCGGTGGTTCATCACTCCGGTCTGGAGCATCGCCCGCGTCGGCGAACAGGATCCCGACACATGGAAGTTGGAAAAGCGCGTCCCCGCATAAGCGAGCGCGTCGATGTTCGGGGTCGCAAACTCGGCACCGAACGATCCGACGTCGCTGAACCCCCAATCGTCGGCGAGCAGGATGACGATGTTGGGCTGGCGCAGCGGCGCCGGTTTCGGCTGCCCCAGCGCGGGTGTCGCGGCGAGCAGCGCGGTGCAAGCAAGGATGGCAGTACGCCGGGACCGGCCCTTGCGACCCGGCACCTTGGTGGTCCTCATGCGCACTGCCATCGCCCCCTCTCCCACGGGATAGTGACACTTACTATGCCAATATATCGGCGAGTCAATATGCGGGGTGCGGGCTATCGTTCGCGATACTCGGGCGCGCGTTTTTCGAGGAAGGCAGTGAGCGCCTCGCGATGATCTTCGGTCGCCGACAGGATCACCTGCTGGCGATCCTCGATCGCCATCGCTGCATCAAGGCTCTGCGCATCGATGTTGAGATTGAGCGCCTGTTTCGACAGCCGCAGGCCATAGGGGCTGGTTGCGAGCATCTCGTCGGCGAGCGCGAGGCCGCGATCGAGCAATTCGTCAGGTGCAACAATCTCGCTGACCAGCCCGGCGCGCAGCGCCCGCTCGGCGTCGATGAAGCGTCCGGTCAGGATCATTTCCGCCGCAAGGCTCGCGCCGACCAGGCGCGGCAGGAAATAACTCGACGCCATGTCGCAGCCGCCAAGCCCGATGCGGATATAGGCGGCGTTGCAGCGAAAATCGGGGGTAGCGTAGCGCACGTCCGACGCGAGCAGCAGCGACAGCCCGCCCCCGCACGCGGCACCATGGCCGAGCGCGATGATCGGCTGCGGGCAGGCGCGCATCTTGCGGTAGATATTGCCAATGGTGGTCTGGGTGCGCAGCGTGCGCAGCACCGGTGTTTCGTCCGACGACCGGTCTTCCTGAATGTCGAGCCCGGCGCAAAAGCCGCGCCCCGCGCCGCGCAGGATGACGACGCGCACGTCCCGGCGATCGGCCAGTCCGCCGAAATAGGCGTTGAGTTCCTCGACCAGCCCTTCGCTCAGCGCGTTGAGCCGGTCGGGGCGGTTGAGCGTCGCGATCTCGACCTGCCCGCGCGTTTCGACCAGCAGCTCGCTCACAGCGTCTGGCCGTCGTCGATGGTAAAGACGCTGCCGGTGATCCCCACCGCAGCGTCGGAGCAGAGCAGCAGCAAGGGCGCGTGCAGGTCGGTCGGCGGACGCATCCGCTGGCGCGGAAAACTCTTCACCATCGCGGCGCCGGTCTCGCTGCCGAACAGTTCGGCGGTCATTTCGGATTCGAAATAGCCGGGCTGGATGACATTGACGCAAATCCCGCGCCGCGCCCATTCGCGCGCCAGCGCCTTGCCCAGATGGCGCACGGCGGCCTTGGTCGCGCCATAGACCGAGGTGGCGGGGAAAATCTTTTCGGCGGTGATCGACCCGATCAGGACGATGCGGCCATGCTGTTTCTCGCGAGCCCCCGCCTTGTCGAGACGCTTCGCGCCCTCGTTCGCGGTCAGGAAGACGCCGCGGACATTGGCGGCGAGCAGGAAATCGACCTCGTCGACCGACAGGCTCATCGCCATCTTCTCGGTCGCCACCCCGGCGTTGGCGACAATCGTGTCGACGGTCCCGAACGCCGCCTCGGCGGCATCATAAGCGGCGATCGTCGAAGCTTCGTCGGTGACATCCATGCTGACGGCAAGCGCGGTGCCGCCCGCCGCTTCGATCGCCGCGACCTGCTCGGCCAGCTTGTCCACGCGCCGCGCCCCGAGCACGACCTTCGCCCCCGCCGCCGCCAGCGCTTTTGCAAAACCCGCCCCCAGCCCCGACGACGCGCCGGTGACCAGCGCCACCCGCCCGGAAAGATCGAACTTCGGTTCTGCTGCCATGACGCTCCCTTTCGCTACCTCTCCCGCCTTGGCGCTGACTGACGTTGACGTCAATCGACCGCCGTTCCTCAAAAAGTGCGGAAATCGGGTTGACGAACCATTTTTGTTCTACTAATGTTCTTATGTCGACACCAAACCTCATCCCCCGTTGCAGCCGCCAAGCGCGGCGGACGGGGGATAAAGGTTTCTCCGCTTGCTCAGTCGGTTTTTGGCGGCGCTTTGCGATCGCGCGCCGCGCCCACCAGCATATTGCCATGGATCAGATGGCGGCTGGCATAGACATCCTCGACCATTTCGATGGCCAGCCGGTCGCGGTCGCGCTGGCGGGTATCGGCCATGATATCGGCGATCGCCTCGGCATCGACCTCCAGTATTTTCAGCGCTTCCTCGGCCATCATCAGGGCCGATTCGAACGTCTCGCGCACTTGGAACGTCGCACCGGCGTGGAGCAGTTCGACCGCATGTTCGCGGTCGAAGGCGCGGGCAAGCACCGGCGTATGCGGGAATTCGGCCTTTACCAGCTCGACGATTTTCAGGACCGTCGCGGCATCGTCGACCGCAACGACAATCATCCGCGCCTCGGCCGCTCCTGCCGCATGCAGGATGTCGAGCCGGGTGCCGTCGCCATAGTGGATCTTCAGCCCGAAATTGGCCGCCTCGCGGATCGCGGTCGTGTCGGTGTCGATCAGCGAGATCGAGCAATGGTTGGCGAACAGCGGCTGGCTGACGATCTGGCCAAAGCGGCCAAAGCCGATCATGAGAATGCTGGCGTGCAGGTTGTGGGCAACTTCAATGCCTTCGGTCGATGGCCCCGCCCGCGGCATGAAGCGGTCGTGCAGGATCGTCATCGCCGGGGTCAGCGCCATCGACACGATGATGATCGCGGTCAGGATGGCGTTGTTTTCGGCGTTGAGGATGCCCACGCTGGTCGCCGCGGCATAAAGGACAAAGGCGAACTCGCCGCCCTGCGCCATCAACACCGCGCGCTCGATGGCCTCCGAACGGTCGGCCTTGAACAACCGCGCCACCACGTAAATGCCGCTCATCTTGAGCGTCATATAGGCGACGACTGAAACCGCGATCAGTCCAGCGTTGGCGGCGACGATATCGAGGTCGAGCGCCATCCCGACGCCAAGGAAGAACAGCCCGAGCAACACGCCGCGAAACGGCTCGACGTCGGCCTCAAGCTGATGACGGAACGACGATTCGGACAGCAGTACCCCGGCCAGGAACGCGCCCATCGCCATCGACAGGCCCGCCGCCTGCATCACCAGCGCCGCGCCCAGCACGACGAGCAGCGCCGCCGCCGTCATCACCTCGCGCGCCTTCGCGCGCCCGAGCAGGCGGAACATCGGATCGAGCAAATAGCGTCCGGCAACGATCAGGCCGACAATCGCGGCCAGACCGATACCGACGGCAGTGATCCGATCGGCGGTCGACACGGCCTCGCCCCCCGGCGCCAAAAAAGCGACGAGCGCCAGCAACGGGACGATCGCCAGATCCTCGAGCAGCAGGATCGAAACGATGCGCCGTCCCTTCGGCTGCCCGAGCGCGCGCCGTTCTTCGAGCATCTGCATCGCGATCGCGGTCGATGTGAGGACGAACCCGGTACCCGCAACAAAACTGGGTGCCACCGGATAACCGAGCGCCAACCCGACGCAGATCAGCAGCGCGATACACAATCCGACCTGCGCCAGACCCAGCCCGAATATCTCGCCGCGCATCGCCCACAACCGCGACGGCTGCATCTCCAGCCCGATGACGAACAGGAACATCACCACGCCAAGTTCAGCGACATGGAGGATCGACTGCGCATCGGAGAACAGCGCAAACCCGAACGGCCCGATCGCCAGACCTGCCGCCAGATACCCCAACACCGAACCCAAACCGAGGCGCTTGAACAACGGTACCGCGATCACCGCCGCGACCAGAAGCACCACGATAGGCAACAGGTCGAACCCATGTGCGGCAGCCTCGGCCGCATGGCTGGCAGTTTCAGCGGCGATGGTCGTTCCCCTACCCGACATTGGCGCCGTCAGCGTGCCCGGAAAGGACGCCGGAAATCAAGGGTCAGCTTGGCATGAGCGATGATGGCGAGCACCGGCTGGCTGGGGCGGCAGGATTCGAACCTGCGAATGGCGGCATCAAAAGCCGCTGCCTTACCACTTGGCGACGCCCCAACGGGCCGGTGCGAGGCGCGCTCTATAACGCGCCGTCGCCTATTGCAAGGCGGCGCTTAGAGCCGCGTTACCCAGCCATGCGGATCGGCAGCGCGGCCGCGCTGGATGTCGACCAGCTTGTCCTTGAGCATGCCGGTCACCTGTCCCGGACCACCGGCGCCGATGGTGAAGCTGGTGTCGCCGCGCGTCACCTTGCCCACCGGGGTCACCACCGCCGCGGTGCCGCAGGCAAAGCTTTCGGTCAGCTTGCCGCTCTCCGCATCGGCCTGCCACTGATCGATCGCATAGGGCTCCTCGCGCACCGTCAGCCCGGCATCGCGCGCCAGGGTGATGATCGTGTCGCGCGTGATGCCCGGCAGGATCGTGCCGGTCAGCGGCGGGGTGACGATGCTGCCGTCGTCGAACACAAAGAACATATTCATGCCGCCCAGTTCTTCGATCCAGCGATGTTCGGCGGCGTCGAGGAATACGACCTGGTCGTGGCCCTTAGAAATGGCCTCGCGCTGCGCGATCAGGCTGGAGGCATAATTGCCGCCGCATTTGGCAGCGCCGGTCCCGCCGGGCGCGGCGCGGGTGTAATCTTCCGACACCCACAGCGAAATCGCCGGGGCGCCCGATTTGAAATAATTGCCGACCGGCGAGGTAATGACGAGGAACTGATATTCCGCCGCGGGCTTCACCCCCAGGAACACTTCGCTCGCGAACATGAAGGGGCGCAGGTACAGCGCGCCGCCATCGACCGGCGGGAACCAGCTAGCGTCGGCGGCAACGGCTTCCTTGACCGCGGCGATGAACATCTCCTCGGGCATTTCGGCCATCGCCATGCGGCGGGCGCTGGCGTTGAAGCGCGCGGCATTGGCTTCGACGCGGAACAGTGCCATCGACCCGTCGTCGAGCCGATACGCCTTCAGTCCCTCAAAAATCTCCTGCGCATAATGGAGCACCGCGGTCGCAGGATCGAGCGTCAGCGGCCCGCGTGGCATCACCTGCGCATCGTGCCAGCCCTTGCCCTCAATGTAGCGGATCGACACCATATGATCGGTAAAGACACGCCCGAACGCCGGATCGGCAATCGCCGCCGCGCGTACATCGTCCGCCACGCGGTTGGGGTGCGACAGATGGGTGAAGGCGGGAGCGGACATGCAAAAACACCTATAGTCAGGGGGTCGATGGAGCGCGCCTCTTGCCAAAGTCGGGCGCGGCGCGCAACGATAGTGACTATGCCGGATGAAAATTATCTTTCACAAACCCCCGCTGCGTCTGCTCTTTTCTTGCGCGAAGACGAAGTCCGCCGCGGGATCGAATTTCTGTTTTTCGCGCATACTTCGCTATGGCGGTCGATCGATGCGCTGCTTGCCGAGCAGGAATTGGGCCGCGCGCATTACCGCGCGCTCTATTTCATCGCGCGGCAGCCGGGGCTGACGATTTCGGACCTGCTCGCGCTGCTGGGCATCACCAAACAGTCGCTGGGCCGGGTCGTGAAAGAGCTGGAAGCGCGCGATATGCTGACGACACGGCCGGGCAATCGCGACCGGCGACAAAAGGAATTGCGCCTGACCGAGGCCGGGCGCGCGGTCGAGGCGGCGATCTTTGCGCTGCTGCGCGACACGATGAGCCGCGCCTATACGCACGCGGGGCAACAGGCGGTGACCGGCTTCTGGCACGTTAGCGAGGCGTTGGTCCCGGCGCGCGACCGCAGGCGCATTGCGGCGCTGGGGCGCGATCCGGCTTAGCCCTCGCCGCGCGCAATATCTGCCAGTTCGCGGCCGCGATCACGCGCTGCGCGGAGCACATTGGTGAGCAGGGCGGCAAGCTGTCCGTCGCTGTCGAGCACATCGAGCCCCGCCTGCGTTGTCCCGCCTTTGCTCGCAACCTGAGCAATCAGCACCCCGGGCTTGTCGCCGCTGTCGGCGAGCAGCGCGGTGGCGCCGCCAAAGGTTGCGGTGGCCAGTGCGAGCGAATCCTCGGCCGACAGGCCAAGGCGTTCGCCTGCCGCGGCGTAGGATTCGATCAGGCGAAAAACAAAGGCCGGGCCGCTGCCGGTAAAGGCGGTGACCAGATCCATCGTCGAATCGTCGGGCAACGTCACGGTTTGCCCCAACGGGTCGAGCAGCGCCGCGATCGCCGCGTCATCGGCGTCACCCAGCGTCGCCACTGCGGTCACCCCGGCGCCGATGCGCGCGGCAAGGTTGGGAAGGATGCGAACCTGCGCGCCCGCACCCGGAAAACGCGCTGCGAGGTCGGAAAGCGAGACGCCCGCCAAGATCGACATCAGATGGACGCCGCCGGTTGCCAGCGGCGCCAGAACGTCGGCGACGTCACCCAATTGCTGCGGCTTCATCCCCAGCATGACCCAGTCGGCGGTGCCGCCCGCGGCCTGCCATTCCGCCAGCGACGCGTATTGAACGACGCCATCGCGCGGCGTCGCAAAGGGATCGACGATCGCAACCTGCGCCCGGTCGATCCCTGCCGCCAGCCAGCGATCGAGCATCGCGCCCGCCATATTGCCACAACCGACCAGCAGCAACCGGCCGGAAAAATCCCGCAAAAGCTTCGTCATTTTCGTTTCTTTTCTATTCCCTAACGGCAACTGCTGTCGGCGCCCGACAACAGGTCGAGGCAGCGTCCGTCGATTTTGCCCGCATCGACTGGCACGCCGATCAGCGACGCCAGCGTCGGCATTATGTCGACCGTCATCACCGCATTGGGTTGTTCGAATCCGGTCAGCCCCTTGCGCCAGAACAGCATCGGCACGCGGCGGTCATAATCCCACACCGACCCATGCGTCGCAACATAGCCGAGTCCCGATTCGGGAATGGGCGTGACGCGCGGCTTCAGCACCACGATGAAGTCCCCCGAGCGGCCCGGGTGGAACGACGCGCGCAGCTTGTCGTGCAGGCTCCAGGTGTCGGGCGCCTGTTTCGAAAATGGCCGCTTCGCCAGCTCATCCGCCGTCACTACCGCCTCGATCTGCGGATGCGCGCGCAACCGGGCCAAAATTTCGGCCTCTGCGGCCTTGCGCTGCGCCGGGGTCAGCGCCTTCGACAGATACATGTCGCCGAACGGACCGTCACCATAGAGCAAGGGCTGCGGCAGGCCGAGCTTTTCGGCGACCGCCTTGCCCAGCGCATCGGGATCGAGCGCACGATCGACGCGCTGCGCTGCGGGCCAGCCATTCTGGCGGTTGCGTTCGGGCATGTCATGCCCGCCATGATCGGCGGTCAGCGCAACGACATAGTCGATACCCGTCGCATCCAGCCGCGCGAAAAAGTCACCGAGTTCGCGGTCGAGACCCATCATCTGGAGACACATCTCGCTGCCCGCGGTACCCACGCCATGGCCGACATAATCGGTTGCCGACAGGCCGACGATCAAGAGGTCGGTGGCGCTGCCCTCACCCATCTTGCGCACCTGGCGCAGCGCCGCGGCGGTCGCGAGGACCGCGCCGTCGGCTTCGGGCGAGGCCATGAAGCGCCGAAAGTCGCCAGCATCGCGCGCGAGGCGGCCTGTGCCGACGGTGGCGCCCTTGTCGCCGACCGGAATGGCGATGTCGTGCGCCGCGCAATCGGCGGGCAGCGCGAGCCCCGGGCGCGGCTGCGCGATCGCGGCGGCGATCGCCGCTCCCGCCTGCTTCGCGGTCGGCGACAGTGTGGTGCCGCGATAGCTGGTGAGACCGGTCGGGGCGAGCCACAGCAGTTCGTCCACTTGCCGCCCGCCCATCATGATCGCGGCGCGGTCCTTCCCCGCGACCGAGACGACCTGCGTCTTGGGATCGCGCGCCTTCATCATGTCGCCCAGCGTCGGGACGAGGAGATGGTTCACCGACGGCGCATATTTGCCGCCACCCGATGCCGTACCCGGGACGTTTTCGTCCTCGGCGCAATAGATGCGCTTGTCGTCGCGCGCGACCGACAGGTCGAAATAATTGTTGGCGACGATCCCGGCGCGGCCCGGATGGCTGCCGGTCAGGATCGTGGCGTGGCCGGGGCAGGTTTCGGTAGCGGCCTGCGCCTGATAGCCCGACGGAAACACCACACCCGACGCGAGCCGTGCGAAGCCGCCGGTGAATTTATCGCGATATTCGGCGAATAGGTCGGCCGACAGCTGGTCCACCGCGACCATCACGATCAGTTTGGGCGGCAGCGTCGCGGCGGTCACATTCGGGACGGGCGGCGCAGAATTTTGCGCGAGCACGGTGCTGGCGCTGCCAACGCAGAGGGTGGCGGCCAAGGCGATTTTGAGATGTTTCAGCGTCACGAGCGGCGTCTCCGTTGCGAAGGGGTGTCAGCGCGGGCTGTCCTCTCGGCGAAACCCGCCTATATGGCAAGCCTCGAGAGACAGGTGACAGCACAACCGGCATGGATCGCGGCAAGGACGTTTTTGTGACAGCGCTTTGGCGCTCGGTGCTCGCGCTGCTTGCGTTGACCCTGCTCGCGCTGAGCCCCGCTAGGGCGCAATCGACGCATATCCAGCCGAAGCTGGTCGCCGAATCCGCCGTACCGGCGCCCGGCGGCACAACCACGCTTGCGCTGACGATGACGCCTGACACGGGCTGGCACGGCTATTGGATCAATGGCGGCGATGCCGGGTTCGGGCTGTCGGTCGAATGGAATTTGCCGGAGGGCGTGACGGTTGCGCCGCTGCGTTATCCGGTCCCCGAGCCGCTGATCCTGTTTGGCATGATGAACCATGTTTACGAGCATCCCTATGCGCTGCTCGCCGACGTCGAAGTGGACGAAAGTGTCGCGCAGGGAAGTGATTTGACGCTTTCGGGCGTCGCCAACTGGCTCGCCTGTACCGACAAGGTTTGCGTGCCCGAACGCGCCGTTGTTTCGGTCGCGCTGAAGGCGGGTGACGGCGCCGTTCCTGCCGCGTCGCGCACGCGTTTCGATGGCTGGCGCGCGTTGTTGCCGCAGCCGCTCGATCGCAGCGGGACGTGGGAGCGGCGCGGCGATATGGTGCGCTTTGCTATTCCCCTGCCCGCCGGGTCGGCGCTCGACGCACCCTATATTTTCGCCCAGACGCAAAATCTGGTCGATTATGTCGCGCCGCAGACATTCAGCCGCAACGGCAATTTCATCATCGTCGAGACACGCGCCAAGGGCGAGGCCAGCGGGCCGGTCGCGGCGCTGCTCAAACTTGGCGACGGGCGCGGGCTTTCGGTGCAGTTCGAGCCCGGCGCGGTGCCAGCCGCGGGTGAGGTGATTGCCGGAGCGACCGACGCCGTCGATTTCGGACTGTTCTGGGCGGCACTCGGCGGCGCGATCCTCGGCGGGCTGATCCTGAACCTGATGCCGTGCGTGTTCCCAATCCTCAGCCTCAAGGCGCTCAGCCTCGCGCGCTCGGGCGGCGATGCGCGGTCGGCGAAGATCGAGGCACTGGCCTACACCGCGGGCGCGATCGTCACCGCGTTGCTGCTCGGCGCCGCGCTGCTCGCGCTCCGCGCAGCGGGCGAGCAGGTCGGCTGGGCATTTCAGTTGCAGCATCCGGTCAGCGTACTGGCGCTGCTGATCCTCGCGCTCGCGATCACGCTCAACCTGCTCGGTACCTATGAGCTGCCGTCATTCGGCGGCGGGCAGGCGCTGGTCGACAAGGGCGGCGCAGCGGGCGGATTCTGGACCGGCGCGCTCGCCGCTTTTGTCGCGACACCGTGCAGCGGCCCGTTGCTGGGTGCGGCGCTGGGTGCAACATTGGTGCTGCCCGCTTGGGCGGCGCTCCCCATTTTCGGTGGCCTCGGGCTCGGCCTTGCCCTCCCCTTCCTCGCGGTCGGATTTGTCCCTGCGCTGCGCAACCGGCTGCCCAAGCCGGGGCCGTGGATGGACCGGTTCCGCAAATGGATGGCGCTGCCGATGGGGCTGACCGCGATCGCGCTCGGCTGGCTTCTGTGGCGGCAGCTCGGCAACGGGTCGCAGCTGATCTGGCCGATCGTCGCGGTCGCCATGGCGCTGGTGCTGCTCACCCATTATGGCGCGATGCAGCGCGGCGACCGGCGGTCGTGGCTGCTGATCGCGGCGGGGCTGCTCTTCGTTGTTGGCCTTGGCGGCACGGTGGCGGAAGTTGCCGATACCGAACGCACGGCGACGGCGGGCGGATCGACCTTCTCGCCCGATGCGCTGGCCAAAGCGCGCGCCACCGGCAAACCCGTCTTCGTCTATTTCACCGCCGACTGGTGTCTATCGTGCAAGGCGAATGAGGCGGGGGCGATCAACCGCGCGGCGGTACAGACGGCTTTCGACAAGGCGGGCGTCGTCACACTGGTTGGCGACTGGACCAACGGCGACCCCGTCATCACCCGCACGCTTGCCGAGCATGGTCGCAACAGTGTGCCGCTGTATCTGTGGTACGCGCCGGGGGCGGCACAGCCGGAGATCCTGCCGCAGATCCTGACGCCCGGGATGCTGACGGACAAGGTCAAGGCGAAGTGATCGCCCTTGGTCGTCATTGCGAGCGAAGCGGAGCAATCTCCAGCTATTGGCTTGAGCCAACGATAGCTGGAGATTGCCGCGTTGCTTCGCTCCTCCCAATGACGGAATTGGACTGATGGCCAAGGTCCGCGCCGATCAGTTGCTCGTCGATCGCGGCCTCGCCGAAAGTCGGACGCGCGCGCAGGCGCTGATCCTTGCCGGGCTGGCGTTTATCGGCGACCGCAAGATCGACAAGGCGGGGCAACAGGTCGCCGACGACGCCGACATCAGCGTCAAGGGCCGCGACCATCCGTGGGTGTCGCGCGGCGGGGTCAAGCTCGACCATGCGCTGACGCACCTCGGCTGGGACGTGACGGACGCGGTTGCGATCGATGTCGGATCGTCGACCGGCGGGTTCACCGACGTGTTGCTGAGCCGCGGCACGGCGCGCGTCTATGCCGTCGATTCGGGGACAAACCAGCTGGCGTGGAAGCTGCGTCAGGACGACCGCGTCATCGTCCATGAACAGACCAGCGCGCGCATCCTGACCGCCGCACACATCCCCGAACCCGTCGACCTGATCGTCTGCGACGCCAGCTTCATCGCACTGTCGAAGGTGCTGCCGGTGCCGATGGACTTTGCCAAAGCCGGGGCGCGCATGGTCGCGCTGATCAAGCCGCAGTTCGAGGCCGAGCGGCACGAAGTCGGCAAAAAGGGCGTGATCCGCGACGCCGCCGTCCACGCGCGGGTGTGCCGGCAAGTGCATGATTGGCTGGAACAGAATGGCTGGGCGGTCGTTGAAACGGTCGAAAGCCCGATCACCGGGCCGGAGGGTAATGTCGAATTTCTGATCGCCGCGGTCAAAGCTGCCGCTTGACGCCAGCCCCGCCCGCCGCGACACCCTTAAGCAGCCGATTCCCGCGCAAAGGACCATGTGCATGACCGAGATCGCTACCCCGGGCCAGCTTCGAATGTCGTATCTGCGCTGGGCGCTGGTGACCGTCCCCGCGATCGTCCTGATCGGCAGCCTGATGGGGGTGCTGTCGAACAGCGGCTATGGCAATCGCTGGTTCGCGTCGCTCGACCTGCCCGCGATCACCCCGCCGGGCTGGGTGTTCGGGGTCGTCTGGCCGATCCTCTACATCATGCTCGGCCTGGCGCTCGCGATGATCCTGCACGCGCGCGGCGCGAAGGGACGGGGTTTTGCGCTGACGCTGTTTTTCGTTCAGCTGATCGCCAATTTCGCCTGGTCACCGCTGTTTTTCGGCCAATATCAGGTGACCAGCGCGCTCTATCTGATCATCTTCATCCTGATGATGACGATCGCCACCGCCTTTGCTTTCGCGCCGATCCGCAAGGCGGCGGCGTGGCTGCTGGTACCCTATATGGTCTGGCTCAGCTTTGCGGCGATCCTGAATTTTCAGATCGATCAACGCAATCCCGATGCTGAAACCCTTGTCCCCGCAGCCGCCAGCACCCAGATAGGGTGACGGCAAGGGACTGAACGTCCGACAAAGGAATTTGAAAATGCAGAGCGAAAACCGCTTTTTCGACGATCTGGCCAAGATGGTGAACGGCGTTGCCGGAACTGTCGCCGGCGCCGGCCGCGAGGCCGAAGCCGCAATGCGCGAACGCGCCAAGGAATGGGTCGGCCGGATGGATTTCGTCAGCCGCGAAGAATTTGAAGCGGTGAAGCAGATGGCCGCAACCGCGCGCGCCGAAACCGAAGCGCTGAAGGCACGGCTCGACAAGCTGGAAGGCGGAGCGAAGCCTGCGGCTGCGCCGAAAGCGGCTGCTGCAAAGCCTGCGGCTGCGCCGAAAGCGGCGGCTAAGCCTGCCGCGAAGCCGAAAGCTGCCCCGAAGGCTTAATCGTCGCCCCCGCGAAGGGTGGGGTCTCACCCTCGCGTTTTTCCGCACTGGCGAGATCCCGGCTTTCGCCGGGATGACGATTAGTGGTGGGCATAGCGACTCGCCACCCCCGCCAAACCTCGCTAAAGCGCCCCCATGAGCGAAGATATTTACGACGACGAAGACGGCCAGGACGCAGCCCCGATGGATATGCTGTCGTCCTATTTCGCCGCGCATGATTGGCCGCACGAAATGGTCGGCGAAGACGAGATCGTCGCGACCGCGCAGGGCAGCTGGACGACCTATGAGCTGCGCGCGGTGTGGCGCGCCGACGATGGCGTCATCCAGCTGCTCGCCTTTCCCGACATCCGCGTCGTCGAGGACAAGCGCGCCGTGGCGCATGAGGCGCTGGCGCTGATCAACGAGCAATTGTGGCTGGGCCATTTCGAGCTGTGGTCGAACAGCGGGACGATATTGTTCCGGCACGGGCTGCTGGTCGGCGGCGACGCATCGCTGTCGCTCGACATGACCGAAACGCTGATCGAAAGCGCGATCGACGAATGCGAGCGCTTTTACCCGGTGTTCCAGTTCGTGCTGTGGGGCGGCAAATCGCCTGCCGAGGCGCTCGCGGCATCGTTGATCGAAACGCGGGGCGAGGCCTGAGCTATCCCCGCAACCGTTTGCCCTGAGCTTGTCGAAGGGCTGTCCTTTTCTTCAAGCGTCGAAACAAAGAACGGTCCTTCGACAAGCTCAGGACGAACGGGATTTTGGAGATCGGGCTCAGCGTTTCTCGAACCGCGTCAGCCCTGCACCCAATTCATTCGCCCCGATCGCCAACGCTTCGCCGCTCCAGTCGGCAACGAACACGGACTTGCGGCCCAGATCAGTGGGCAGGCTGGCGCGGTTGCCGACAATCGACAGGCCGCGCGACGGGTTCTTGCGTTCCTCAGCGGCGACCGCGATCAGCGCCGAGTAATTTTCCTTGTCGCGCCCCTGAATGAGCAGATTGTTCGCGATCTGGCCGACCGATCCCGAAGGGAGGTCGATCATGTAATTGGTGCCGGTTCCCTGCGTGTCGTCGAAACTATTGTCATTGATATCGACGGTAATCGCGCGGGTTTTGAGATAATGACCGCCACTGCCCTTTTCGAAGCGCGTCCGGGTGACGACGACCTTGCCGTAGATGCCGGTATAAACGCTGTGCGCGCAGCTGAGCCCGCGATCGCAGCGACCGAGGCGTGAGAAGGTCGAGCGGTCGATGGTCAGCGTGGCGTCGGGATCGTCGGCAGTCAAAATGCCCTGCTCGCTATTGCGGAACATCGCGTTCACGATGTCGAGATCGCTCGTTTCCAGGCGGATGCCCGCGCCATTGCCGTCGGGGACGCGCATATTCTGGAACACCAGTCCGTCGATCCGCGCACCTGCGCCGCGCAGCACCAACGCCGCCTTGCCCTCGCAGGTGACGCCGTCGAAGATTGCCCGGCCGGGTTCGGCGGCGACAAAGGCGATGCGGCCTGCCGTCTGTACGGCGCAGTCGCGGTGAAAGCCCGGAGCGATGCGGATCGTCCCCTCGCCCTCGCCGATCGCGTTTACGGCGTCCTGTAGCCGTCCGAAGCTCTGGCCATCGATGCTATAGGGCGCCTCGCCGGTCTGCGCGGGCAGCGGCGCCGGCGCGAAAAGCAGCGGCAGGGCGAACAGCGGCAACAGGGGCCGACGAAAAAGGGCTTTGACCATGAACGCCTTATAGCGCGTTTCGCGCCGTCAGTCGTTTGCGAAGGCGGTTAACCGCGCGCCTGTCTCGCTTTCGGACGGCATCTTCCACAATAGTTACAGTCATGTTCCCCCGCGCAGGCGGGGGCCCATCACCGGCGGGCGCTATTTGGAACCGGCAGGAGATGGGTCCCCGCCTTCGCGGGGACACGCTTCATCTTATACTTGTTCAATCCAGATTGGGCCGCAACCAGCGCGTCGCGGTTTCCAGATCGACACCGCGGCGCCGCGCATAATCTTCCAGCTGGTCGCTGCCGATGCGCGCCACGCCGAAATACTGGCTTTCGGGGTGACCGAAGTAAAAGCCACTCACCGCCGCGGTCGGCAACATGGCAAAATTTTCGGTCAGCACCAGCCCGGCATTCTCACCCGCCGCGAGCAGATCGAACAGGATCGGTTTCAGGCTGTGATCGGGACAGGCAGGATAGCCGGGCGCCGGGCGGATGCCGCGATATTCTTCCTTGATCAGCGCTTCGTTGGTCAGCTGTTCGCCGGGCGCATAGCCCCACAGGGTGGTGCGGACATGCTGGTGCAGCCGCTCGGCGAATGCCTCGGCAAACCGGTCCGCCAAGGCCTTGAGCAAGATGTCGGAGTAATCGTCCTTGTCGGCGCGGAAGCGTTCGGAATGCGGCTCGAGGCCGTGGATGCCGACCGCAAAGCCGCCGATCCAGTCGCCCGCCGGATCGATGAAGTCGGCGAGGCACATATTCGCGCGGTCGCGGCTCTTCTTGATCTGCTGGCGCAGGAAGGGGAGCGTCACATGGCGTTCTTCTTCCGCCAGATGGATCGTCACATCGTCGCCATCGCGCGCGCAGGGCCAGAAAGCACAGACCCCGCGCGCGGTCAGCCATTTCTCCGCGATCAACTGGTCGAGCATCGCATCGGCGTCGGCCTTCAGCGCCTGCGCCGTCTCGCCGACGACCTCGTCGTCCATGATCGACGGCCAGGTGCCGTGCAATTCCCACGCACGAAAGAACGGCGTCCAGTCGATGCAGTCGCGCAAATCTTCGAGCGACCAGTCGTCGAAGCGGTGCAGCCCGGGCTCAAGCGGCGGCGCGGGTTTGTCGCTGAGATAGGCGTCGTAATAGTTGGCGCGCGCTTCTTCGAGCGTGTGGAGGACGCTCTGCCCCTTACCCGCGCGCACGTCGCGGATATGGCCGTATTCGTCCTTGTAACCCTGCACATAGGCGTCGCGCCCGGTGTCGCTGACCAGCGCCGTCGCCACCCCGACCGCGCGGCTGGCGTCGAGGACGTGGAGCACCGGTCCCTGATAGGCGGGATCGATGCGGAGCGCGGTGTGCACCTTCGACGTCGTCGCGCCGCCGATCAGCAGCGGCATCGTCATCCCGGCGCGCTGCATTTCCTCGGCAACGGTCACCATCTCGTCGAGCGAGGGGGTGATCAGTCCGCTGAGGCCGATCATGTCGGCGTCATTCTCGTTCGCCGCCTCAAGGATTTTCGACCAGGGCACCATCACGCCCAGATCGACGATCTCGAAGCCGTTGCATTGCAGCACGACGCCGACGATATTCTTGCCGATGTCGTGGACGTCACCCTTGACCGTCGCCATCACGACCTTGCCCTTGCCCTTCGCGCCCGGCTCCTTCGCCGCTTCGATGAAGGGCAGCAGATGCGCGACGGCTTTCTTCATCACGCGCGCCGATTTGACGACTTGGGGGAGGAACATCTTGCCCGACCCGAACAGGTCGCCGACGACGTTCATGCCGTCCATCAGCGGCCCTTCGATCACCTCGATCGGACGCGGCATCAACAGGCGCATTTCCTCGGTATCGTCGACGACATAGGCGTCGATGCCCTTGACCAGCGCATGCTCCAGCCGCTTCGCGACGGGCCAACCGCGCCATTCCTCGGCGGCCTTTTCCTGCGCGGGGTTGCTGCCCTTATAGCGCTCGGCGAGCGCGATCAGCCGTTCGGTCGGGCTTTCGGCCTCGCCGTCCTTCTTGCGGTTGAGCACGACATCTTCGCAGGCTTCGCGCAGTTCGGGATCGATCGTGTCATACACGTCAAGCTGGCCCGCGTTGACGATCGCCATGTCGAGCCCGGCGGGGATCGCGTGATAGAGGAAGACGCTGTGCATCGCGCGGCGCACCGTCTCGTTGCCGCGAAAGCCGAACGACAGGTTCGACAGGCCGCCCGAGAAATGGACGTGCGGACAGCGGACGCGGATGACCTTGACCGCTTCGATGAAATCGACGGCATAATTGTCATGCTCTTCGAGGCCAGTGGCGACCGCGAAGACGTTGGGGTCGAAAATGATGTCCTCGGGCGGGAAGCCGATCGACGTGAGCAGCTTGTAGGCGCGCTCGCAGATCTCGATCTTGCGGTCCATCGTGTCGGCCTGCCCGACCTCGTCGAACGCCATGACGACGACAGCAGCACCATAGGCCATACATTTGCGGGCGTGTTCGACGAAAGGCTCCTCGCCTTCCTTCATGCTGATCGAATTGACGATCGGCTTGCCGGGGACACATTTCAGACCTGCCTCGATCACCGACCATTTCGAGCTGTCGATCATTACCGGGACGCGCGCGATGTCGGGCTCGGCAGCAATGAGCTTGAGGAAGGTCGTCATCGCATATTCGGCGTCGAGCAGGCCTTCGTCCATGTTGACGTCGATGATCTGCGCGCCGTTTTCGACCTGCTGGCGCGCGACTTCGACCGCCGCGGCATAATCGTCGGCGAGGATCAGCTTCTTGAACGCGGCGGAGCCCGTGACGTTGGTGCGTTCGCCGATATTGACGAACTGGGAGCCGGTGGCAGTGGTGGCAGTCTGGTCAGTCATGTAAGCTCAATTCGTCGTCCCGGCG
>JAHJHL010000189.1 GCA_018823905.1 Alphaproteobacteria bacterium
CGTGGGACGAAAGCGCGGTCGTCGGCGGGCTGTTCGGCAGCAAGATCGTGCTCAACGAATTCGTCGCCTTTATCGACCTCGGCAAGGTGCAGGGCGACATGTCGCTCGCCGCGGTCGCGATCGCCACCTTCGCCCTGTGCGGTTTCGCCAATTTCAGCTCGATCGCGATCCAGATGGCGGTGACGGGCGGACTCGCCCCCAACCAGCGGCCGATGATCGCCAAGCTGGGGCTGAAGGCGTTGCTCGCGGGCAGCCTGTCGAACCTGATGTCGGCGGCGCTCGCCGGGCTGATGCTGGGGATCGCGGCGCCGGTTGGCACGCCACCCGCGGCACCAGCAGTCGAGGCTGTCGCTGCACCCGAAAGCGCAACCGTAATTGAGCCCGACGCCGCGGCAACCGCCCCCGCCAAAGCCCCCTGAGCCGCCACACCCGACGCTTGGGAGGATTTGCAAGCTGCACCCGAATGGCATAAACTCGGTGACGATAACGAATCCCGGGTCGCATTTGCCAACAGGGAGGTTGCCATGAAAACCGCATATCGTTTGTCGATTATCACCGCCGCGTCGATTGGGGCGGGTTTCCTCGCCACCTCCAACGCGCAGGCTCCCGAAGACCGCATGGCGAGGCCGCCAGAGGCCACGATCTATCGCGACGCCGCCTATCGCGGCCCAGCGGTGTTCATCGGCGAAGCAAAGCCCAATCTGGGCCTCGCATGGCCGGTCAATTCGGTGCGGGTCGCCAGCGGGCGCTGGGAATTGTGCGAAAAGACGCGCTTTCGCGGTACCTGCCGGACGGTCGAACGCGACACGCCGATCCTCAACAACGTCCTGCGCGGCCTGACCATCCAGTCGATCCGCCCGGTTGGCAGCGGCGGCGGCTGGGATCCCGCGCCCCCCGCCAACGATCAGGTCGCGCGCGGCAATTTTGCCGAATTCCACACCCAGCCCGCGCAAGGCAATCGCCGCGTCCTCGCCTGCCAATCGGGATCTGCAACGGCGAATTGCGCGGCGCAGACCGCCGACAATTATTGCCGTTCGATCGGCTGGAACGGATCGGCGCGCGAGCATATGGAAACGGTCGCGGGCCGCGTCTATCTGGCCGACGTGCTGTGCGTCCGCTCGGGCTATTGAGGGGGGTTGCGATGCACAGGTTAAAATTCGTCGCGCTTGGTGGAACCGCCCTGCTGCTGTCCGCCTGCATGTCGGTCGGCGGCCCGGGGGTCAGCACCTATTATGAATGCGACCGCGGCACCCGGCTGAAGGTCGATTTCATGGGCGACCGCGCCTTGGTGAGCGTCAATGGCGGTCGCGCCGAAGCGATGCGCTCCACGCCCGCCGCCAGCGGCGCGATCTACGAAAATCGTGCTGGATGGCGCCTGCACACCAAGGGCAATGAGGCGATGTGGAACACGGCGCTGCGCTCGGCGCCCGAAACCTGTCGCCAGGTGGTGGTGCCGCGCTAGCGTCGGGTCAAAGCTCCATCGTCGCCAGCGCGTCGCGCACCTCGCTGACGAACAATTCGGGCTGTTCCCATGCGGCGAAATGGCCACCGCGGGGCAGCTCGTTCCAGTGGACGATATTCTTGTAGCGCCGTTCAGCCCAGCGCCGCGACAGCCGCATGATCTCGTTCGGAAACAGGCTGCACCCCGTCGGCACCAAAATCTCGCCCGCGGCGAAATTGCGGAAGCTGTGCCAATAGAGCCGCGCCGACGAAGCAGCGCTCGCGGTCAGCCAATAGAGGCTGATCGTGTCGAGCATCGCATCCTTCGACAGCACCTGTTCGGGATGCCCACCGATCGACTGGCCGCCCGGCTGATGCCCGCAATCGGTCCAGCCGTGGAATTTTTCGGCGATCCACGACATTTGGCCGGCGGGTGAATCGGTCAGCGCATAGCCGATCGTCTGCGGGCGGGTCGCGTGCTGGGTCGAATAGCCGCTGTCCTTTGCCTGATACCAGGCGAAGCGCGCCAGATAGAGTTTTTCGCTGTCTGTAAGGTCGCTCATCAGATCCGGCGGCGGCGCGCCGACCACCATGTTGACGTGGATCCCGGCGCAATGATCGGAGTGGTTCATCCCGATCGCACAGGTCACCGCGCTGCCCCAGTCGCCGCCCTGCGCGAAATAGCGATCATAACCCAGCGCACGCATCAGCGCGTCCCACGCGGCACCGATATGCTCGACGCTCCATTTGGCCTCGGTCGGCTTGCCCGAAAAGCCATAGCCGGGCAGCGATGGGACCACGAGGTGATAGTCGGCCGCCAGCGGTTCGATGACATCGAGGAATTCGAGCACCGACCCCGGCCAGCCATGCGTCAGGACCAGCGGACGCGCGGCGGGATTGGCCGATCGAATATGAAGGAAGTGAATGTCGAGCCCGTCGATCGTTGCGAGATAATTGGGCAGCGCATTCAGCCGCGCCTCGACGCCGCGCCAGTCATAGTTATCGCGCCAATAGGCCGCCAGTTCCTGCGCATAAGCGAGCGGGATGCCCTGATCCCAGTCATCGACCGTTTCCTTCTCGGGCCAGCGCGTCCGCGCCAGCCGGTCTTTCAGATCGTCGATTGCGACTTGCGGCACATCG
The DNA here is from genome assembly GCA_018823905.1 of Alphaproteobacteria bacterium. Classification (GTDB taxonomy): domain Bacteria; phylum Pseudomonadota; class Alphaproteobacteria; order Sphingomonadales; family Sphingomonadaceae; genus Sphingopyxis. The sequence continues at coordinate 2,581 of JAHJHL010000189.1, forward strand.
ATCGTAAAGCTGCGGATATTATCGACGTCCATGCAAATCGCCTCCCCTCGCCGTCAGCATTTCAGGGACGGGCGGGCGCTTTGCAACCACGTTCCAGCCCAATGCCTTTCAGGAAGCCGCGGCGCACCGTTCCGGCATAGACCGCTTCGGCATAGCGGCGGCGTTCGGCATTGGCGCCGGTGATTTCGCCGATCAGGCTGCGGAACGGGATGATCGAACCGGCGACGCTGCCGGCCACCCGGCCCGCCGTGCGCTCGCGCTTTTTCGCCGTGCTTTGCTCTTCGGTTTCATTGACGTCGGGGCCGAGCACCTCGTCGAGTTCGACGATTTCCTGCTGGATCGCGGCGCATTTGCGCATGCCCGCCAACGAATAGGGATCGCCCTGAATTGCGACCAGCTTGGCGGGCGCTTCCTTGCCATCAAAAGGTTCGGTTACCTTGTTGGCGGTGTCCTTGATGGTCGAATCTTCGGGAGATCCGGACTGCGCCTGCGATGGTGCCGCGATGGCCAGTGCGGCGACCGATAATCCTGCGAGAATTTTCCTGTGCATATCATGCCTCCTTGACGGCCCCCTGACCGCGTAGCTGCTAACGCGTCGGAACCGGTTCGGCTCCCGTCCAGTCGTAAAAGCCGCGGCCCGCCTTTTTGCCAACCCAGCCCGCCTCGACATATTGGACGAGCAGCGGCGCGGGGCGGAATTTGGGATCGCCGGTGCCGCTGTGCAGGACCCGGATGATTTCGAGGCAAGTGTCGAGCCCGATGAAGTCGGCGAGGGTGATCGGACCCATCGGGTGATTGAGGCCGAGGCGGCACCCGGCGTCGATGTCCTGCATCGTTGCGACGCCTTCGCCCAACGCGAACACCGCTTCGTTGATCAGCGGCATCAGGACGCGGTTGACGATGAAGCCCGGAGCGTCGTTGGCGTGGACGATTTCCTTGCCGAGGCCGCGGCCGAACGCCTCGACGGCTTGCAGCGTCGCGTCGCTGGTCGCGAGGCCGCGGATCAGTTCGATCAGCCCCATCACCGGCACCGGGTTGAAGAAATGAACCCCAATGAAGCGCGCCGGGTCGGGTGACGCCTGTGCCAGGCGGGTGATCGGGATCGAGCTGGTGTTGCTGGCGAGGATCGCGGTGGAGGACAGTTGCGGTCCGACGCTGGCGAAGATCGCGCGCTTGATTTCCTCGCGCTCGGTCGCGGCCTCGATGACGAGGTCGGCGGGAGCGAAGGCGCTGTGGTCGGCGACCGGGGTGATCCGGGCGAGCAGCGTATCGGCATCGGCCTGCGTCATCTTTTCCTTGGTAACGAGGCGGCCGAGCGCCTTGGCGATCCCCGCCTTGCCGGCTTCGGCGCGCGCCAAATCGATGTCCGACAGCAGCACATCATGGCCGGCGCCCGCCGATACCTGAGCGATGCCCGCGCCCATTTGTCCTGCCCCAATGACGCCGACGATCATAAACTGCCCTTTCGCTGGAAACCCTGCCCGTGCCCTACGGTCTCGGCCTCCTGCGTCAAGGGGCGGAGCGGAAGGCGGTCGCTTCGGCGAGGATCAGCGCGAAGGCGGGGTCGGCGTCGTCCCACGTCGCGACGGGTGTCCAGCCGCTCGCGCGCAGCAGCAGGTTCGCATCGCGGGGGCCGTATTTATGGCTGTTTTCGCTGTGGATCGTCTCGCCCGCCGCCATCTGATAGACGCGCCCATCGACGGTGAAATCGATGTCGCACGCCGCAACGAGATGCATTTCGATCCGCGCATGGACATCGTTCCAGATCGCGCGATGGGTGAAATTATCGACCGGGATATCACCGCCAAGCTCACGGTTGATCCGTTCGAGCAGGTTGAGGTTGAACGCCGCGGTGACCCCCGCCGGATCGTCATAGGCGCGTGCCAGCACCGCAATATCCTTGATCCGGTCGATCCCGATCAGCAGCAAAGATTCCTCGCCCAGCGCTTCGCGCCAGTTGCGGAGCAGGTCGATCGCGGTGCGCGCGACCATGTTGCCGATCGTCGAGCCGGGGAAAAAGCCGAGCTTGGGCAGCGGGCAAATCTCGCGCGGCATGGCGACGCGCTGGGTGAAATCCGCCTCGACCGGATAGATAGGAAGGCCGGGGAAGCGCGCGGCGAGCGCCGCGGCGCTGTCGCGGAGGAAATCGCCGGAGATATCGACCGGCACATAAGCGGCGGGCGCGATGGCGCCGAGCAGCAGCGGGGTCTTGGTCGAGCTGCCCGAGCCAAGCTCGACAACCGCGCGGCCGGGGCCGACCGCTGCCGCGATGTCGGCGGCGTGGCGGGTGAGCAGATCGGTTTCGCTGCGCGTCGGATAATATTCGGGGAGCGCAGTGATATCCTCGAACAGCGCCGATCCGGTGGTGTCGTAGAACCAGCGCGCCGGAATCGCCTTTTGCGCCTGCGCCAGCCCGGCGTGGACGTCGGCGCGAAAGGCGATATCGACCCCGGCGGCATCGGCGTCGACCTGTCGAAGATTGCGAACAACGCCCATGTCAGAGATCCTTGGCTAAACGCACGCCGGTGAATTGCCAGCGCTGGTGGGGGTAGAAGAAATTGCGGTAGGAGGCGCGCGCATGGCCGCGCGGGGTCGCGCAGCTGCCGCCGCGCAGCACGAACTGCCCGCTCATGAACTTGCCATTATATTCGCCGACCGCGCCGGGCGCGGCGCGGAAGCCGGGATAGGGGCGGTAGGCGCTGCCGGTCCATTCCCACACGCTGCCGAACATCTGTTGCAGATCGGCGTCATCGGCCGCGGCGGCAGGCTGCACCGGCCCTGCGCTGTCGAGCTGCTGCCCCGAGGCCGGATCGCGGCGCGCCGCGGCGGCTTCCCATTCGAACTCGGTCGGAAGGCGGGCGCCGGCCCAGCTGGCAAAGGCGTCGGCTTCGAAAAAACTGATGTGGGTGACGGGCGCAGCGGGGTCGATCGCCTGCCAACCCGACAGGGTGAACTGGCGGTCGCCATGCCAATAGGCGGGCGCTTCGATGCTTTCGGCCTGCACCCACGCCCAGCCGTCGCTGAGCCACAGCGACGGGGTGTGATAGCCGCCGTCGGCGATGAATTGCTGCCACTCTTCGTTGCTGACCGGGCGGCTGGCGAGCGCGTGCGGGGCGAGCAGCGTATCGTGGCGCGGGCCTTCGCAATCGAAAGAGAATCCGTCGCCGCCGTGGCCGACCGCGGCGATGCCCGCCTTGCCCTCGATCCAGTTCATGGCGGAAAACTGCGCAACTTCACTCGCGATTGCCGTGTCGGCCTTCCACACCGCCGGGCCGAGCGGGTTTTGCGCGAAGAGATGTTTGACGTCGGTCAGCAGCAATTCCTGATGCTGCTGCTCATGCTGGATCCCAAGCTCGATCAATATGTGCGCCGCGGGGGGCAGGTCGGGGAGCGCGGTCTGCACCGCGGTATCGACATGCGCGCGCCAGATGCAGATGTCGGCGAGCGAGGGGCGGGTCAGCAGACCGCGTTGCGGGCGCGCGTGGCGCGGTCCTTCGGCCTCATAATAGCTGTTGAACAGATAGGCGTAGCGATCGTCGAACGCGCGGTAGCCCGGGACATGGTCGCGCAGGATGAAGGTTTCGAAGAACCATGTCGTGTGCGCGAGGTGCCATTTGGCGGGCGAGGCGTCGGGCATCGACTGCGCGCTGGCGTCGGCGTCCGACAGCGTCGCGACGAGGTCGAGCGACAGGCGGCGGGTGGCGGCGAAACGCTGCGCAAGCAGGTCGGGCGTGCGGGCCGTTTGTGCGATGGGTGAAGCGTCGGTTTGGCTGGCCATGATGAGACAATTCCCCACGGTGCGATTCGGTTTCGCTTGAAGGCGGAATATGGTTACGCGGCGGCGAAATGTCTAGAACATTTGGGGAACACACCTTGTCGCCCCCGCGGAGGCGGGGGCCGCTAGCGGTTTACGCAGCAGCGAAGAGCAAGGACGACGGCGGCCCCCGCCTTCGCGGGGGCGACGGAATCTTACCGCGTCGCGCCGGGTTTCCACAGGATGTCGCCGCCCGCCGGGGCGTTCAGGTGCCGCGTGAGCACAAACAGATGGTCGGACAGACGGTTGAGATAGGTGAGCGCGAGCGGGTTGAGGTCGCGATCCGCACCGGCCGCGACCGCCGCCCGTTCGGCGCGGCGGGTTACCGCGCGGGCGAGGTGGAGCCGCGCGGCGGCGTCGGTGCCGCCGGGCAGGATGAAGCTCTTGAGCGCTTCCAGATCGTCGTTCATCCGGTCGATCTCGTCCTCGAGCCGCGCGATCTGGCTGGGGACGATGCGCAGCGCCATGTCGTGCGGGCCGAAACCGAACTGGATGTCGGCGGGGGTCGCTAGGTCGGCGCCGAGGTCGAACATCTCGTTCTGGATCCGCACCAGCATCGCGGTGGCGTCGCTGTTCGGATGAAGCGCGGCGACCGCGATCCCGATCGCACTATTCGCTTCGTCGACGTCGCCGATCGCCGCCATCAACGGCGCCGATTTGGAAATCCGCGAGCCGTCGACCAGCCCGGTGGTGCCGTCGTCGCCGGTGCGGGTGTAGATTTTGTTGAGTTTGACCATTTAACGAAGCGTGCGCAGCGGCAGGATCAGCCGCCCGCGGCGAGCAGGCCGATCAGCACGATCAGGATGATGGTGATCGCCTGCCATTTGACGCGCGACATCATCATCTTGTTCTGCATCACCTGATTTTCTTCGACTTTTCCGTCGATCACCGCCTGGTGGCCTTGCGAAAAATAGAAGAGCCCCCGCGCGAGCGAGAAGAGGACGAAGCCGGCCGCCACGACGACGCCGATGATCAGCAAGATGTTCATGCCCCCTATTTAGGGCATTTGCAGCGAATAACCAGTGGGAAGGCGTCCGGCGAGCAGATTGGCGGCAAGCAGATCGGCGGCGAGCGCGTGGCCATCAACACCCGCGGCGCGCATCGCGGCGAGCGAGGCCGCGGCGTCGCGCTTCGCCAGCCGCTTGCCATCGGGGCCGCAAACCAGCGCGTGATGACGGTACAGCGGGGTCGGCAAGTCGAGCAGCGCCTGAAGGAGGCGGTGGACGTCGGTCGCGGCGATCAGGTCGGCGCCGCGGATGACATGCGTGATCCCCATCGCGGCGTCGTCGAGGGTGCTGGCGAGATGATAGCTGGCGGGGGCGTCCTTGCGCGCGAGGACGATGTCGCCATGCGCCAGCGGATTGGCGATGTGCGACCCCTGCCCTTGCTCTTCCCACACGAGGTCACCGACAATCGCCAGCGCGCGCGCGGTATCGAGACGCCAGCAATGCGGCTCGCTCTCCCTGCGTCGATCACGCTCGGTCGCGGCGAGATGGCGGCAGGTGCCGGGATAGACCGCCCCCGACGGCCCGTGCGGCGCCGAGAGGCTCGCCGCAATATCGGCGCGGGTGCAGAAACAGGGATAGACGAGATCGCGAGCGCGCAGCGTATCGAGCGACGCGGCGTAATCGCCAAGCCGCGCCGACTGCCGGACCGGCTCGCCATCCCAGTCGAGGCCAAGCCACGCCAGATCGGCGAGCGACGCGGCGACATAGTCTTCGCGCGAGCGGCTGCCGTCGATATCGTCGATGCGGATGAGGAATTGCCCGCCCGCCGCGCGCGCCGCGGCATGCGCGAGCACCGCGCTGTAAGCGTGGCCAAGGTGGAGGTCGCCGGTCGGGCTGGGCGCGAAACGGGTCAGCATCGCCGTGGTAAAAACTCCATATACTGTGCCGCCGTCATCAAAATCCTTCCATATCTTGCGGCAGATGCCCCCTTGACGTCAGATTCTGATGCGGCATGTAATAGGCTTGTCACTTGAGGAAGGCAGTGGCGCGCCATCTGATCAGCAATGGGGGCAGCGTATCTAGCCATGTTCCATCCCGATCTTGCCCGGCACCCCGATAGCTGCCCGGCGCTCGTTCTCAACGCCGACTACACACCGCTCAGCTATTATCCCCTGAGCCTGTGGCCGTGGCAGACCGCGGTCAAGGCGGTTTTCCTCGACCGCGTCACCATCGTCGAAAATTACGAACGCGAGATTCATTCGCCGACGCGGACGATGCCGATCCCCAGCGTGATCGCGCTGCGCCAATATGTGAAACCGTCGCAGCACCCGGCGTTCACCCGTTTCAACCTGTTCCTGCGCGACCGTTTTTCGTGCCAATATTGCGGGTCGGGCAAGGACCTGACCTTTGACCATGTCGTGCCGCGGCGGCTGGGCGGGCGGACGACGTGGGAAAATGTCACGACCGCCTGCGCGCCGTGCAATTTGAAAAAGGGCGGGCGAACGCCGCAGCAGGCGCGGATGCCGATCTATCGCCAGCCGTGGCGCCCGACGAGCTGGCAGTTGCAGGACAATGGCCGCGCGTTCCCGCCGGGATATCTGCACACGAGCTGGATCGACTGGCTGTATTGGGATGTCGAACTGGAAGGCTGACCGACGGACAACAAAGCGGACAGACAGGGTTCATCGCGGCGGCGCTAACGGGCAGCCAGCCAGAACAGGAGAACAATCATGGTCCGTATCGCCCGCGCCCTTGCGCTCAGCCTCGCCACCCTGCCGCTCGCCGCGTGCGCGACGCTGGGACCGTCCGAACAGCCGGTGTCGGTGACCGGCCAGATCACCTATCGCGAGCGCATGGCGTTGCCGCCGACGGCGCAGATCGAAATCCAGCTGAGCGATGTCAGCCTGATGGATGCCCCGTCGCGCACCATCGCCCAGCAGAGCTTCACTGCCGACGGCCGCCAAGTACCTTTTGCCTTTTCGCTGACCGTCGACCAGCGTCCGCTCGATCCGCGGCACAGCTATGCGGTGTCGGCGCGCATCACCGACGCGTCGGGGCGGCTGATGTTCATCACCGACACGCGCAACAGCGTGACGTTCGATGGCCGGAGCCGGATCGATATGGGGACGTTGGTCCTGATAAAAACCGGCTGATCCGCGCGCGGCTTATGTTGCGGCTGTTGCAAGCACCAAGGTGTTCATGCGCAGTACCTTCGCCGCGAGTCCCCGGTTCAGCGCCATATCGAAAGCGTTGCGGACCGGCGGCGACTGCGCCATCAGCCGCGTGAGACGCGTCATATCGAAGCGTGCATAGCGCACGCTGTTGGTCACGCGCACCGTCGCCGATGCGGCTTCACCCGTCAAATGACTGATTTCGCCCAAAAAGTCGCCCGCTCCGCAGGCGCCGACCATCCGGCCGCCATGTTCGATCATCGCAGCGCCCTCGGCGATGTAGAGCAGCGGCGGCGCCTTCTGTCCCTGTTGCATCAACACGGTGTCGGGCGCGGCATCCTGCCAATCGACGAGGCCCAACAGCTGTTTGCGATCCGCGCCATCGAGTCCGGCAAAAATATCGTCGATGAGACGCCCCTCCTCTGGCGACATCGGGCTCGCGCGCGAACGGTGAAGCAGCAACGCCAGCTGGGCGGCATTGGTGAGCGTAAAAATCGCTTCCCAGATGAAGCTGACCCGGTCTTCGGTCCGCAGGATGAAATAGAGCATGGCGGTCACACCGCTGAGCAGGGCGAAGATACGCAGCCAGCGCATGTTGGTCATCGAAATCGATGCAATCAGGAACAAATAGGTCAGATGACCAAAGACATTGTCGATGTTGGTCAAATCATACCAGATTGACTGCAGCATATGATGGTCCCACCCCGCCACCGGGCTGTTAGTCCGCCCCATTGTCAGAGCCTATGCGCCCGATCACAGGATGCCAAGCGTTTCAGGCATTTAGCGCGGGCGGCGCGCCGGGGTGCCATAGCTATGCAGTTCGGGGCACCTTGACCCCGCGCCTTCGCAGGTGCAGCAATCACGCCATGGGACCGCCGATCCAGATCTCGCAAAATCCTGACATCCGTTACCTCGGGCGGATCCTGGGTGATGTCATCCGCGCCTATGGCGGCGAAAAACTGTTTCGGCAGACCGAATATATCCGTTCGTCGAGTGTCGACCGGCACCGTGGGATTGCGGGGGCCGAGGCGATCGATCCGGGGCTCGATGCGCTGAGCCTTAACGACACGGTCGCGTTCGTGCGCGGGTTCATGCTGTTTTCGATGCTCGCCAATTTGGCCGAGGACCGCCAGGGGGTAGCGGCCGAGCCCGAGGCGACGGTCGCGGCGGCGATCGAGAAGCTGAAGGCCGACGGGATCGATAGCGACGCGATCGCGGCGCTGCTGAGCGCCTCGCTCGTTGCGCCGGTGCTGACCGCGCACCCGACCGAAGTGCGGCGCAAATCGATGCTCGATCACAAGAACCGCATCGCCGAGCTGATGCTGCTGCGCGACAGCGGCGCCGACGAGACGCCCGAGGGCGACGTCGTCGAGGATGCGATCCGGCGGCAGATCGTGCTGCTGTGGCAGACGCGGCCGCTGCGCATGGAAAAATTGTTCGTCGCCGACGAGATCGACAATGCGCTGACCTATTTGCGCGACGTGTTCCTGCCCGTGGTGCCGAAGCTTTATGCGCGCTGGGAAGCCGAGCTAGGGCAGCGCCCCGCAAGTTTCCTGCGCGTCGGTAGCTGGATCGGCGGCGACCGCGACGGCAATCCGTTCGTCACCGCCGAGACGATGGTCATGGCCACCGGCCGCAATGCCGCGGCGGTGCTGGGGCATTATATCGACGCGGTGCATGGGCTGGGCGCCGAATTGTCGGTGTCGGCGAGCCTGGCCGCGGTGCCCGACGCGGTCGAGGCGCTGGCCGAGGCGAGCGGCGACGGCGCGCCGAGCCGCCGCGACGAGCCCTATCGCCGGGCGCTGTCGGGCATTTATGCGCGGCTGTGTGCGACCTATACGCTGATTGTCGGCAAGGCGCCGCCGCGGCCTTCAGCGCTGAAGGGTGAAGCTTACGCGACCCCTGCCGATTTCCGCCGCGACCTTGTTACGATCGCCAATGGGCTGTCTTCGAACAGCCAGGGGCAGTTCGGCGGCATCGGTGCGCTCGGGCGGCTGATCTGCGCGGTCGAGGTGTTCGGGTTCCACCTCGCGACGCTCGACATGCGACAGAACAGCGCGGTGCACGAGCGCGTGCTCGCCGAGCTGCTTTCGGTTTCGGGCGTATGCGCCGACTATCTGGCGCTGGACGAGGAGGCGCGCGTCGCGCTGCTCACCGCCGAACTGCAAAGCGACCGGCCGCTCGCGGCGCCGTGGCACCAGTGGAGCGACGAGACCGCGGGCGAACTCGCGATCGTCCATGCCGCCGCCGACGTGCGCGCGCGGTTGGGCGGGCAAGCGATCTGCCAGTGGATCATCAGCATGGCGCAGACCCTGTCCGACCTGCTCGAGGTGCATGTGCTGGCGCGCGAAGCCGGATTGTGGCGCAGCGGCGAAGCGGCGGGACGATCCAACCTGATGGTCGTGCCGCTGTTCGAAACGATCGCCGATCTCGACAAGGCGCCCGACATCATGCGGCGCTATTTCGCGATGCCCGAGATCGGGCCGCAGATCGGCGTGCGCGGGCATCAGGAAGTGATGATCGGCTATTCGGATTCGAACAAGGACGGCGGCTATCTGACCTCGACCTGGGGGCTGCATCAGGCGTCGCAGGCGCTGACCCCGGTGTTCGACGAGGCCGACACCGCGATGCAATTGTTCCACGGCCGCGGCGGCGCGGTCGGGCGCGGCGGCGGCAGCGCCTTTGCCGCGATCCGGGCCCAGCCCGCGGGCACGGTGCAGGGGCGCATCCGGATCACCGAACAGGGCGAAGTGATCGCGGCGAAATATGGCACCGCGGCGAGCGCGGCGACGAATCTGGAGGCGATGGTGTCGGCGAGCCTGCTCGCCAGCCTCGAGCCCGAAGCGCTGAGCGATACCGATGCGGCGCGCTTTACCGCGGCGATGGATGCGGTGTCCGGCTGCGCCTTCGCCGCCTATCGCGGGCTGGTTTACGACACCCCGGCGTTCAAGGATTTCTTTCGCGCGATGACCCCGATCGCCGAGATCGCGACGCTAAAGATCGGGTCGCGGCCGTCGAGCCGCACCAAGAGCAGCGCGATCGAGGATTTGCGCGCGATCCCATGGGTGTTCAGCTGGGCGCAGGCACGCGCGATGCTGCCCGGCTGGTACGGGACGGGCGAGGGGTTTGCGGCGTTCGGCGACAAGGCGCTGCTGGCCGATATGGCGGCGGGCTGGCCGTTTTTTGCGGCGCTGCTCGGCAATATGGAGATGGTGCTCGCGAAATCCGACATGGGGATCGCGGCGCGCTATGCCGAGCTGGCGGGGCATATCGACGGGCATGACGCGATCTTTGGCCGCATCCGCGACGGGTGGAACCGCGCGCATGACGGGTTGCTCGACATCACCGGCCAGACGCGGTTGCTGGAGAAGAACCCGGCGCTGGAGGCGTCGATCCGGTTGCGCCTGCCCTATATCGAGCCGCTGAACTTACTGCAGATCGAGCTGATGAAGCGGCATCGGGCGGGGGAAACCGACCCGCGGATTGCCGAGGGTATCCAGCTGACGATCAACGCGATCGCGACGGCGCTGCGGAATAGTGGGTAGCGAATAGCCAACCCGTCATTGCGAGCGAAGCGAAGCAATCTCTAGCCCTCTACGTAGCGCAAGGTCGATAGCTGGCGGTTGCCGCGTCGCTTCGCTCCTCGCAATGACGGGGAAGGTGAAGGTCAGCGCTTCACAATCACCACCTCACCCTTGGCGTTCGCGCCGTCGGGGGCGAAGTTGATGCGGAAATCGGCGCCGTCCTTGTCCTTGCCCGCCAGCGTGTCACCGGTGCGGGTGACCTTGACGCCTTTCGTGGCGAATTCGCCCGCCATCCAGTCGGCGGCCTTGGTCGGCGCGGCGGGTGCGGTGAAGCCGAGTTTGACGGTCGCCTTGTCGGCGCCATTCTTGTCGTTGGCGTCGACGTCGACCGTGGTCACCTTGCTGCCGGGGTAGAGTTTGACGCCATCGATGTCGAAATCGCTTTCGATGTCGAGGTCGACGAAATCGGGGATGTCGATGTCGATCGACGCGCCTTCGCCGCCGATCTTGATATTGCCGCCGTCCTTGCCCGCCTTGATCTGGACCCCGCCATGCTCGTCGCCGGCGTTGATCGAGACTTCGGTGGCGTCGCCGGACTTTTTCTCCTCGGACCCGCAAGCGGCGAGGAGCATCATCGGGGGGATCAGAAACGCAAGGCGCATCGATATTCTCCTTAGTGCATTATCGGAATAATACACCTTGGCGATTGGCGAGTCAAATTACTTGCTGTCGCCATGCCGGCCCCTGCGACGGGCTTAGGGCAGGCTTGATTCGGGAGCCGCAACGAAAAAGGGCGGCCCCGTCGGGACCGCCCTTGTTTCTTGTCGCGAAGCTGAAAAGCGTCAGGCTGCCTTGGGCAGCGCCGCTTTCGCCTGTGCGATGATCGTCGTGAACACCGTCGCTTCATTCATCGCCAGGTCGGCCATGATTTTCCGGTCGAGATCGATCCCGGCCAGCTTCACGCCGTGCATGAACTGCGAATAGGTCAGGCCTTCGGCGCGAACCGCGGCGTTGATGCGCTGGATCCACAGGCCGCGGAAATTGCGCTTCTTAACCTTGCGGTCGCGATAGGCGTATTGGCCAGCCTTTTCGACCGCCTGCTTGGCGACGCGAATGGTGTTCTTGCGACGACCGTAATAGCCCTTCGCCTGTTCCAATACGCGTTTGTGCTTGGCGCGCGTGGTGACGCCGCGTTTGATGCGTGACATGCCTTAGCGCTCCTTACTTCAGGCCGTAGGGCGCCCAGAGGCGCACATGGGCCACATCCGAATCGCTCAGCACGCTGGTGCCGCGGTTGGTGCGGATATATTTGGAATTGTGCGAAATCAGGCGGTGACGCTTGCCGGCAACGCCGTGCTTCACTTTGCCCGAGGCGGTGAATTTGAAGCGTTTCTTCACACCGCTCTTGGTCTTCAATTTGGGCATTTTGGTCTCCTTTGGAAGTCCGTTTGCGTATCGGCCTGGCAGCCCTTTCAGCCAGCCGACACAATCGGAAGCGGGGCGCTTAGGGGGATTCGCCTGCAAATGCAAGCCTACCGAGCCGGGTCAGCGGAACCAAGGGTGTTCGCACTCGTTCACAGCGGATGAACCTGCCCACCGGACAGATGGGCCATCCGCCCGCTGCGACCGCCGATCCCGGTAGCGGATCGCCCAATTCGCGCTGGTCCACCGTCCCTTCGACCGTCGCGCGCCGCATCTGGACCCCGCGCTGGCTGGAAAAGCGCCCACGCGCGATGCGAATCGCGGTGCGCACCGCCGCGATCATCCTGCTGCTGCTGGCGATCATCTGGCTGATACTGTTCCTTACTAAGGGGCGCTTTCTGAAAGGGATGTTTGAAAGCGTCGCGTCGTCGCAGCTGGAACGACGGGTCGCGATCGGCGGCGACTTCCAGCTCTATTTCGCGCCATTCAACGTCAAATTCTTCGCCGAAGACGTCCGCATTGCCAATCCCGAATGGGCGCAGGCAAAACAGTTTTTTACCGCGCGCAAGGTCGATACGCGGTTAGCCACGATGCCGCTGATTTTCGGCAAGCGCGTGATGACCTTTGCCGACATCGATCAGGCGCAGGTGGCGCTCGAATGGGATGCGCAGAACAAGCATAACAGCTGGACTTTCGGCGATCCCGATCGGCCGCCTGAGCCGCTGAACCTGCCGACGATCGAGCGCGCCGCGATCACCAAGAGCGGGCTGACGTACCGCGACCCGCGCTTGCGCCTGTTCGCCGATATCGATGTCGATACGGTGCGCTCGACCGGCAGCCGCATCAATGAAGCGATCAGTTTCAACGGCCGCGGGACGATGCGCGCGCAGCCGTTCACGCTGACCGGGCGACTGTCGTCGCCCAACCAGACGGTCGCAGGCGGCAAGAACCGGCTGACGATGCGCGCGATCGGGCTCGGGAACACCGTCGATCTGGGCGGCACGCTGCCCGGCCCGACCGAATTGGTGGGCGCCGACCTGGCGCTGACCGCGCGCGGTGCGAACCTGTCGCGGCTGTTCGATTTTCTGGGGGTCGCGATCCCCGATACGCGGCGCTACCGCGCGACGTCGAAGCTTGGTTATGATGGCACGGTCTGGAAATTCACCAGCCTGAAAGGCGTGTTCGGCGACAGCGACCTCGCGGGAACCTTCGCGGTGAGCATGCCCAAGGGGCGCGTCTATCTGGACGCCGACCTCACCACCCGGTCGCTCAATATCATCGATGCCGGGCCGTTCATCGGTTATGAGGTCGACCGGCTCGACCGGATGGGAACGGACGGGGTGATCAAGACCGTCGGCGGCCGCCCGCGCGTCCTGCCCGATTCGCCGCTCCGCGCTGACTCGCTCAAGGCGTTCGACGCCGATCTGCGTTACAGGGTTGCCCAGGTCCGCGCTGAGAGCTTTCCGATCAGCAATGTCGACCTGACGCTGTCGCTCAAGGGCGGGCTGATGGAGATGAAGCCGCTGACCTTCCTGCTCGCGGGCGGCAAGGTGGCGAGCGCCGTTTCGATCGATTCGCGGCCCGCGGTCGTGCGCACCGCCTATGACATCCGCCTGTCGCCGACGCGGCTTGGGACGTTGCTGGCGCGGTTCGGGGTGGCCGAATCGGGGACCACCGGCACCGTCAGCGGCCGAATCCAGATGGTCGGCCATGGCGACAGCCTGCGCCAGTCGCTCGCCAGTTCGAACGGCCGGATGGCGTTTGTCTTGCCGCGCGGCAGTTTCTGGACGCGCAACGTCCAGCTGGCCGAACTCGACGTCGGCACCTTTGTGCAGAAATTGTTCGAGGACAAATTGAAGAAGCCGGTCGAAATCAATTGCGGGGTGATCGCCTTCACCGTTCGCAACGGCGTTGGTGCCGCCGATCCGATCCTGATCGACACGCAGAAAAATGTCATGGTCGGGCGCGGCGGCTTTTCGTTCCGCACCGAGGCGATCGATATGGCGGTGCGCGCCGATGGCAAGAAGTTCAGCCTGTTTTCGGGCCAGTCGCCGGTGAGCGTCGGCGGATATTTCGCGGCGCCGCGCATCGACCCGATCAGCGACCAGCTGATGGGCCGCGCGGGCGCCGGGCTGGGGCTGGCGCTGGTCGCAACCCCGGTCGCGGCGATCATCCCCTTCATCGATCCGGGCGATGCGAAATCGGCGCAATGCGGCCCGATCCTCGCCGGCGCGCGGGCCAGTGCGCAGCGCACGACGAAGGGGGACGTGCGCGACGATGTCGGCAAAGGCACGACGGCGAAGGGCGAGGACGGCAAACTGTCGAAGGACGAAGGCGGCAAGCAGCGCAAGAAGTTCCTCGGCATTTTCTGATGCCGATGCCGCCGCGCGTCAGTGCGCGCAGGCGAGGCCCTCGATCACATCCTCAAGCCGCGCCGGATCGCCGAGCGCAATCACATGGCCCGCGCTGTCGGCGTTGAGCGGGTCACCGTTCCAGTCGCACATCGTGCCGCCTGCGCCCTCGACGATGGGGACGAGCGCGGCGAAGTCGTGCAGCTTCAAACCCGCCTCGACGACAAGGTCGACATGTCCGCTCGCCAGCAGGCCATAATTGTAACAGTCGCCGCCAAAGATCAGCCGCTTGTGCGCCGTCTTGGCGGCCAGCGCCATGAAGTGCTCGGCGTCATGATCGTCGAAATATTGCGGCCCGGTGGTGGCCAGCGTCGCATCGGCGAGCTCGCGGCAGGTGCGGGTGCGCGCGGGCTTGCCATTGAACAGCGTTGGCTGTCCCAACGCCCCGACCCAGCGTTCGCCGCTGATCGGTTGGTCGATGATGCCCAGCACCGGCCAGCCGTCCTGCAGCAGCGCGATCAGGGTGCCGAAAATTGGTCGGCCCGCCATAAAGCTGACGGTGCCGTCGATCGGATCGAGCACCCATTGGCGCGACGCGTCGGGACGCTCGACGCCAAATTCCTCGCCGATGATGCCGTCGCGCGGCGCTTCGGCGTCGAGGATCCGGCGCATCGCGGTTTCGGCAGCGCGGTCGGCTTCGGTCACCGGCGAAGCATCGGCTTTCGCTTCATGCGTCCAGTCGGCACGGAACAGCGGACGGATTGCGGCGCCCGCGGCGTCGGCGAGGCGGTTGGCGAGCGCGATATCGGATGGGCGGGTCATGTCAGCGCGGCCGATGCTCGGTGCCGGCCCCGGCGGTGATGAACAGCGCGCTGGCTTCGCCGGTGACATCGGCGGTGTGCCAGCATCCCGGCGGATTGACCGCATATTCACCGGGCTTCAGCGTGATCGATTGCGCCGTGTGACCGGCCAGTTCCTGATGCAGCGTGATTTCACCGCTCAGGCACAACACGACTTCGTCGCCTGCCGGGTGCATTTCCCAGCTCGTCCAGTTTTCGGTGAAGCGGTGGGCGCTGACCAATCGGCCTTCGCGCCCGTCGGCAGCGGTGCGCACTTCATAGTCGGCATACCATTGCATGCCGTCAAAGGCGGGTTGGGCGGCGGCGGTCGCGCCCAGGCCGAGGTGGAGCGGCTGGGTGAAAATATCGGGGTTGGCCATCGGACCCTCCTAGTCGAACAGCGACGAAACGCTCGATTCGTCGGCGATGCGCTTGATCGCTTCGCCGAGCAGCGGCGCGACGGTGAGCGCGCGGACTTTCTTGCTGTCATTGACCGCATCGGTCGGCTGGATCGAATCGGTAATCACTAGCTCGGTCAGCTCGCTGGCTTCGACGCGCGCGACGGCGCCGCCCGAGAGCACCCCATGGGTGCAATAAGCGACAACGCCCTCGGCCCCCGCGGCCTTCAGCGCCCCGGCGGCGTTGCACAGTGTGCCCGCCGAATCGACGATGTCGTCGATCAGGATGCAGAAGCGCCCCGACACGTCGCCGATGATGTTCATCACTTCGGATTCGCCGGCGCGTTCGCGGCGCTTGTCGACGATCGCCAGTGGCGCGTTGTCTAGCCGCTTGGCGAGCGCCCGGGCGCGCACCACGCCGCCGACGTCGGGCGACACCACCATCAGATTCTTGCCCGCGAACCGCGCCTGAATGTCGGCGCTCATCACCGGCGCCGCGTAAAGATTGTCGGTCGGGATGTCGAAAAAGCCCTGAATTTGTCCGGCGTGCAGGTCGATCGCGAGGACGCGGTCGGCGCCCGAGGTGGTGATGAGGTTGGCGACGAGCTTGGCCGAAATCGGCGTGCGCGGGCCGGGTTTGCGGTCCTGGCGGGCATAACCGAAATAGGGGACGACCGCGGTGATACGCTTTGCCGAGGCGCGGCGCAGCGCGTCGGTGATGATCAGCAATTCCATCAGATTGTCGTTGGCGGGGAAGTTCGTCGGCTGGACGATGAAGACATCCTGTCCGCGGACATTTTCATGGATCTCGACGAACACTTCCTCGTCGGCAAAGCGGCGCACGCTGGTATCGGTCAGCGGCAGTTCCAGATAGTCCGCGATCGCGCGGGCGAGGGGAAGGTTGCTGTTGCCGGAGATCAGTTTCATGGGGTGCGCGGCCCTTTCGCGGCGGATAGGATTGCGCGCCCCTTAGCCAGCGGGGGGCGATAGGGGAAGGGTCAAGTTGTGCCTTGGCTTCTCCTTACCAGTCTTTCAGTCCTCGCACACCGTCGAGGAGCGCCTGCGTCGCTTGGCAGGGTGGCCCCGAGAGCGTCGCGCCGGTCAGACGCAGGATCGGTTCCTTCGACGCCTCTGCTTCGGATGCAATCTGCTTACGGAGTTCGAAAACGTGGATATGGGTGCCGATACCGCCATGATAATACCAGCCGATGGTGCGATCGGCGAATGCATAGGCGCGCAAAAACTGGCGATTCGGCAGATTTTTGGATCCATCGACGACATCATAGGGAACGAATGGTTCGCCAACATCGGCGACGACCACACCCAGTCGCTTGAACTCGGCGGCGATGTCGGGTGCGTCGTTCAGCGAGGCGATGATGGTCGCCGGGCGGCTGAAGCGGCAATCGGGGATGCGCATGTCGGGCTGCGTTGCTTCGGTCTGCGCGTCCGCCGCCGCACCTGCGACGAGACAAATGGCAAAAAGGCAGCTTTTCCAGACAGTGTCGGTGCGCATCGAAATCTCCGTTCGGCCCGTGCTTCGCACAACTGTCCGGCGATGCGCAACGACGCTGCCAGATGGCACGCCACCGGTCGATTGTCGCGGGCATCGTCGCGATGGCGGCGGGGTCGATGATCGGAGCGCGTCTCTTTGGTTGAATGAACGGGGTGGTTGGTCCTAAACCGCGTCGCATGACAGAACAGCTCACCATCGTCCTGGCCCAGATGACGCAGGTGGTCGGCGACCTGGCCACCAATGCCGACGCGATGCGCGCGGTGCGGGCGCGGCATTCCGGGGCCGACCTGATCCTCTACCCCGAGTTCCAGCTGATCGGCTATCCGCCCGAGGATCTGGTGCTGAAGCCTGCACTCGCCGAGCGCGCCGCAAAGCTGCTCGCCGATCTGGCGGCCGATACCGCCGACGGAGGTCCGGCGATGCTGGTCGGATCGGTCGAACGCGACGGCGCGGACCTGTATAACATCGTCGCGCTGCTCGACGGGGGCCAGGTTGTCGCGACGCGGCGCAAGCATGAACTGCCGAATTACGGTACCTTCGACGAAAAGCGCATCTTTGTCCCCGGCCCGCTGCCTGATGTGGTCGATTGGCGCGGGATCAAGCTCGGGCTGCCGATCTGCGAGGACGGGTGGCTGCCGAAAGTTTGTCGGCATCTGGCCGACCAGGGCGCCGAGCTGCTGATCTCGGTCAACGGCAGCCCCTATGAAATCGACAAGGACGAACGGCGGCTGACCCAGGTGTTTGCGGGGCGTGTCGCCGAAACCGGGCTGCCGCTGATTTTCCTCAACCGCGTCGGCGGGCAGGACGAACTGGTGTTCGACGGCTGTTCGTTCGTGCTCAACGCCGATGGCGCCACGGCGCACCGCTTGACCGATTGGGAAGCCGAGGAACGTGTCACGCGCTGGACGAAGGGTGCGAGCGGCTGGACCTGCGACACCGGCGCAATTGCCGAATGGGAGGCACATCCCGCCGACATTTACAGCGCGATGATCGTCAGCCTGCGCGACTATGTCGAACGCAACCGTTTCCCCGGCGTCGTGCTCGGTCTCTCGGGAGGGATCGATTCAGCGATTTGCGCGGCGATCGCCGCTGACGCGCTTGGCCCCGACCGGGTGTGGTGCGTGATGATGCCCAGCCGCTTCACCAGCCAGGCAAGCCTCGACGATGCGGCGGGCTGTGCCGAGCTGATCGGGTGCAAGCTCGACACGATCTCGATCGTCCCGGCGGTCGAGGCGTTCGATGTGATGCTCGCGGGTAGCTTCGCCGATGTCGAGGTCGACATCACCGAGGAAAATGTCCAGTCGCGCATCCGCGGGGTGACCTTGATGGCGCTCAGCAACAAATTCGGGCCGATGCTCCTGACCACCGGCAACAAGAGCGAGATGAGCGTCGGTTATGCGACGATCTATGGCGACATGGCGGGCGGCTATAACCCGCTGAAGGACGCCTATAAGATGACGGTGTTCGCGGTCGCCAAATGGCGCAACGAGAATGTGCCGCGGCTGTCGCGCAACCGGGTGGCGCCGGTGATGCCCGAGACGATCATCACCAAGCCGCCGAGCGCCGAACTGCGCCCCGACCAGAAGGACGAGGACAGCCTGCCGCCTTATGCCGATCTCGATCGCATGCTGCATATGCTGGTCGAAGAGGAGGCGAGCGTCGACGATGTCGTGGCGCGGCATGGTTTTGACCGCGACGCGGTGGTGCGGATCGAACGCCTGCTGATGCTGGCCGAATACAAGCGGCGGCAGGCGCCGCCGGGGGTGAAGCTGTCGACGCGCAACTTCGGCCGCGACCGGCGTTACCCGATCACCCATGGTTTCCGAACGGGATGAGTGTGGCGCGCGCCGCGTACCGGTGCGCGGCGGGGGATAGGTGTCTGGAGGTTCGGCGATTATAGCCGCGCCCAAAAAGGCGCCCGCAAGGCGAGAGGAGACAAGAATGACGCTATTCGGCCCCCCAGCCCCGGTCGCTCGCGCCGGACGGGTACTCGACATATTGCGGATCACCGTGGCGATCCTGATCCTGATCCACGGCGTTTACCGGCTTGCGGCGGGATTGGTGGAGCCGTTCGGCACTTGGCTCGACAGCCTTGGTTTCCCCTATGGCTATGGCTGGGCGATGGCGGTGACACTGTACGAACTCGTCGGCCCGGCGCTGATGCTGGCGCGCCGCTGGACCAGCGTTGCGGCGCTGGGCCATGCGGCGATCTTGACGCTCGGGATGGTCCTGGTCCATCTCCCCGCGGGCTGGTTCGTCGTCGGCGGCGGGCGCAACGGGATGGAATATAGCGTCATCCTGATCGTCTCGCTGCTCGCGATTGTCTGGGCCTATTGGCCGGTGCGCGACGAGGGAACCGCAAGCGGGACGTGATTATTTGGCAAACTGGCTGACCGGGATCGGATATGGGTTGTCGATCGTCAGTGTCGGCCTGCTCGCTTGGGTTGCCTGGCCGGAACCCGACGAGGATCAAATGCTGGCGTGGGCGGTCATCGCAGGGGCCGCACTGTCGGTCATCGGCATGGCGCTGCGCTGGGCCGCGCATATCGTGATGAACCGCAAGATTGCCGAAGACGACTGACGGCGGCGCATTATCCGGTTATAGGCGCGCGCTATGACTGTCGTGACCCGTTTTGCCCCTTCGCCCACCGGCACCCTGCACGTCGGCAATGTCCGCACCGCGCTCCACAATTGGCTGTGGGCGCGCAAACATGGCGGGCGCTTTCTGCTGCGCATCGACGATACCGATCTCGAGCGATCGAAAGCGGAATATGTCGAGGCGATTCGCGCCGACCTTGCGTGGCTCGGCCTCGATATTGATGGCGAGGAATGCCAGTCGGCGCGGTTCGCGCTGTACGAGACTGAATTCGACAAACTCAAGGCAGCGGGCCGCGTCTATGCCTGTTACGAAACCCCCGAAGAACTCGACATCCGCCGCAAGATCCTGCTCTCGCGCGGGCTGCCGCCGGTCTATGAACGCAAAGCCGCCGACGCCCCAGTGCCCGACGGCGTGGCGCCGCACTGGCGTTTCCGGCTCGATCATGACGCTCCGATCGAATGGACCGACATGGTCCGCGGCGATCAGCATTTCGAGCCGAAGACGATGTCCGACCCGGTGGTGCGCCGCGCCGACGGCAGCTGGCTCTACCTGCTGCCCAGCGTGATCGACGATATCGCGATGCGGATTACTCATGTCGTGCGCGGCGAGGACCATGTGTCGAACACCGCGACACAGATCCAGATGTTCGCTGCGCTGGGCGCGACGCCGCCGCAATTTGCGCATCAGGCCTTGCTCGTCGGCACCGAAGGCAAATTGTCGAAGCGGCTCGGCTCGCTTGGCATGCAAAGCCTGCGCGATGAAGGCATTGAGCCGATCGCGCTTGCAGCGCTGCTCGCGCGGCTCGGCACCAGCGACCCGGTCGAACCGGTGACGAGCCTGGCGCCGCTGATCGAACATATCGACTTTGCGCGCTTTGGCCGCGCCCCGGCGCGGTTCGACGAGGCCGAGCTGGCACTGCTCAACCAGAAAATCCTGCATCAGACCGAGTATGAAGCGGTCGCGGAGCGGCTGCCCGCCGCAATCACCGCGGCGCGCTGGTTTGCGATTCGCCCGAACCTGATGACCGTTGCCGAGGCCGCTGATTGGGTGGCGGTGTTCGACGGGCCGTTGGCATCGCCGCCGGTCGATGATGCTGACCGCGCGGTGCTCGCTGCAGCTGCGGCAGCGGCGCTCGCGATCGACTGGAGCGCCGACCCCTGGCACGCGCTGACCGCCGCGGTGAAAGACGCGACGGGGGCAAAGGGGCGCGGCCTGTTCCTGCCGCTGCGCCGCGCGCTCACGGCGCGCGACCATGGTCCCGACATGGCCGAACTGCTGCCACTGATCGCCAAAGATCAGGCGGTGGCGCGGTTGGCCGACAGCTAACCCAACCACGGCGCCAAGGTGTCACTATTTTGCCTACTACTGCGCTTGACAAAAAGCGTTATGATATACTATCACTGAAACCTGACTTGGCCGATAGCGGTGGTCGAAACACGGCGGGGCCGGGTCTGACAGGCAAGGAGAGATGCCATGACCCTGATACCCCTGATTTCGGCTATGATGACCACCCCCGAAGTGACCACGGCCCCCGCGGGTCGATCGGCGACCATGTCCCGCACCATCTATGGCAGAGATACCGGCCGCCACCCGGTCGCGGCGCTCCTCGCCGTCGGCCTGCCCGCTGCGCTTGTCGTCGCGGTGGCGCTGTCGCCGATGATCGTTGATCCGATACCCAAGACCGACCCGATGGTCGGAACATTGATCAAACTACCGCCGCCTCCACCGTCGCCGCAGCCGACCCCCGAGGCAAAGCCCGTACCGCGAGCCGCGTCCGCGACCGACACGGTGAACCCTGTCGTCGAAACAATGCCGTCCTTCGACAATCGCGTGGTCGAAGGGCCGGTCATCGTCGACCTGGACCCGATCGACCTTGGGCCTCCAGCCCGGCCCGCCGATCCACTGCCCTTGCCCAAGCTGGTATTCGCCGAGCTTGATCCGCGCTACGCCGGGGCGTTCCAGCCCGACTATCCGGCGAGCGAACAGCGGCGCGAGATCGAAGGCGTCGCCAAAGTCCGCGTCCTGATCGGCACCGACGGGCGGGTAAAGGCGGTCGAACTGGTCAGCACCGACAGCCCGGGCTTTTTCGCCGAAACCAAACGCCGCGCGCTTTCCAAATGGCGTTTCAAGCCTGCGACGCGCGGCGGCGTGGCCGAAGAAAGCTGGAAGACGATGACCGTGCGCTTCGAGATCAGGGCGGCTTAGTCGTCCCCCAAGCCCCCTCCCGGGCGGACGGTGCTGCGCCGTCCGCCCGCTCTTTTGCTTGACAGAAGCGCCGAATCCGGTCAGAGGCGCGCGGATATTGGGGGCGGCGCCTCGTGCGCGGCCCCCAAGTTTTTCACACCAACGTCGGGGCCATAGTCCCGCCGCATCCTTCGGACCTCCGGCGGATGTGCAGATATTTCGAGGAACAGGGCCATGGCCAAGCCGACGACCGTCAAGATCAAGCTGGTGAGCACCGCCGACACGGGCTTTTTCTATGTGACGAAAAAGAACCCGCGCACGATGACCGAAAAAATGTCGGTGCGGAAGTACGATCCGCGCGTGCGCAAGCATGTCGAGTTCAAGGAATCGAAGATCAAGTGATGCGTCGATCCGTTCGGCGACGCTGAACGGATCGATGACGCGCATCCCGGCAAAAACCGGGATCAAAGGGCGGCCGTTTGCGCCGCCCTTTTTCGTTTGTTGCGCAGTTTTCAGGCGAGCCGCGACATGCTTTTCTGAACCAACTGCTGCCCTGTCGACCAGGCTACGGCGGTCGATCGGCTTCGACAATCCGGTCCTGAGCGCCTGCCGCAAGCAGGCAGCCGAGAGGAGCGCTGAATTCGATCGCCCCCGGCGCATTGCCAGTCGCTCGGCCTCAACGCCTATCGTCTGCGAGACCTGCGCACCGCGGCAGAAAGGCCGAAGCGAAAACGCTATCGCCAGGCTGCGTCGCGGCGAGTTTATGCGTCGATGCTGGTCTTGACATCGCCGTGGACCAGCCCGCCGTCGACGGTGATCGTGTCGCCGACGACATAGTCGCCCGCTTTCGACGCGAGGAAGATCGCGGCGCCCGCCATGTCCTCGGGTACGCCGATGCGCTTGACCGGGATGCTCTTGGCGACCGCGTCGCCGTGATCGCGCGCCGCCTTGTTCATGTCCGACTGGAAGGCGCCGGGGGCGATCGCGGTGACGAGGATATGGTCCTGCACCAGCCGCGCCGCCATGCGCTTGGTCAGATAGAGAATTGCCGCCTTTGACGCGTGATAGCTGTAGGTTTCCCACGGATTGAGCCGCATGCCGTCGATCGACCCGATGTTGATGACTTTCGATGGGCGTTCATGCGACCCACCCGCCTTGAGCAATCCATGCAGCGCCTGGGTCAGGAAGAAGGGCGATTTGACGTTGATGTCCATCACCTTGTCCCAGCCCGCCTCGGGGAAACCCTCGAAGGGCTCGCCCCATGCGGCGCCAGCGTTGTTGACGAGAATGTCGAGGCGTTCCTCGCGCGCTTCAAGCTCCTTGGCGAGCGCGCGGCAGCCTTCGACGGTGGCAAGATCGACCGGCAGGCCGATAACCTTGCCCGGATAGCGGGTGTCGAAATCGGCGATGGCTTCCTCGATCTGCGCGGTCTTGCGCGCCGAGATATAGACGCGGGCGCAGCCTGCGGCGAGATAGCCCTCGACGATCATCTTGCCGATGCCGCGCGAGCCGCCGGTGACGAGGGCGATGCGACCGTCGAGGCCGAACATGTCTTTGAGGTTCATAAGGGGGTTCCTTTAAAGCCCCTCCCCTTCAGGGGAGGGGTTGGGGTGGGGTTTCGCGGGGTTGCGCGAGGCCGATAGACCCCACCCCGCTGCGACTAGGGAACAAGTTCCCAAGTCTCACTGCCCCTCCCCTGAAGGGGAGGGGCTTTAGGTCGCTTAGTAGCCGTTCATCCGCGCGACCTGATCGATGTGATAATGCACATCGCCCATATATTCCGCCAGCGCGCGGTCGCGTTTCATGTAGAGGCCGATGTCATATTCGTCGGTCATGCCGATGCCGCCGTGCATCTGGACGCCTTCGCGCACCGCGAGGTTGGCGGCGCGGCCGGCTTTGGCTTTTGCGACCGAGACCATCAGCTTCGCGCCTTCGTTGCCCTCGTCCAAAAGCTGCTGCGCCTTCATCACGGTGGCGCGCGCGACTTCCATCTCGCCATAGAGATGCGCGGCACGGTGCTGGAGGCCCTGGAATTCGCCGATCAGCTTGCCGAACTGCTTGCGTTCCTTGAGGTAGGTGACCGTCATGTCCATCGCGCCCTGCCCGACGCCGACCATCTCGGCGGCGGCGCCGGTGCGGGTGGCGGCGAGCAAGGCGTCGAGGATCTCGCCGCCCGCATCGACTTCGCCGATCACCGCGTCGGCATCGACCTCGACACCGTCGAGGGTGACATGGCTGGCGAGGCTCGAGTCCACAAGGCGCCGCGGATCGGCAGTGACGCCCTTGGCATCTTTCGGCACCGCAAACAGCGTGATGCCGCCGTCGGTCTTGGCCGCGACGATGCTCATGTCGGCGATATGGCCGTGGAGCACGAAGCTCTTTTTGCCGTCGAGGCGGAAGCCGTTCCCGGCGCGCGTCGCGGTGGTGGCGATGCGGTCGGGGCGGTGCTTGGCGCCTTCGTCGATCGCGAGCGCGATGATGGCCTCGCCGCTCGCAATGGCCGGAAGCCAGCGGCCTGCCTGCGTGCCGCCCGCCTTGGCGAGCGCAGCGACCGCGCCGACGCTGGTCGACAGGAAGGGTGACGGGGTCAGGTTGCGGCCGATTTCTTCGAGCACGATGCCCGCTTCCATATGCCCCATGCCGAGCCCGCCATGCGCCTCGGGAACGAGCATGCCGGGCAGGCCCATTTCGGTAAACTGCGCCCAGAGATCACGCGAGAAGCCCGTCGCGTCGGCGCTGTCGCGGAGCTTGCGCAGGTGCGACACCGGCGCCTGTTCGGCGACGAAGGGGGCGACGCTATCCTTGAGCATCGCCTGGTCGTCATTGTGGTAGAGTGGCATGTCTGTCCCAATCTGTTTTCGTCATCCCAGCGAAAGCTGGGATCGTTGGCAGCCTGAACCGCCCTGTCCCGATAGCGGCCCCAGCCTTCGCTGGGGCGACGTGTTTTTTACGCCCCCGGCAAATCCAGAATCCGCTTGGCGATAACGTTGAGCATGACTTCGCTCGTCCCGCCTTCGATCGAATTGGCCTTGGTACGCAGCCAGCCGCGCGCCCTTGCGCCGCCCTTGGTTTCTTCGCTGTCCCATTCGAGCGCTTCGCTGCCACCGCCCGACATGACGAGTTCGTGACGGCGCTTGTTGAGCTCGGTACCGACATATTTCATCATGTTCGACGACGCGGGATGCGCGCGGCCGGTCTTCCACATATCCATGAACCGCTCGCCCATCGCGCGGTACGCAAAGACATCGACATCGAACGCCGCCATTTCGGCGCGCAGGATCGGATCGTCGAGTTCGCCCGCGGCATTCTTGCCGAACGCCTTCGCAAAGGCGCTGCCGATGCTGACCATGTCGCCGCCGGCGCCGCCGCCCGAGATCATCTCGCGTTCGTGGCCGAGCAGATATTTGGCGACGTCCCAGCCGCGGTTGATCTCGCCGATAAACTGCGTCTTGGGGACTTCGACATCGTCGAAGAAGGTTTCGCAGAAGGGCGAATTGCCGCTGATCAGCAGGATTGGCTTGGTCGTGACCCCCTTGCTCGCCATGTCGAAGAGCATGAAGGTGATGCCCTGATATTTATTCGTCTTGTCGGTGCGGACGAGGCAGAAAATCCAGTCGGCCTGGTCGGCGTAGCTGGTCCAGATTTTCGAGCCGTTGACGACCCAATGATCGCCCTTGTCCTCGCCAAAGGTCTGGAGCGACACGAGGTCGCTGCCCGAGCCGGGTTCGGAATAGCCCTGGCACCAGCGGATTTCACCGCGCGCGATCGGGTTCAGATATTCGACCTTCTGCTCCTCGGTGCCGAATTGCAGCAGCGCGGGGCCGAGCATCCAGATGCCGAAGCTGTCGAGCGGCGAGCGCGCGTGGATGCGCTTCATTTCCTGTTTGAAGACCTTGGTCTGCTCGGGGGTGAGGCCCGCGCCGCCATAGGCTTTGGGCCAGTCGGGAACCGTGTAGCCTTTGGAAACACAAGCTTCGAGCCACGCTTTCTGGGCGTCATTTTTGAACACCCAGTTGCGTCCGCCCCAGCAGACATCGCCTTCCTCGCGGATGGGTTCGCGCATTTCGGCGGGGCAGTTCGCCTCCAGCCAGCCGCGCACTTCGGCGCGAAAAGCGTCCAGATCGCTCATGTTTCAGGCTCCTCTTCCTGCGCCAAATCTAGGAGCAGTCGCCTGCTTTACGCAAGCGTCAACTTGGGCAGGCCAACCTGCCGTTACGGCGCCGTAGCGTCGGTTTGACCGCCGTTGACGCGCCCTGCTTCGTCCCTAAGCTAAGTGGCAAAAGAAAACGGGAGAATGGGTCATGCGATTCGCAGGCAAGATTGCCGTCGTCACCGGTGCCGCATCGGGAATCGGCAAAGCCACGGTTTTGAAACTGGCCAGCGAAGGCGCGCACGTGTTCGCCGCCGACATCGACGAAACCGGCGGACAGGCGCTGGCCGCCGCGTCGAACGGCAAGATCGATTTTGTTCGCTGCGACGTGACGAAGCCGTCCGACATCGAGGCGTTGATGGACACCGCCGCGACAAAAGGCGGCGGCATCGACATCGTGTTCAACAACGCCGCGGCGGGGGGCGACCGCGCGCCGATCGATGAGATCACGCCCGAGGGTTGGGACCGGACGATGGATCTGGTGCTGAAATCCGTCGCGATGGGGATCCGCTATGCGGCGCCGCATATGAAGGGGCGCAAAGGCGCATCGATCATCAACACCGCCAGCGTCGCGGCGCTCGGCGCGGGCTATTCGCCGACGGCCTATGCCGTCGCCAAGGTCGGGGTGCTCCACCTGTCGAAGGTCGCGGCGACCGACCTTGCCCGTTACGGCATCCGCGTCAACGCGATCTGCCCGGGCTTCATCAACACCAATATCTTCACCGCGTCGCTCGACGTTCCCGACGCGATGAAGGAACAGGCGAATGCCGTCATCGCCGGGATGAGCGCGCAGGCGCAGCCGGTGGCGCGCGGTGGCCAGCCCGACGACATCGCTAATGCCGTCGCGTTCCTCGCCAGCGACGAATCGTCGTTCATGACCGGCACCCATTTGCTGGTCGATGGCGGGCTGACGATCGGCCAGCGCCATGCGTGGGATCCCGAAGCGCCGGGGATGTTCGACGCACTCGTGGCGATGGAGGAGGCCGCCAAGGCAGGAGCGGCTGCGTGACCACAGCGGCAGCAACCGCTGCGGTGCCGCGCCCCGAAAAACTCCCCGTGTGGCTGAAAGCGACGCATGGCCTCGGCAGCATTGCTTATGGCGTCAAGGACAACGGCTTTTCGACCTTTCTGCTGCTGTTCTATAATCAGGTGATTGGGCTCGACGCGGGGATCGTCGGTGCCGCCATCATGATGGCGCTGATCGCCGATGCGTTTGTCGATCCGGTGATCGGCGAGCTCACCGACCGCACGCGCAGCCGCTGGGGTCGCCGCTTGCCCTGGCTCTACATCGCCCCAATCCCGCTCGCGATTGCGTGGATGCTGCTATGGTCGCCGCCCGCGATGAGCGACACGATGACGGTCGCGTGGCTGATCGGTTTCGCGATCATTGTGCGGTCGCTGGTGTCATGTTGCGAGGTGCCGTCGGTGGCGATCGTCCCCGAACTGACGGGCGATTATGACGAGCGCACCGCGGTGATGCGCTTTCGCTTTCTGTTCGGCTGGGGCGGCGGACTGCTCATCCTGCTGCTCGCTTACGGCGTGTTTTTCGGCGGCGCCAAGGGGCTCGTCGATCCCGACGGATATTTCCCTTACGCGCTGGCCGGGGCGCTGATGATGGCAGGCGCGGTGCTGGTTTCGGCCGCCGGACAGCATAAGCGAATTGCGGTATCGAACCTGACCGATGTGAAGCCGGTGATGACGCTGGGGCAGATTTTGGGCGAGATGTTCGACACATTGTCGAACCGCGCCTTCCTGTGGCTGATTTTTGCGGCGCTGTTCGGCTTCGTCAATCAGGGCATCACCTTTTCGATGAACAATTATCTGCTCGGTTTTTTCTGGCAGTTCACGCAGGGCGAAATGGTCGCTTATGTGTTCCTGCTGTTCGCATCGATGATCGCGGCGTTCCTGATCGTCGCGCCGCTGTCAGCAAAGCTGGGCAAGCGCGACGGCGCGATTGTCGCGGGCGCGATCTCGCTGCTGGTCAACAGCGGCATCTATTTCGCGTGGATCCAGGGCGTGTTCCCCGGCTTACCGGGAAAGCCCAGCGTCGCGACGATGTTTGCACTGGTATTCATTTCCAACAGTTTTTCGATCGTCCTGATGATCCTGTCGTCATCGATGATGGCCGACGTCGTCGAAGCGTCACAGAGCGAGACCGGGCGGCGGTCCGAAGGGCTGTTCTTTGCCGGTTATTTCTTCATGCAGAAATGCGCGACCGGGGTCGGCATCTTCCTCGCCGGACTGATCCTGTCCTTTGCGGCTTTTCCGGCGGGCGCCAAACCGGGCGAGGTCGGCGATGCGGTGCTCGGCAATCTGGCGCTCGGCTATGCGCTGTCGGTCCTCGTCATCGGCCTTCTCGGGCTGATCGTGATGCGCCGTTTTCCGATCTCGCGCGCCGATCATGAGGCACGGATTGCCATTTTGGGCGATGCGGCGCGCGCCGATCCCGACGCCAGCGGCGCGCATCCGTAACGGAAAATGTCGGTGCGCGACCAAATGAGGTAATAATCAGCCAGCAGGGGTTGGCAAAGCGGGACGAATCGGTCCAAAGGCTTACGTGAACGTAAAGGGAAGGATGCGAATATGGATTTCGATCTCACCGACCGGCAGGTCTATTGGCGCGATCGGGTGCGCGATTTCATCGATCGCAAGGTTCGCCCCGCCGTCCCGACCTACAACGAACAAGACAAGGCGGGCGATCGCTGGAAAGTCATCGAGGTCGTCGAGGATCTGAAGGCCGAAGCGAAAGAGGCTGGCATCTGGAACCTGTTCATGCCGCCCAAGTCAGGCGCGCATCACCATGTCGACGAGACGTTCGAGTTCGAAGGCCCCGGCCTTTCCAACCTCGAATATGCGCTATGCGCCGAGGAAATGGGCCGCGTCGGTTTCGCCAGCGAAGTGTTCAACTGCTCGGCGCCCGACACCGGCAATATGGAAGTGTTCCACCGTTACGGGACGCGTGCGCAGAAGGAAAAATATCTCAGCCGCCTGATGAACGGCCAGATCCGCTCGGCGTTTCTGATGACCGAGCCCGCGGTTGCCTCGTCCGACGCGACCAACATCGAAACGCGCATCGAGCGCGACGGCGACGATTATATCATCAACGGCACCAAATGGTGGTCGTCGGGCGCGGGCGATCCGCGCTGCGAGGTCGCGATCGTGATGGGCAAGACCGACTTTGCTGCGAAGCGCCACGCGCAGCAGTCGATGGTGCTGATGCCGCTGAACGCGCCGGGGGTGAATATCCTGCGCCACCTGCCCGTCTTCGGCTATGACGATGCGCCGCACGGCCATATGGAAATCGAGTTGAAGGATGTCCGCGTCAACGCCGAGGAAGCGATGCTGCTCGGCGAGGGCCGCGGTTTCGAGATCGCGCAGGGGCGCCTCGGCCCGGGCCGCATCCATCACTGCATGCGCACGATCGGCGTCGCCGAGGAAGCAATCAGCAAAATGGCGAAGCGGCTTCAGTCGCGCGTCGCATTCGGCAAGAAGGTCGCCGAATACAGCATCTGGGAACATCGTCTGGCGCGCGCGCGCATCGACATCGAAATGACCCGCCTGCTCTGCCTCAAGGCTGCCGACATGATGGACAAGGTCGGCAACAAGTCGGCCGCGGCCGAGATCGCGATGATCAAGGTGCAGGCGCCGAACATGGCACTGAAAATCATCGACGATGCGATCCAGGCACACGGCGGCGGCGGCGTGTCCGAAGATTTCGGGCTGGCCAAGGCCTATGCGCATCAGCGCACGCTGCGGCTCGCCGACGGTCCCGACGAAGTCCACGAACGCGCGATTGCCCGCATCGAGTTCGCCAAGCACAGCGAAGCGAGCGACCCGGGCTTTTCGTCGGGCGACGTCGGGGTTTCGCGTTAATATCGTCATTGCGAGGAGCGAAGCGACGAAGCAATCTCCAGCCATCGGCCTTGCGCCATGATCCAAGCTGGAGATTGCTTCGCTCCGCTCGCAATGACGGAAATGACCCAGCGGGCTGCGCCATATGTTAATGGGAAAGGTTGAATCCGAATGACCAAAGCCGCGATCCTGATCGAACCGGGCCAGCCGCTGTCGATCGAGACGGTGCAGATCGCCGACTGCGGCCCGCACGAGGTACGCATCCGCACCGCCGCCTGCGGGCTGTGCCATTCGGACCTGCATTTCATCGACGGCGCCTATCCGCATCCCCTGCCCGCGATCCCCGGCCATGAGGCGGCGGGCATCGTCGAGGCGGTCGGCAGCGAAGTGCGGACAGTCAAGGTCGGCGACGCGGTCGTCACCTGCCTGTCGGCCTTCTGCGGCCACTGCGAATATTGCGTCACCGGCCGCATGTCGCTGTGCATGGGCGGCGATACGCGGCGCGCAGCCGGATCGGCGCCGCGGATCACGCGCCCCGACGGCAGTCTGGTCAACCAGATGCTCAACCTGTCGGCCTTTGCCGAAACGATGCTCGTTCACGAACATGCCTGCGTCGCGATCGACCCCGACATGCCGCTCGACCGCGCCGCGGTGATCGGCTGCGCCGTGACCACCGGCGCGGGGACGATCTTCAACGCGTGCAAGGTGACTCCGGGCGAGACCGTCGTCGTCGTCGGTTGCGGCGGCGTTGGGCTGGCGACGATCAACGCCGCGAAGATCGCGGGCGCGGGGCGGATCATCGCGGCCGACCCGATGCCCGAAAAGCGCGCGCTGGCGGTGAAGCTGGGCGCGACCGATGTCGTCGATGCGATGGACGGCGATGCCGCCAAGCAGATCCTCGAAATCAGCAAGGGCGGCGTCGATCATGCGATCGAAGCCGTCGGGCGTCCGGCCTCGGCGGCGCTTGCGGTCGCGTCGCTGCGCCGCGGCGGTACTGCGACGATCCTGGGCATGATGCCTTTGTCAGAAAAAGTCGGGCTCAGCGCGATGGACTTGCTCTCGGGCAAGAAGTTGCAGGGCGCGATCATGGGCGGCAACCGCTTCCCCGTCGACATCCCGCGGCTCGTCGATTTCTACCTGCGCGGGCTGCTCGACCTCGACAGCATCGTCGCTGAGACGATCCCGCTCGAACGGATCAACGAAGGCTTTGACAAGATGAAGAAAGGCGACGCCGCGCGGTCGGTGATCGTTTTCGATCAATGACGCGCGCGAGCATCTTTTCCTCCCTCCCCTTCAGGGGAGGGCAGCGAGACTTGGCAGCTTGCTGCCTAGTCGCAGCGGGAGGGGTTTCGCGGCCTTGTGCTACCCCGACAGACCCCACCCCACCCCCTCCCCTAAAGGGGAGGGGCTTATGACGCTCGACGCACAGAAAGCCTTCAGCGGCACCGTCGCGCCCGAGGGCGCCGACGTGCTCGACGAGGCGAAGCTGACCGCGTGGATGGAAGCGAATGTCGAGGGTTTTGAAGGGCCGCTAACCCAGCATAAATTTGCGGGCGGCCAGTCGAACCCGACGTACAAGATTTCGGCGCCGTCGGGCAATTATGTCCTTCGCCGCAAACCCTATGGCCCGCTGCTCCCCTCCGCCCATGCAGTCGATCGCGAGTATAAGGTCCAGTCGGGGCTGCATAAAATGGGCTTTCCCGTCGCGCGCCAATATGGGCTGTGTACCGACGACAGCGTCACCGGCAGCTGGTTCTATGTCATGGGCATGGTCGACGGCCACACGATCTGGGACGGCGCGATGCCGGGATCGACCCCCGAAAACCGCCGCGCGACCTATGAAGCGATGATCGACACGCTGGCCGCACTCCACAAGGTCGATATCGAGGCGGCCGGGCTGTCCGATTATGGCAAGCCGGGCAATTATTTCGGGCGGCAGGTCGACCGCTGGACCAAGCAATATCGCCTCGCCGAGACCGAGACGATGGACGAGATGGAACAGCTGATCGCGTTCCTGCCCGCGAGCCTGCCCGAACAGACGCGCACCAGCGTCGTCCATGGCGACTACCGCATCGACAATATGATTTTCGCGAAGGATAGGCCGGAGGTGTTGGCCGTGCTCGATTGGGAGCTATCCACGCTCGGCGATCCGCTCGCCGATTTCACCTATGTCGCGATGGCGTGGGTCACCGAAAATGGCGGGCGATCGGGGGTGATGGACCTTGACCGCAAGGCGCTGGGCATTCCCGAACTCGATGAAATGGTCGAGCGTTATTGCGCTGCGACGGACCGCACCGGGGTTCCCGACATGAACTGGTATTTCGCCTATAATTTCTTCCGACTCGCCGGGATCATCCAGGGGATCAAGAAGCGCGTGATCGAAGGCACTGCCTCGTCGCAGCACGCGAAGGACATGTCCGAACGCGTCCGTCCGCTCGCCGAGCGGGCATGGGACTTTGCACGAAAGGCCGGCGCATGAGCCTGTTCGACATGAGTGGCCAAGTCGCGCTGATCACCGGATCGTCGCGCGGCATTGGCAAGGCGACGGCAGAAGCGATGGCCGAACAGGGCGCGAAGGTCGTGATTTCGAGCCGCAAGCAGGACGCCTGCGACGCGACCGCGGCGGAGATCAACGCGACGTTCGGCGACGGCACCGCGATCGCGGTCGCCGCGAACATTTCGTCGAAGGACGACCTCCAGAACCTCGTCAACGAAACGCGCGCCGCCTTCGGCAAGATCACCGCGCTGGTCTGCAACGCCGCATCGAACCCCTATTATGGCCCCGGTCTGGGAATCAGCGACGACCAGTTCCGCAAGATCATGGACAATAATATCCTGTCCAACCACTGGCTGATTTCGATGGTCGCGCCCGAAATGCTCGAACGCGGCGAAGGGTCGGTCACGATCATCAGCTCGATCGGTGGGCTGAAAGGATCACCGATCATTGGCGCTTACGGGATTTCGAAGGCCGCCGACATGCAGGTCGCGCGCAATTTTTCGGTCGAATTCGGGCCGCGCGGGGTGCGCGTCAATTGCATCGCGCCGGGGCTGATCCGCACCGACATGGCGCGCGCCTTGTGGGAAAATGAAGAGAATTTGCGGCGCTCGACCGCCGCCTCGACCTTGAAGCGCATTGGCGAACCGCATGAGATTGCGGGTGCCGCGGTTTTCCTTGCCAGTAAGGCAGGGGCCTTCACCACCGGCCAGACCATCGTGTGCGATGGCGGTGCCACAATTTCGGGAGGCGCATGATGGGCGCGTTGGACGGCAAGATCGCGATCATTACGGGTGCCGGTTCGGGCATCGGCCGCGCCAGCGCGCTGCGCTTTGCCGCCGAGGGGGCGAAGCTCGTACTCGGCGACAAGACGGCGGCGGTGCATGAGACGGCGCAATTGGTGAAGGACGCGGGCGGCGAAGCGGTCGGACTGGAAATCGATGCGGGTGTCGAAGCCGACGTCGCCAAGCTGGTTGCCACCGCGAACGACATCTATGGCGCACTCGACATCGCCTTCGCCAACGCCGGGATCATCGGCGACATGGGCGGTATTTTCGATTTCGATCCGATCGCCTGGGCCGAGACGCTGCGCGTCAATCTGATCGGCCCGGCGCTGATGGTGAAGCATGCCGGGAAAGCCATGGTCGATCAGGGCCGCGGCGGCGCGATCGTGCTGACCGCGAGCGTCGCGGGATTGAATTCGGGCGCGGGTCCGGGCGCCTATTCGGCGTCGAAGGCGGGGGTCATCAACCTGGCCAAGACCGCGGCGCAGCAGCTGACCACCAGCGGCGTGCGCGTCAACGCGATCTGCCCCGGGCTGACCGAGACGGGGATGACCAAGCCGACCTTCGATTATGCGAAGGCCAAAGAGGTCACCCACAAGCTCGGCCAGCTCAATCCGTTAAAACGCGCCGCGCAGCCCGAGGAGCTCGCCAATGTCGCGCTGTTCCTGGCCAGCGATCAGGCGAGCTATGTCAACGGACAGGCGATCGCGGTTGACGGCGGGCTCACCAGTTCGCATCCGGTGACGCGCCAATTGCTTGGCCAGACATCGCATTGAGACAATGGTTTTGATCCGCCTCCCCTCTTCCGTTCGCATCGAGCGAAGTCGAGATGCCCATCAGTCGCGCCCGCCTTCGGGGTGTCTCGACTTCGCTCGACACGAACGGGAACGAAAGGAAGGCGCGAAGCCTTCACAGTCAAAAGGGATGTCATGACTCACGGTTTCGACACGGCGCGGCTAGACCGCATTCCTGCCTTTCTTGAGGCCAAATATGTCGGCCCCGGCCGCCTGCCGCACGCCGCGACGCTCGTGTCGCGGCGCGGCGAGGTTGCGCATCTGTCGTGCGTCGGCGAGGCGCGGCCCGGCGCGGCGCTGACCGAGGATGCGATCTTTCGTATCGCGAGCATGACCAAGCCGATCACCAGCATCGCGTTCATGATGCTGGTCGAGGAGGGCAAGGTTGCGCTGAGCGATCCGCTGGTGAAATATTGCCCCGAGTTCAGGGACACCGGCGTCTTCGTCGCGGGCGGCGGCAATGCCCCTTTTCTGACCCGCCCGCCCGCGCAGCCGATCCGCATGGTCGACCTGCTGCGCCA
>JAHJHL010000190.1 GCA_018823905.1 Alphaproteobacteria bacterium
CAGCGCGCGCACCCCCTATTTCCCCGCCACCGCACCGCCGTCCGTAAACACCCGAACATCCGCCGACAGTCCGGCGATCATTTCGCGCGACGGCTTTTCGTCAAAGGCGATCCGTACCGGCACGCGCTGCGTCACCTTGACCCAGTTGCCCGTCGCATTCTGCGCGGGCAGCACCGAAAATTCGCTGCCCGTTCCCGCGCCGATGGTCAGCACATGGCCGCGCACTTTCAGTCCCGGATAGGCATCGAAGCTCACCTCGGCGCGCTGGCCGACGCGCATGTTGGCCAGGTCGGTTTCCTTGAAATTGGCCTCGACCCACGGATGTCCGGTGTCGACCAGCGTCACCGCGGGCAGCCCCGCGACCATCATCTGGCCGACCTGCAACCGATCCGATTGCGCGATGCGCCCGGCGCTTGGCGCGCGGACGGTGGTGCGGGCCAGGTTCACCTGCGCCTGCGAGCGTTGTACCCGCGCCGCTTCGACCTGCGGGTTGACCCCGCTCGCCGGACCCGCGGCCAGCTTGGTGCGCGCCTCGATCGCCGCCGCTTCGGCCTGGCGCACCCGCTCGCGCGCCTGCGCGACCGCGTGGCGCGATGCGTCATAGGCCGCGCGGGTCGTAAAGCCTTTTTCCATCAGCGCGGCTTGCCGCTCGAAATTGACCTGCGCGAACGCCACATCCTCGCGCGCGGCGGCAATATCGACGCTCGACGTCTTGGCGCTCGCCGACAGATTGCCGACCTCCACTTGCGCCGCATCGATCGCCGCCGTCGCCTGTGCGACGTTCAGCGCATAGGGTTCGCCGTCGATGCGGAACAGCAATTGCCCCGCCGCGACCTGCTGGCCGTCGCGCACGGCAACTTCGGTGATCCGGCCGCCCACTTCGGCGGCGACCGACACCTTGTCCATCTGGACATAGGCATTGTCGGTCGACACCGATCCGCCGCTGGTCAGCCAATAATATCCGCCCGCCGCGATCAGGATCGCAGGCAGGCCGAACATCAGCAGCCGGGTGCGCCATTTCGGCGCGTCTTTTTGCTCGGTCGCAGTCGCCGCGCTGGCGGGCGGGAGCGGATCGGCCTTGGGCGTCGATGTCGCATCGTCGGATGCGGGGCGGGTGGGGGAGAGCTGGTCCATCAGGCGGCCTCTTCTTTTTCTTTCTGGCAGATGCGGCGCGACAGATTAGCGCGCACCCGCTCGACCAGCGCTGCGAGCTGTTCGCGCTCCTCGGAGTTCAGCCCCTCGGTCGCTTCGGCATTCAGCGCATCGGTGGTGGCACGCATCGCGGTCAGCAGTTCGTCAGCGCCCGGCGCCAGATACAACAGCCAGGCACGGCGATCGCTCGGGTCGGCACGGCGTTCGACGAGTCCGGCCTCCTCCAGTCGGTCGATCATCCGCGACAGCGTGATCGGCTCGACCTCGATCAGTTCGGCGAGCGGACCTTGGCGGATCCCCTCATGGCGTCGGAGATAGATGAGCAGCCGCCATTGCAGCGCGGTGATCCCCGTATCGCGGGTGCGGGCGTTGAACGCGCGGCGGAATAGCCGTGCCGAATCGTTGAGCAGGAATCCGATCGTTTCACTCATGGCATGCGATATAATAGCAATAGCTACTAACTGCAAGCGACCTGACGCTGCGCGGCACTTTCGTAAACTTCCGCAAAACCCTCCACCTTGGTGTAAATTTCTCCGACAATGCTTGCAAATGCGCGCCATTTCCGCAGGATGGCGTCATGACATTGACCGCAGACCTCTTCTGGTC
Source organism: Alphaproteobacteria bacterium (assembly GCA_018823905.1). GTDB lineage: Bacteria > Pseudomonadota > Alphaproteobacteria > Sphingomonadales > Sphingomonadaceae > Sphingopyxis. Next base: position 1,759 of record JAHJHL010000190.1, read on the forward strand.
GTTCCGCTCGCCCTACAGCTATCTCGCCATCGCCCGCTACCGCGCGCTCGCAGCCAGCCACGACCTGTCGATTAATCTCCGCCCCGTCTATCCGCTCGCGATTCGTCAGCCCGATTTTTTCGACCGCAACCACCCCAATTGGCTCAGCTACACCATGCGCGACATGATCCGCGTCGCGCAATTCCACGGCATCCCCTTCGGCCCGCCGCGCCCCGACCCGATCGTGCAGGACATGGCGACACGCGAAATCGCTGCCGAGCAGCCCTATATCTATCGCCTCACCCGGCTGGGGCAGGCGGCATCGCGGCGCGGCAAGAGCCTGGCGTTCGCGCATGAAGCGGCGCAGCTGATCTGGGGCGGCGCGCGCGACTGGCATTTGGGCGATCATCTGGCCGGCGCGGCGCAGCGCGCCGGACTCGATCTAGCCGAGCTCGACGCCGAAGCCGAAAAAGACGCGCAGACGCTCGACAATGAAATCGCCGCCAACCAAATCGCGCTGGAGATGGCCGGTCATTGGGGCGTGCCGACCCTCGTATTCGACGGCGAACCCTTTTTCGGGCAGGACCGGATCGAGATGGCGAAGTGGCGGATGGAGCAAAAGGGGCTGCGCCCGCGCTGAACCATCTTGCCCAACCGGCAGTCGCAGAGGCATAGCCCGAGCATGATGATCGAACCTGAATTTTTCGAGGCGCGCGACGGCGTGCAATTGGCGTGGCGCGAAACCGGTGAAGGCCGACCGCTGATCCTTCTCCACGGCCTGTTTTCCAGCGGCGAGGTCAACTGGATCAAGTTCGGCACCGCGGTGCGCATCGCCGCCGAAGGCTACCGCGTCATCATGCCCGACCTGCGCGTCCACGGATCGAGCGACGCGCCGCACGACGACGAGCATTATCCGCCCGACGTGCTGGTGCGCGACCTCGAGGATCTCGTCGCGCATCTTGGCCTCATCGATTTCGACCTCGGCGGCTTCTCGCTCGGCGCACGGACCAGCGTGCGCGCGGTGGTTGCTGGTATGAAACCCCGACGCTTGATCCTCGGTGGTATGGGGCTGGCCGGGCTGGCGGGCTGGCAGCGGCGCGGGGCATTTTTCCGGCGCGCGATTGCCGAATATGAAATCGCCAAGCGCGGCGATGACACCTGGCTGTCGATCCAGTTCATGAAGACGATGAAGGTCGACCGCATCGCGGCGGGGCATTTGCTCGACAGCTTCACCGACACTCCGCCCGAGGCGCTCGCCGCGCTGACCATGCCGGTGCTCGTCGTATGCGGCGAACAGGATCAGGACAATGGTTCGGCGCCCGAACTGGTCGCGGTGCTCGCCGATGCGCAGCTCGCAACGATTCCCGGCACCCATATGTCGAGCGTGACCCAGCCCGAGCTCGGCGAAGCGATCGCGACCTTCCTGACCGCTTGACCCTGCCTTCGGCGCGCGCCAAGCTATCGACATTGCGCCAAAGAGCGCCGTGAGAACAATCCAGAGGACGCACCCCATGAAAGCCATGATCTCAAGCCTGTCGCTTGCCCTGTCGCTCGCCGTTGCCGGTCCTGCCGTGGCGGCGGAGCAGAAGCCCGGCACAGCCGCTGCAAAAGCGGCGAAGCCTACCGCCGCCGACGCCGAAGCCTTTATCGCTGCCGCCGAAAAGGACCTGTTCGACTATACGGTCGAGGCGAGCCAGGTGAACTGGGTCAACAGCACCTATTTGACCGAAGACACAGACGCGATGGCGGCGCGGATCAACGCGGTCGGCACCGAAAAATCGGTCAAATATGCGCTCGAAGCCGCCAAATATAAGGATGTCGCAGGGCTGAGCGCGGACACCCGGCGCAAACTCGACATCCTGCGCAACGGCCTCGTCCTGCCCGCACCGACCAAGCCCGGCGCGGCCACCGAACTCAACCAGATCGCGACCGACCTGCAGTCGCAATATGGCAAGGGCCGCGGGACGCTGAACGGCAAGGAAATCTCGGGCTCCGACATCGAGGAGCAGATGGGCAATATCGAGCGGACCCCCGCCGAACTCGCCGAAATGTGGACGAGCTGGCACGACAATGTCGGCGCGCCGATGAAGGACGACTATGCGCGCCTGGTCGGTATCGCGAACGAAGGCGCGAAGGAATTGGGTTTCGCCAACACCGGCGCGATGTGGCGCTCGGGCTACGATATGTCGCCCGAGGGTTTCGCCAAGACGACCGAGCGCCTGTGGCAGGAAGTGAAGCCGCTCTATATGGCGCTCCACACCTATACGCGCTGGAAACTCAACGAGAAATATGGCGACGCGGTACAGCCCAAGACCGGCCCGATCCGCGCCGACCTGCTCGGCAATATGTGGGCACAGGAATGGGGCAATATTTACCCGCTGGTCGCGCCCGCGGGTTCGGGTGACCTTGGCTATGACGTCGGCGAACTGCTGACCGCGCAGGGCAAGTCGCCGCTCGACATGGTGAAGATCGGCGAGAATTTCTATTCGTCGCTCGGCATGGCGCCGCTGCCCGAAACCTTCTGGAAGCGGAGCATGTTCACCAAGCCCGCCGACCGCGAAGTCGTCTGCCACGCCTCGGCGTGGGATATCGACAACAAGGACGATATCCGGATCAAGATGTGCATCAAGGTGAATGCCGACGACTTCACGACGATCCATCATGAGCTGGGGCATAATTATTATCAGCGCGCCTATAACAAGCAGCCGTTCCTCTACCTGAACGGCGCCAACGATGGCTTCCACGAAGCGATCGGCGATTTCGTCGCGCTGTCGATCACCCCGCAATATCTGGTCGACATCGGCCTGCTCGACACGGCGAAGGTGCCGAGCGCCGACAAGGATACCGGGCTGCTGTTGCGGCAGGCGATGGACAAAGTCGCCTTCCTGCCCTTCGGCCTGCTCGTCGACCGCTGGCGCTGGGGCGTCTTCGACGGGACGATCAAGCCCGCAGATTACAACAAGGCATGGACCCAGCTGCGCACCCAATATCAGGGCATCGTCCCGCCGGGTGAGCGGCCGGCGGACGCCTTCGACCCGGGTGCGAAGTTCCACATTCCGGGCAATACCCCCTACACGCGCTATTTCCTCGCGCGGATCCTGCAGTTCCAGTTTTACGAGGCGGCGTGCAAGCAGGCGGGCTGGACCGGGCCGCTCCACCGCTGCTCCTTTTATGGCAACAAGGAGGTCGGCGCGAAGCTGAACGCGATGCTCGAAATGGGGGCGTCGAAGCCGTGGCCCGACGCGCTCGAAGCCTTCACCGGCAGCCGCGAAATGTCGGGCAAGGCGATGGCCGACTATTTCGCGCCGCTGAAGACGTGGCTCGACGAGCAGAACAAGGGCAAACCGACGGGGTGGTGAAGCGTGCCGCCCTGTTTCTGTTGACGTGCGCGGCGGCGGCGGTTTCGTCCGCCGCTGCCCCACCGCCGCCGCCAGTCTATCCGGGCGATCTGCCCCGGACGCTCGACGGCTATGCGCTGCCGGTGCTCTATTCGCGCTACAGCTTCTGGATCGAAGGGCAGAAGGGCGCAGTGATCGACGCGATCATGGCCGAACCCGCCGAGCTGCCCGGCTATCGGCGGCAGTTCGCGGCGCTGATCAGCTTCAAACTCCATTCCGATTACGGGCATGTGCAGTCGGGCGATATCAGCAGCCATTGCCGTATCGTCAGCGAAACGGCGGTCGATCGCAGCGACTGCCGTTTCCTATTCAGATCGGTCACCATCCCCGCTGCCGCGATCGCACCAAATAGCCCGATCGGACGTTTTCTGCGCGAAAGTTTCGATCCGGCCGCGGTGGTCGCCAGCCTGAAAGCCAATGGCATTGCCCCCGACGCCAATATGTGGCGCGCCGACGGGCACGAGATGTTCGGGGCGCTGGCTTTGCCGGGCGAACTGCTGCGCGACAATGCGAAGGTTGAAACCGTCGATTCGCACGCATGCCCCGCCATGGCGCGGGCGCTCGAAGCGATCGAGGGGCAGGCGCTGCCGCAGCGGATCGATATTCCGCTGATCGGCGAAGACCGGTCAGTGCCACCGCCCCAGCCCCATGCCGCCCAACGCGAAGACAAGCTGACCTTTGTCGCGGAAGGAGGTTCCATGACGGTGACCGGTTGGCGCTCGCTCCAACCGCTGCTTGGACCTGTCTATGCGACTGCCGATGCCTGCATGAGCGGGCGCTTGATGGCCGGATAGACTATTTCGCCTCCACCGCCTGTTTGAACCGCGCCAGCCGGGCGCTCGCCGCCGCAGCGTGTGGACCGATCCAGCGGTCGTGGATGTCCTGAATTGGCATTGCATTGAGGTGGTTCCAGCGTTCTCGCCCACGGCGTTCGGCGATCACCAGCCCGGCATCCTCCAACACCTTCAGATGCTGCATCACCGTGCAGCGGTCGAGATCGGGGAAATGCGCGCACAATGTTCCGGTCGTCAGCGGCTGGTCACTGAGATCGTCGAGGATCTGCCGCCGGACTGGCGACGCCAGCGCCTTAAACACCGCGTCATATTGGTCGTGAATTGACACGTTATAAATTTATAACATAAAAAGATGCGACTCAAGCGGAGATTAACGATGGAACTGAAATTCAAGGTTGCAGCGCGAATCGCGAAGCCGGTTCACGAGGTTTTCGAGGCGGTCGCCGATCCCGCGCGGCTATCGGAATATTTCACCACCGGCGGCGCGCAGGGGCGGCTGGAGACCGGCGCGACGGTCACATGGGACTTCCATGACTTCCCCGGCGCCTTTCCGGTCTATGTCATCGGCGTCGTTCAGGACGAAAAGATCGTGCTCGAATGGCAGGCCAGCGAGGGTGAGGCGCCGAACGTCGCGGACGGCGAACTGACGGATGCCGATTACCGCACCCGCGTGACGATGAGCTTCACGGGGCTCGACGACGGCCGGACGCTGGTCGAGATCGCCGAAGAGGGTTGGCGCGAAAATCAAGGCGCGCTGGGCGCGAGCTATGGCAATTGTCAGGGCTGGTCACAGATGTTGTGCGCGCTGAAAATGTGGATCGAGCACGGCATCAATTTGCGCGAGGGCATGTATCGCTGAACCGCCAGCGAGAGACCCGGTACATTTTTACGGTGGCATCCGCGCGCCGGGGCAGCGATGAAACGCGCTCCGATGCAACGAAAGGCAATAGTGTGAAGCGCGTTCTTCTGGCCGTCGCTGGCCTGTTTCTGGGCGCCGGAACGGCGCAAGCCGCCACCTGCGAGGACAGTTTCGTCAAAAAGGGCAATCAGGTCACCGGCCTGCGCTTTGTCGCAACGACCACCGTGCCGAACATGAGCATGAGAAGCGCGATCGGACAGCTCAACGGCATTGTCGCTTCCAAAGGCTATGCGATCCTGGCCGTCGAGCCCGATGGCGGCGCAATGCTGGTCGAGCCCCCGCCGACCGGCAAGTCGCGCCCCTTTCCGATCGAGATTGCCGCCGACGGGGCGGGAACGGTGCGCATGGAGGCGAAGCTGCGCGCCGGGATGGGCATTCCCGATGCCGCGGCCAAGGCCGAAATGTGCGGCATCCTGGCCCAGCTGAAAGGCGGAAAGGCGGGCGAGGCGCTGGCGGCGAGGGGGCTGGGCGCGACCAGCGCCCCGGGCGCCCCCGTTCGGATGAGCGTGCTGCGCTTTTCGCAGGACATCACCGGTCAAGCCGACAAGAATAATGCCGCGGTGCAGAAGCGTTATGAGGGGCGGCAATTCACGCTTTACGGGCCGGTCTCCTATGTCGGACCAGTTAGCGATACGTATCGCGTTGAATGGAAACTGTTGGCCAATGTGCTGACCGACATCGTCCCCGGGCGGTCGTCAGCGGGCTTTTCGGTCAACTGCGTGCTGGCGAAGGGGCAGGGCGTTTATGCGTTGCAGCTGAAGCCCAACAAGCATGTGGAGCTGACCGGGACGTTTGACCAGCTGGATTACGGCCTGTCGTCGGTGTGGTTGAAGGATTGCCGACCGGCGAAATAGGGCGGCTGGCGGTCGCCAGCTGATCCTCCTCGGCACGGGGAGGGGGGCCACCGAAGGTGGTGGAGGGGCGGGTGCGTCATCGCGCATCGTCTCGGCGTTGGGAAACACCGCGCATGCCCCTGCACCATGCTTCGCATCGTCCCCCTCCCCTGTTGGGGGAGGATGGCCTCAGCTCTTCGGATCGCTTGCCGCCGCCTTACCTGAACGGCGGCTCATTAAACGCGCGCAATTTGCGGCTGTGGAGCTTGGCGCCTTCGTCGCGCATTGTTTCGCACGCGCGGATACCGATCTGGAGGTGGGCGGCGATCGCTTCTTCGTAGAAGCGGTTCGCCTGTCCGGGCAGCTTGAGTTCGCCGTGGAGCGGCTTGTCGCTGACGCAGAGCAGGGTGCCGTAGGGCACGCGGAAGCGGTAACCCTGTGCGGCGATGGTGGCGCTTTCCATGTCGATGCCGATCGCGCGCGATTGCGAGAAACGCAGCGCGCTGTCGGTGTAGCGCAATTCCCAGTTGCGGTCGTCGGTGGTGACGACGGTGCCGGTGCGCATGCGTTTCTTGAGGTCGGCGCCGGTGGCCCCCGAGACAGACTCGGCGGCGCTCGCCAAAGCCTGCTGGACCTCGGCGATCGGCGGGATCGGGATTTCGGGGGGTAGGACGCTGTCGAGGATATGATCGTCGCGGAGATACGCATGGGCGAGGACGTAATCGCCGATCCGCTGGCTGGGGCGCAGCCCGCCGCAGTGGCCGATCATCAGCCACGCCTCGGGCCGCAGCACCGCGAGATGGTCGCAGATCGTCTTGGCGTTCGACGGACCAACACCGATGTTGACGAGGGTAATGCCGCCCCCGTCGGGGGCGATCAGATGATAGGCGGGCATCTGGTGCCGCCGCCAGGCGCTGTCGGCCACAAGCGCGCTGGCATTGACCCCGGGCTGGTCGACATAGAGCCCCGCGGCGCCCGCGAGCGCGGTGTAGCGCCCTTGCCCAACCTGCGCCCCCGCCCAAGCGACGAATTCGTCAACATAACGGTGGTAGTTGGTGAACAGGATATATCGCTGGAAATGTTCGGGCGCGGTGCCGGTGTAGTGGCGGAGGCGTGCGAGGCTGAAGTCGGTGCGCAGCGCGTCGAACAGCGCGAGCGGCTGTGACGCGGTCGGATCGGCGCCGAACAGCCCGTCGGCGAGCTCATCGCCGATGTCGGCCAGCTCGGTAGTCGGGAAGTGGCGCGCGAGTTCGAGCGGGGTGACCCCGCCCATGTCCGACCCGTCGCTAGCGTCGAGCACATAGGGGAAGGGGATCTGCTGCCCGGTGCGTGTGACTTCGAGCGTGATGTCATAATGGCGCGCGAGCAGACCAAGCTGGTCGCGCAGATAATCGGCGAACAGGTCGGGGCGCGTCACCGTAGTGACAAAGACGCCCGCGCGCTCGAACTGGCCAAAGGCGAGGTTGTGGCCCTTTTGTCCTTCGCGCTGTTCGCCGGTGGTGGTCAGGCGGATCGCCGGATAGTCGAACAGCCCGGTGGCCGCGGCGTCGGTCGGCGGCAGGGTGCGATCGCGGACATAGGCGGCGATGGCGGATTTGAGGTTGGTGACCGAGGCGCGGAACCTGTCTTGCAGTTCGGCGACGACCTCTTCGACAAGGGCGGTGGGGTCAGCGATGTCAGGGTTTTGCGATGATGATGTCATCGCGACGCTGTTGCACGAAAATGTGACAAAAGGGAAGGGGTGGGCGAAGGGCGCCGCTACTCAAACTATTGTACGTAGCGGGAGGTTCTGAAGACGGTGCGTGACATCACAGACTGCCTGATGCGATATCGTATCTGACAGGCATGAGGATTAGGGGTTGGGGACCATATGGCCAAACGCGATTATCTGAACCACCTGATGCGCGATCTGGAATCGCATACCGAGGTGCGGCGGTTCGGCAGCGGGTGGTTGTCGGGATTCTTTGCATTGCTGTTTGCGATCGTCGGGTTCGGGATGGTGATCGCGCTGCGCTTTCCGGAATGGTTCGCGACGCCCGAGCTCGCGATCATCAAGGATTGGGGTGGGTTTCGCGGGGTGGTGCATCTGGTGCTGCTCGCGAGCTATGGGCTGGCGCTGCTCAGCCTGTTGCTCCGCCCGCGCAAGGTGCTGGGCGCGACCGCGCTAATCATTGCGCTCGCGGCGACGTTGATCGGCGGCGCCAACGTCCAGCCCGCCGAAACGCGAAGCTGGGGGATTTTCTTCGGGCTCGATTTCTTCGTCGTCAACCTGCTGATCACCGGTTTCATGTTCGCGCCGCTCGAACGACTGTTCCCGCACCGCCGCGCGCAGCGCCTGTTCCGCACCGAATGGCGCGAGGATCTCTTCTATTACCTTGTCAGCACGATGTTTGTGCAGATACTCGGCTTCCTGGCGCTCGCGCCGTCGACGATCATCAACGAAAATACGAGCAATTGGCAGGCGTTCCGCGCCGGGGTGGCGTCGCTGCCGTGGCTGGTGCAGTTCGCCATCGTGCTCGTCGCGTCGGACCTCGCGCAATATTGGTATCACCGGCTGTTCCACAAAGTGCCGTTCCTGTGGGGCTTCCACGCGATCCACCATAGCGCGAAGTCGATGGACTGGCTGGCGGGGTCGCGAATGCACTTCGTCGAGATCATCTTGCTCCGCTCGATCACCTCGCTGCCGCTGTTCACTTTGGGGTTCAGCCCGTCGGTGATGCAGGCTTATATCGGCTTTGTGTATGTGTGGTCGTCGCTGCTCCACGCCAATGTCGGCGGCGATTTCAACCGGCTGGGTCACTGGATCGCGACGCCGCGGTTTCATCACTGGCACCACGGGCTGGAGCGCGAGGCGTTCGACGTCAATTTTGCGATCCACTTCCCCTGGCTCGACAAGATTTTCGGGACATTTCATCTGCCGAAGGACCGCTGGCCTGAAAATTACGGCATTCCCGAGGATGTGCCGAAACATTATTGGGGGCAGTTTCTGTACCCGTGGAAACGCACCGGCAAGAAGATCGGCGAGACATCGGCGGAGTGATATGTTCACGCGGAGACGCGGAGAAATTGTAAAGCGGCGAAGCCGCCTGTCTTTTTCTCTCCGCGTCTCCGCGCCTCCGCGTGAATCCTTATAGCCGTGAACGTGGCTTGCCAGCGGAACGCTTCGACCATAAAGGCCGCCGCGTGAGTCTGCTCGCCGCCTTTCGCCGTCCCGGCATCCTGCTGCTGTTGCCGCTGCTGCTCGCGCTCGGCGCGCGGGTGCTGGTCGCACCGGGGTGGATGATCGAGAGTGATGCGGGCGGGTCGATCACCGTGCGTATCTGTTCGGACCCGACCGATCCCGGCAAGACGGTGACGATCCCGCTTGAAAAAGCAGGCAGTCATGACGCGGGCGAGACGCAGCAGCATTGCCCGTGGGGCGCGCTGGCGAATGCGCCGATCGTGCCGGGTGAGCCGCTGGTGCTGGCCGCACCGATGATCGCGGCGCCGACCCCGGTCGCGGTGCGATTGCTAGGCTTTGCGCCCGGCATTGCGTCGCCGCTACCGCCGAGTACCGGACCACCTGCTTTCGCCTGAACCAGATTAAACGGCCGCCCGCGCAGATGCGCGGCGCGGCGCTTTGCTGATTTCACGCGAAAGATTGAACCATGAAAACCCACGCCTATCGGGCGGCGCCTTTGCTGGCGCTCGTCCTCTCGCTCGTCCCTGCCGTGGCGCACGCCGCCGAGGCCGAAGCCGATGCGACGATCATCGTTACCGCCCCCGAACTGACCAACGAGGCCGAAGCACGCGTCGCCAAGACCGCGGGCGGCGCCGACGTCGTCAGCCATCAGGATTATGCCGACAAGTCGATCGTCAGCTTGCGCGACACGCTCGCCTTTTCGCCCGGTGTCTATCTCCAGCCGCGCTACGGGCAGGAGGTGCGCATTTCGATCCGCGGGTCGGGGCTGTCGCGCGGCTTCCACATGCGCGGGCTGACGCTGCTGCAGGACGGGGTGCCGATCAACCTGGCCGACGACAATGGCGATTTTCAGGAGCTGGAGCCAATCTTTTTCGATCATCTCGAAGTCTATCGCGGCGCCAATGCGCTGCGTTTCGGGTCGGGAACTTTGGGCGGTGCAGTCAATGGTGTGACGCCGACCGGGCGCACGGCGGAGGGCTTTTACCTGCGCGGCGACGTGGGCAGTTTCGACAGCTATCGCGGGCTGGTCTCGGCAGGCGTTGCGAGCGAGCGCGTCGATGCGTGGGCCGCGGTCAGCGCCGACACGTCGACCGGCGACCGCGATCATGTGAACCGGCGCAGCTTTCGCTTTCACGGCAATGTCGGGCTGAAATTCAGCGATACTGTGTCGACCCGCCTTTACGCGAGCTATAACGACATCAAGCAGGAAATCCCCGGCGCGCTAACCTTGGATCAGGCGCTGACCACCCCGCGCATGGCGAGCGCG
>JAHJHL010000191.1 GCA_018823905.1 Alphaproteobacteria bacterium
CTCCCCATGGCTGCGCCACAGGGAGGATTTGGACGTTACCCCGGAATGCCGCTGATCGACTTCACTTCCATGAAATCCTTCAGCCCGAACACGCCGCCTTCGCGGCCGTTGCCCGACGCCTTGTAGCCGCCGAATGCCGCGCCGGGGCCGGGACCCCAGGCGTTGACCGCGACCATGCCCGCGCGCAGCTTCGGCGCGACTGCGGCGGCCTTGGCAGGGTCGCCCGAGATCACCGCCGACAGGCCGTATTCGGTGTCGTTGGCAATATCGACGGCTTCGTCGAGGTCGCCATAAGCCATGATCGTTGCCACGGGGCCGAAGATCTCCTCGTTGGCGATCCGCATGTCGCGGGTGACGCCCGAGAACACCGTCGGCTTGATATAATAGCCGCGGTTGACGTTGCTCGGCAGACCGGTGCCGCCGGTCTCCAGCGTCGCGCCTTCGTCGATCGCCGACTGGATCAGGCCCTGGATCTTGTCGAACTGTGCCTTGTTGACGACGGGACCGATATGACCGCCTTCGCTCATCGGATCGCCGACTGAGGTGCCGTCGAACATTGCCTTGATCACGCCCACCGCCTCGGCCTGACGCTCTTTTTGCACTAGGATGCGCGTCGGGGCGATGCAGCTCTGGCCGGTGTTGACCAGCACGCCCTGCACCGTCGGGGGAAGCACCGCGGCGAAATCGGCGTCGGGCAGCACGATGTTCGGCGATTTGCCGCCGAGTTCCTGATGGACGCGCTTGACGGTGTCGGCTGCCGCCTTTGCGACAAGGATCCCGGCGCGGGTCGAGCCGGTGAAGCTGACCATTTCGATGCCGGGGTGCGCGCTGATCGCGTTGCCGACGGTCGGGCCGTCACCCTGCACCAGGTTGAACACGCCCGGCGGCACGCCCGCGGCGTCGAGGATCTCGGCGAAGATTGTCGCGTTGCCGGGGCATTCTTCGGACGGCTTGAGCACCATCGTGTTACCCGCGGCGAGCGCGGGCGCGACCTTGAGCGCGATCTGGTTGAGCGGCCAGTTCCACGGTGTGATCATGCCGACGACGCCGATCGGTTCATAAGCGATAACGCCCGCGGCATATTTTTCGGTGAAGTTGAAATCTTTCAGCGCGGCGATGGTGCCAAGGAAGCCGCCGATCCCGGCGCCGACCTGCGCGGTGCCCGCGAAGCTGACCGGGGCGCCCATTTCGCTCGCCATCGATTTGGCGAGATCGGGCGCGCGCTTCTTATATTCCTCTACGATGCGATTGAGGATGTCGAGGCGCTCTTCGCGCGTCGTCTGCGACCAGCTTTTCAGCGCTTCGCGCGCCGCGGCGACGGCATCGTCGACATCGGCAGCGGTGCCGAGGACGATCGTCGAGGCGGCTTCTTCGGTCGCCGGGTTGATCACGTCGTGCGGCTTGCCGCCCTTGCTGTCGACCCACTGGCCGCCGATGTAATTCTGCTTGAGGTGCGTTGCGGTGTCGCTCATTGTGTCTCTCCCAATCGGCGTGTCTGAATACGTCTCAGATTGCTACCTAATCACTGTGGCGGATGAATCAAGTTCATCGCTCCTTTATCGTCACCCCGGACTCGATCCGGCGTCCATTCCTCGTTCGTAGCATGGACCCCCGATCAAGTCGGCAATTGTCCCCTTGGACCAAGTAAGCGGCTGTTCCCCGGCTTCCGCCGGGGAGCATGTACTTGCTCGAACGGGACAACCGCCGATCAAGTCCGGGATGACGAAGGCGGATGTATCTATTTCACCACCCGCCACGCCAACTCCGCAAACTCGCAAAGCAACGGCCGCGTATCCCTTGGATCGATAATATCCTCGACCCCGAATTTCTCCGCCGTCCGGAACGGCGAGCGCACCCGGTTCAAGCGTTCGCGGATCGCCTCCAGATGCGCCGCCGGATCCTCCGCCGCCTCCAACTCGCTCTTGTACGCAACCTCGACCCCGCCCTCAATCGGCAGGCTGCCCCAGTCACCCGACGGCCAGGCAAAGCGGTATTGGAAGCGCTCGGCGTTCGACATCGCGCTGCCTGCGATCCCATAGGCCCGCCGCACCACCACCGACGCCAGCGGCACCGTCGCGCGGTAGATCGCGTTCATCGCCTGCACCCCGTACCGGATCGTCCCCGTCCGCTCGGCCTCGCCGCCGATCATGAAGCCCGGATTGTCGACGAGGTGAACGATCGGCAGCCGGAACTGGTCGGCCAGCTTGACGAACCGCTCGGCCTTCTCGCTCGTCTTCGCGTCCCATGACCCGCCAAGGTACGACGGATCGCTCGCGAGTACCGCGACCGGATAACCGTCGAGCCGCGCGAACGCGGTGATCACCGCGCGCCCCCAGCGCGCGCCCATTTCGAACAAGCTGCCGCGATCGAACACCGCGTCACAAATGCGCCGCATCGCATAAACCTGCTTCGCCTCGCGCGGCACCGCCAACAACAGGCTCTCCTCGCGCCGGTCGAACGGATCGCTACATTCGGTGCGCGGCGCCCGGTCGTGGATCGACGAGGGCAGGTACGACAGGAACCGCCGCGCCGCCGCAAACGCCTCAGCCTCGCTCGCCACCTCATCGTCGACGACGCCGTTGCGCGTATGCACATCGGTGCCGCCGAGCTCTTCGCGGTCCAATGTATCGCCGATCGCCGCCGCCACCGCCGGCCCCGCCGCGAACAGTTGCGACAGCCCGCGCACCATGATGCTGTAATGGCTCGCCACCACCCGCGCCGCGCCCAGCCCCGCGGTCGGCCCCAGCGCGAGCGCCACCACCGGCACCGTGTCGAGGTTGGCGATGATCTCATGCCACCCCGGCACATGCGGGATATAGGTATAGCCCATATCCTCCAGCGTTTTCACCGACCCGCCACCGCCGGTGCCGTCGATCATGCGGATCAGCGGCAGGCGATATTCATGCGCCATCGCCTCGCACTGGACGAATTTGCGATGCAGCGCCGCATCGGCCGCGCCGCCGCGCACGGTGAAATCGTCGGCCGACGCAACCACCGGTCGCCCGTCGATATTCGCGCGGCCGAAGATGAAATTGCTGGCGGCCAGATCTTCCAGTTCGCCATCCGGCCCATAGGTGCCGCGCCCAGCAATCTTCCCGATCTCGCGAAAGCTTCCCGCATCGACGATTCCCGCGAGCCGCGCCCGCGCGTCCATCTTGCCGCGGCTGTGCTGCCGCGCGACCTTTTCCTCGCCGCCCATCTTTTCGGCCATCGCGTGGCGCTGCCCGAGTTCGTCGATCTCTTTTTTCCAGCTCATGGCGCGAAGGCTATCTTACGTTGACGGAAACGTCATCCGAAACCTATCGTCGGAAAATGATGCGCCCGTTCACCCTCGCCTTCGCTGCGCTGCTCGCGATTGTGCCAGCCGCCGCTGTCGAAACCCGAACAATCCCGGGCGTCGAAGACGCATACAAAAGCACCGCCTTTATCGCCGAACCGATGCCCGCGATCGACGCTGCGCTCGTATCCGCAAAGCAATCGGGCAAGCGCGTCCTTCTTGTCATGGGAACCGGCGGCTGCCACGACAGCGCCTGGCTCGCCAATCTAATCGCCACCGACCGCTTCGCCCCGGTCCGCGCCCGCTACGAGATTGTTTATGCCGACATCGGCATGCCGCATGTAAAGGGCTGGGGCCGCAATCCCGAGGTAGCGAAACGCTTCCGCTTCCGGATCAAGGGCACCCCAACCGTCGCCATCCTCGACGCCGAAGGCCGCGTCCTCAACCGCAAGGCCGCGCCCAAGTGGCGCAACGCCGCCAGCCGCAGCGACAACGACATCTATAACGAGCTGATGAACTAGGGAGAGCGACATGGCCGACATGAACCTTGCGGGGCGCGTCGCCCTCGTCACCGGCGCCTCGCGCGGAATCGGTCGCGGGATCGCGATCGGTCTGGCCGAAGCGGGCGCTGACGTCGCGGTCAATTACACCCGCGGCGCAGAAGCCGCCGCCGAAACCGTCGCCGCGATCGAAGCGCTCGGCCGCAAGGCAAAAGCCTATCAGGCCTCGGTCACCGACGAAGCCGCCTGCGCGGCGACGGTCGCCGCGGTCGAAGCCGACTTCGGCCCGATGTCGATTCTGGTCAACAACGCCGGGATCGCGAGCCGCGGGCTGTCCGTGGCCGACACCAATCCCGAAGAAGTCGACAAACTCTTCGCCGTCCACGCCGCCGGCCCGCACCGCCTGTCGCGCCTCGCGCTGCCGCAGCTGCGCACCCACGCCCGCAGCGACATCATCATCATCTCCAGCATCGCGACCTATGTGAACTCACCCAACGGCGCCCCCTACACGATGGCAAAGGCAGCAGGCGAAGCCCTCGCGCTGACGCTCGCCAAGGAGGAACTGAAAAACGGCGTCCGCGTCAACATCGTCGCCCCCGCGCTCACCGTCAGCGACATGGGCGAAAAACTGTCGCGCGCGATCACCGGCCAGGACGACATCCAGCATCTCGCCGCCAAAATGCCCTTCGGCCGCGTCGCCGTCCCCGCCGATGTGGCCGCCGCGGTGCTATGGTTCGTCAGCGACGCGAACAGCTATTGCTCGGGCCAGAAGCTCAACATCGATGGGGCGGGACAGGCGACGTTTCGCTAGTGCTAAACCCTCTCGCCTTAAGAGAGAGGATTGCGAAAACTTGGCAGGTCACTGCTTAGTCGACGCTGGATGAGTGTGATGGTGCGTCCCTGCGCCATCGCGCCAGGCTGAGACCGCAACCCCCACCGCTGCGACTAACGAACAGGTTCGTAAGCCTCGCTCCCTCCCACATAAAGGGGGAGGGTGAGCGCCCCCGTTGCCACCCCCCAATTTCCCCCTTGCACCCCCGCCCCTTCGCGCGCAGACTTGACGTTAACGTCAAGTATAGGCGTCGAACGGGAGACATGGGATGGCAAAACGGGTCTTGAAGGCGGCGCTGTTGGGCGGTGCGCTGCTGGCATTGGCGGCATGCAACGCATCGAAGAATGAGAGCATCACTGGCAGGTCGCTCGACGCTTCCGAAAAGGCCAGCGAGACCCTGCTCAAGACCGGCGGCAACGGCGATGACTGGGGCGCGATCGGTTTCAGCTATGACGAACAACGCTTCAGCCCGCTCACCGACATCAGCGACAAGAATGTCGGCGAGCTCGGCATCGCATGGACGGCCGATCTGGAAGACGCGCGTGGCCAGGAAGCCACTCCCGTCGTCGTCGACGGCGTGATGTATGTCAGCCACGCCTGGTCAAAGGTCAGCGCGTGGGATGCTGCGACCGGCAAGCCGCTGTGGAAATTCGACCCCAAGGTTCCGGGCGAAAAAGCCGTCAACGCCTGCTGCGACGTCGTCAACCGCGGCGTCGCGCTGTGGGGCGACAAGCTCTTTGTCGGGACGATCGACGGGCGCCTGATCGCACTCGACCGCAAGACCGGCAACGAGCTGTGGTCGACGCAGACCGTCGATACCGCAAAGCCCTACACCATCACCGGCGCCCCGCGCGTCGTGAAGGACATGGTGCTGATCGGCAATGGCGGCGCGGAATTCGGGGTGCGCGGCTATGTGACCGCTTACGACGCCGACACCGGCAAGCAACGCTGGCGTTTCTATACCGCGCCCAACCCGACAAAAGCCAAGGATGGGGCGGCGTCGGACGATATCTTCGCGTCGAAGGCCAACGCGACATGGTCCGACAAGGGCGAGTGGCAGACCTCGGGCGGCGGCGGCACCGTGTGGGACGCGATCGTTTACGACAAGGATCTCGACCAAGTCTATCTGGGGGTCGGTAATGGCAATCCATGGAACCATGGCACGCGATCGAATGGCGAGGGCGACAACTGGTTCCTCTCGTCCGTCGTGGCACTCGATGCCACGACCGGCAAGTACAAGTGGCATTATCAGGAAACGCCGGGCGAGACGTGGGATTACACCGCGACCCAGCCGATCATCCTCGCCGAGCAGGCGGTCAACGGCACCCCGACCAAGGTGCTGTACCACGCGCCGAAAAACGGCTTCTTCTTCACCATCGACCGCACCACCGGCAAGCTGATTGACGCCAAGCCGTTCGTCGACGGGATCAACTGGGCGACGGGCTACGACCTCGCCACCGGGCGCCCGATCGAGAATCCCGAGGCGCGCTTCTACAAGACCGGCAAGCCCTTCATCGCGATCCCCGGCGCGCTCGGCGCACACAATTGGCACCCGATGAGCTACAACCCGGCGACCGGGCTGGTCTATATTCCGGCGCAGCAGATCCCGCAGGGCTATCTCGCCGACATGAACGAACTCGACAAGCGCAAGGTGCTCGGCTTCAACGTCGGCACTTCGCTCACCGGAACGACGCTCCCCGACGACAAGGCAGCGTTCCGCGCCGCGGTGGCCGCGACCACCGGTCGCCTCGTCGCCTTCGACCCGCGCACCGGCAAAGTCGCCTGGGCGGTCGATCATCCCGCTGCGTGGAACGGCGGCACGATGACGACCGCGGGCAATCTGGTGTTCCAGGGCACCAGCCTTGGCCGCTTCCGCGCCTACACCGCGGACACGGGCAGACAATTGCTCGACCTCGACATGCAGTCGGGGATCGTCAGCGCGCCATCGACCTTCAGGGTCGGCGGGGTGCAATATGTGGCGTTCATGACCAGCAAGGGCGGCGCCTTCCCGCTCGTCGCCGGGGTCGCGGGCGGCGCGACGCGCAAGGTTCCGAATATCCCGCGGCTCGTCGTGCTCAAGATCGGCGGCACCGGCAAACTGCCTGCTCCGCCCGCGACGACGACGCTGGCGTGGAACCCGCCACCAATGACCGCGAGCGCGACGCAGGTCGCGGCGGGCAAGGCGCAGTTCGGGCGCTATTGCATGGTCTGTCATGGCGACAGCGCGATCGGCAACGGCTTCACGCCGGATCTGCGTGTCTCAGGGACGCTTGCCAACGCCGAGGCGTGGAAGGGCGTGGTGATCGATGGCGCGCTGAAGGATCGCGGCATGGTCAGCTTCGCGAAAGTGCTCACTCCGCAGGACGCCGAAGCCATCCGCGCCTATGTCATCGAACGGTCGAATTGGACCAAGGCGAATCTGGCCGACAGCGCGGCGCCGATGGGGCGGTGATCCTAATTTCCTCCCTGTCGCGCAGCGATGGGGAGGTGGCAGCGCGAAGCGCTGACGGAGGGACGTTAGCGCTACCGTCGCAAAGCCCCTCCACCATCCGCTGCGCGGACGGTCCCCCTCCCCATCGCTTCGCGACAGGGAGGATTGGGAATGGCAGTTGCCGCTTTTTTAGGCACCGCATCGCGCCCTCTGCTCACCCCTTAAGCAACCACGCAACATCGTGTCACAAATCTTACCGAAAGCTTGCGATTCGCCAATTGGCACGGCTCTTGATTGGTGCAAGATGATGGGGCCTCGCAGCGACTCACGGGTGCGAACCGGACAGGCAGGCCTGATCCGGCTCTGACTGCGAGCGATGCGAAATGCCCAAAGGGGGACTGTAAGCGTGAAGAAGATTGAGGCGATCATCAAGCCGTTCAAGCTCGACGAGGTCAAGGAAGCGCTGCACGAAGTCGGCGTCAGCGGCATCACCGTGACCGAAGCCAAGGGTTTCGGCCGCCAGAAAGGGCACACCGAACTCTATCGCGGCGCCGAATATGTCGTCGATTTCCTGCCCAAGGTGAAGCTGGAGGTCATCGTCGAGGATGGCATGGCCGAACGTGTCGTCGAAGCGATCGCCGCCGCAGCGCAGACCGGTCGCATCGGCGACGGCAAGATTTTCGTGATTCCGGTCGAAACCGCGCTGCGCATCCGCACCGGCGAACGCAACGAGGACGCGCTCTAAAATATCCGCTCCCCAACCTGTTCAACTAAGCCGGTGCAACCGGTCATCATCGCAAGAAGGAAGCTCAGACCATGGCTACGAAGCCCAAGGATATCATCGCCCGGATCAAGGAAAACGACATCGAGTGGGTCGACCTGCGCTTCACCGATCCGAAGGGCAAGTGGCAGCATCTGACGATGGTCGCTTCGGTGATCGGCGAGGATGAACTGGAAGACGGCCTGATGTTCGATGGTTCGTCGATCGAGGGCTGGAAGGCGATCAACGAGTCCGACATGATCCTGATGCCCGACCTCGATGCGGTCTATGACGATCCCTTCTCGGCGACCCCGATGCTCGTCATCTTCTGCGACATCGTCGAGCCGTCGACCGGCGAAGGCTATGCCCGCGACCCGCGCACGACCGCCAAGCGCGCCGAGGCCTATGTCGCCTCGACCGGCGTCGGCGACACCGTCTATGTCGGTCCAGAAGCCGAGTTCTTCATGTTCGACGATGTCCGCTTCGAAACCGGCTACAACAAATCGGGTTTCGAGATCGACGATATCGAGCTGCCGACGAACACCGGCCGCAGCTATGAGGGCGGCAACCTCGGCCACCGTCCGCGCGCCAAGGGCGGCTATTTCCCCGTCGCGCCGGTCGACAGCGCCGTCGACATCCGCGCCGAGATGGTGTCGACGATGCTCGAAATGGGCCTGCCGTGCGATAAGCACCACCATGAGGTTGCCGCGGCGCAGCACGAGCTGGGCCTGACCTTCGGCACGCTGACGCAGACCGCCGACCGCATGCAGATCTATAAATATGTCGTGCACCAGGTTGCGCATGCCTATGGCAAGACCGCGACCTTCATGCCGAAGCCGATCAAGGACGACAATGGCAGCGGCATGCACACCCACATCTCGATCTGGGAAAAGGGCAAGCCGCTGTTCGCCGGTAACGGTTATGCGGGGCTGTCCGATATGTGCCTCTATTTCATCGGCGGCGTCGTCAAGCATGCGAAGGCGCTGAACGCCTTCACCAACCCGACGACGAACAGCTACAAGCGCCTCGTCCCCGGTTTCGAAGCGCCGGTGCTGCTCGCTTATTCGAGCCGCAACCGCTCGGCCTCATGCCGCATCCCGTATGGTGCGGGCGCCAAGGCGAAGCGCGTCGAGTTCCGCTTCCCGGACGCGATGGCCAACCCCTATCTCTGCTATTCGGCGCTGCTGATGGCGGGGCTCGACGGGATCCAGAACAAGATCCACCCGGGCGACCCGATGGACAAGAACCTCTACGACCTGCCGCCCGAGGAACTCGCCGAAGTCCCCACCGTTTGCGGCTCGCTGCGCGAAGCGCTCGACGCGCTGATCGCCGACCATGACTTCCTGCTCAAGGGTGACGTGTTCACCAAGGATCAGATCGAAGCCTATGTCGAACTGAAGTGGGATGAAGTCTATCGCGTCGAACAGACCCCGAGCCCGGTCGAGTTCGACATGTACTACAGCGCCTGATCCGCAAGGGTCAGCGACGCCAAGGGGGGCGTCCGGTTCGGGGGAACCGGGCGCCCTTTTCTGTTTTATCTTTCCCGTGGCACGCGCGCCTATGCCGGAAGTCATTGCGCTGGCGATCGGCAGTGTCGACACAGCCTGAAGAGCAATCCAACACGCCCGGGACGGGAGAGAAATGGTGATGATCCGATTGGGCGCCCCCGCGCTATTCCTCCTGATGACGGGGTGCAGCGATGCCCGCGTTCCCGCCAACCCCGCGGCAACCCCGACCGGCTATCGCGAAGCGGCGGCGGCACTCGACACGGCGATCGCCGCCAAGGACGAAGCCGCGCTACGACGCCTGATCGCCGACGATTTCCTGTGGGTCCGCGGCAGCGGCGCGAAGGGCGATAAGGCCGGGTTTATCGGCGCGCTCACCGCGCCGTCGATCCGTATCGAACCCTTTCAGCCGAGCGAAGCGCGCTGGATCGTCGCAGATCGAACGGCCCTGCTCACCGCCACGAACACGCTGCGCGGCAGCGCCGACGGCGAAGCCTTTGTCGATCGTCACCGCTATGCCGACCACTGGCTGTGGCGCGGCGGCGCATGGCGCCTTGTCTATGCACAGGTCACGCCGGTGCCCGAACCGGTCGAGACGGACACGCAGGACACCGACTAAGCCGATCGCGGCGTCATCATCCCGCGGCGGCCCGCCGCCAGAAAACAGGCGAGCAGCATCGCCCCGAACGACAGCGACACCAGGTCGAGCGGCTGCGGACCGGCGACCAAGCCCGTCGCAGCGGCGCCGCCCCAGACGATCAGGACCACCAGCAACAGATTGCCGGTGAGCGCGGACACTTCGACCGTCAATTGGCGCCAGAGCTCGTCAAAACCCCGCCACATCCACACCGATATTGCCGTGAAGCCGACCAATACCGTGAGCAAAATCCAGAACGCGAGCGCGGGAGCGACCAGCGCCGCACTGCCTGCGGCATCAGCCGCCGCCGCGTGCGCCAGCAGCATGACAGCAGCGCCCAAAACCAGGCAGCCGACCGCGCTGCCCGCCATGTTCGCGCGCTCCTCGACGATTTCTTCGGCGTCGGCGACGTTGAGCAGCCGTTGGCCGAACAGGCGCGGCGCGACCGTTCCGATCCCGACGAACACCCCCATCAGCGCATAAACCAGCCCGATGCCGAACAGGAAAATCGACGATCCCGTCCAGTCGAAGCCGCCCTGTCCCTCGACCAGTTGCAACCCCGCGAACATGCCGCCCGCGCCCGCCGCCGCGCCAATCGCCGCCTGTATCGCCATCTTGCGCCATCCCGCGGCCTTGCTTGCCTGCGTCGTCATCTCGCTACTCCTTCGCCGTCCAATGATCGATAAACAGCTCGCGCACTTCGAGGGCAAACAGCCCCGCCATGCGGAGCGCGAGCGGCAGGCTGGGATCATATTTGTCGGTTTCGACCGCGTTGATCGTCTGGCGCGACACGCCAAGGCGCCGGGCCAGTTCGCCCTGGCTCCACCCCGCCGCTTCGCGATATTCGCGCACCCGATTTTCCACAGCCGCTCCCTTGCCTGTCAAGAGCTCTTTACAGTGACGCATCGGGCCTGTCAAACACTCTTTACAGATGGCAGGACAGCCGTTGACGCTTTTATAAGGCGTTGGCGCTACCATGGCTGGGCTTTTCAGGGAGATTGCGATGCTACGCTCCACAGTCTTGGTCGCCGTCATGCTGCTGACCGCCAGCTGCGGCAAAATGGTCGAACTGGCCAACCAGACCCGCACGGTCGCCGCGCCGCGCGAAGAGGTGTTTGCGAAAATGTTCGGCGACGGCAGCGCCTTTACCGGGATGCCGCTGGTGACCAACGGCGGATCGACGCGCCTTTATGAACTCGTCGCCGAAAAGGGCGATCCGGGCTTCGAGAAGATGGTCCCCGACGAGCGGCCCGACGCCTATAAGATCAAGATCGCAGTCGCGATGGAAATCCCCCGCGAAGCGCATCTGATCTACGATGTCGACGACGGTGCGCTGACGACGGGGCTCAAATTCACCTTTGAAGAGCTGGCGCCCGACCGCACCCGCGTCAATTTTGCCATCGACGATCTCACCGGCGACGGTTCGAAAGGCCTGACTGTAAACAGGTCAGCGCTGCGCAGAATCGCACTGAATGCGCTAGGCAAGCTTGAGGATTTCGACGAAGCCAAAGAGCCCGCCTGACGCCGCTCGGCGCAAGGACGCAATGGTAAACCGCCGGGGTTGCGGTCGCTCTCGACCAGTGGCAGGTTGCGGCAGGGGTGGGCTTGATCGCGAAAGGCTATTGGCCATGCGGAAGCGCGTCTCCCTCCTTCTCACCTCCCTGATGCTCGCGTCGTGCGGCGGCGGTGGCAGTAGCGGCGGCGGTACCCCGCCCGCCGCCAACGCCCCGCCCAGCTTCACCTCGCTGCAAACCGCCAGCATCGCGGAAAACACGACCGCCGCCTATCAGGCGACCGCGACCGATCCGAACAGCAACGCGCTGACCTTTACCATCGACGGCGGCGCCGACGCGGCGAGCTTTGCGATCACTGGCGCGGGCGCGCTCAGCTTTAGCGCGGTGCCCGATTTCGACCTGCCCGGGGATGCCGACGGCGACAATGTCTATGCCGTCGTGCTGCGCGTCAGCGACGGTCAGGCAAGCGTCACGCAGGCGGTGAACATCACCGTCACCAACAGCCGCGAGGGCATATCGGTGGTGCGCGTCGGCACCGGTTTCGGCCAGCCGCTCTACATCGCACCGATCCCCGGGAGCAGCAGCGTCTATGTCGTCGAAAAGGGCGGCAACGTCTATCGCTTCGATCCCGCGAACGGCAGCCGGACGCTGGTGCTCGACATCACCGATATTTCCACCAGCGGCGAACGCGGCTTGCTCGGCCTTGCGCCCTATCCCGATCATGCGACGTCGCAGCGCCTGTTCGCGGTCGCCACCGCGACCAACGGCAATGTCCAGGTGCGGCGCTACACGCTGGGACAACCGAACAGTTCGACCAGTTACGACACCGTGCTCGACATCCCGCACCCCGGGTTTGACAATCACAATGGTGGCTGGATCGGCTACGGTCCCGACGGCCATGTCTATGTGGCGGTCGGTGATGGCGGCGGCGGTGGTGATCCAAACAACAATGCCCAGAACCGCAATGTCCAACTTGGCAAGATCCTGCGCTTTGCCGTCGGCGCGGGCGGCAACAGCTATGCCCCCGCCCCCGGCAATCCGTTCATTGCGGGCGGCGGCGATCCTCACGTTTTCGCCTTTGGTCTGCGCAACCCGTTCCGCGCCTCCTTTTCGGGCTCGACGCTGCTGATCGGCGATGTCGGTCAGGGTGCGGTCGAAGAAGTCGACCTGGTCACGACCACCCAGCCGGGGCTCAATTTCGGCTGGCCGTTCCGCGAAGGCACGCAAAGCTTTTCGGGTACCGCGCCTTCGGGCCTTACCAACCCGGTGCTCGAATATGGCCACGGTACCGGTCCAAGGCAGGGCCGGACCGTCACGGGCGGTTATGTGTATCGCGGGCCGGTGGCGTCGCTGCAGGGTCAATATGTGTTCGCCGACTTCATTTCGGGCAATATCTGGACGGTGCCCTTTTCCAGCCTGATCGCCGGACAGACGCTCCCGTCGTCGCGTTTCGCGCGGCGCAACGAGGATTTCGCGCCCGATGCGGGGACGCTGACCAATATCGCGTCATTCGGCGAAGACAGCGCGGGCAATCTGTTCATCGTCAGCATCGGCGGCAGCATTTTCATGGTCCGCCCCGGCTGATCGCTTGCCCGCAGTCCGTGCAAGCGTCACAAGGGGGAAGTCCAGAGGAGTCCTCCATGAAATCGCTGCCATTTGCCGCTCTGATCGCGCTTCAACTCGCACTCGCACCTGCGGCTCACGCAGAGCTTAGCAAGGCCGAAAGCGCGATGGCAAAAACGGTCGAGGCCGAGCAACCGCGCTCGATCGCGCTGCTTGAAAAGCTGGTCAACCAGAACAGCGGCTCGCTCAACCTCGAGGGCGTCGAAAAGGTCGGGGCGATGATGCGCGCCGAGCTGGAACCGCTGGGCTTCACGGTGATCTGGAAACCGATGCGCGAGACCGGCCGCGCCGGGCATCTGATTGCGACGCATCGGGGCAAGCCGGACGGCAAGCGCCTGCTCCTCATCGCGCATCTCGACACGGTGTTCGAACCCGATTCGCCGTTCCAGCGCTTCGAGCGCCGGGGCAACTTCGCCAAGGGACCGGGCGCGGGCGACGACAAGGGCGGCATGGTCGTCGCCCTCGCGGCACTGCGCGCGATGCACGCGGCGGGGACGCTAAAGGACGCCAATATCGAATTTCACATGACCGGCGACGAAGAGGATGCGGGCGACCCGATCGAGATCGCGCGCGCCGACCTGATCGCGGCGGGCAAGCGCAGCGATGTCGCCTTGGGCTTTGAGGGGCTGATCCGCGATGCGGGCGCCGACATGAGTTCAATCGCGCGGCGCTCGTCGGAAAGCTGGACAGTCACCGCCACCGGCAAGACCGGGCACAGCTCGGGCATTTTCAGCGCCAATGCGGGCGACGGCGCAATCTATGAACTGGCGCGGATCATTCACCGTTTCCGCACCGAGCTGCCGGAACCCAATTTGACCTTCAACGTTGGGCTGGTCGCGGGCGGCGAGCAGGCGGTGCTCGACGAGGGTAAAATTCGCGCCAATGCCACCGGCAAGACCAACATCATCGCCGCGACCGCCATCGCACGCGGCGACCTACGCACGCTGTCGGCTGAACAGGCGGAGCGGGTGAAGGCAAAGATGGCGGCGATCGTCGCTGACCATGCGCCGGGAACGTCGGCCACACTCGCGTTCGATCCCGGCGGCTATCCGGCGATGGCGCCGACCGACGGCAATCGCGCGCTGCTCGTTCGGCTCAACGCCGTGAACCGCGACTTGGGCCTGCCCGAAATGACGGCGCTTGACCCGCTGAAACGCGGCGCGGCCGACATCAGCTTCGTCGCCCCCTTCGTCGACTCGCTCGCGGGTCTTGGCGCTTACAGCACCGGCGATCATGGTCCCGATGAAACCGTCGACCTGCCCAGCATCGCGCGCCAAGCGACGCGCGCTGCCATTTTAATGGCACGGCTTTCTGCCGAAAAGCGGTAGCGCGTGTTGTTTCCCACTTCGTCACCCCGGACTTGAGCGGCGGTTGTTCCGTTCGAGCAAGTACATGCTCCCCAGCGGAAGCCGGGGCCCAGCGCGTTAGCAGGTGAACGTCGTTTTGTGGCGCCCTGGATCCCGGCTTCCGCCGGGGAACAGCCGCTTACTTGGTCCAAGAGGACAATTGCCGACTTGATCCGGGATCCATTTGCGCGATGTTGCCTGAATCCCGGATCAAGTCCGGGATGACGAACGGGGGGAGGGGGAGAACCAGCATGACCGTCACGCGCCATTACGGCATGGACTGGTTGCGGATCGGGGCGTTCGCGCTGCTGATCCTCTATCATATCGGCATGTATTTCGTGCCGTGGGGCTGGCACGTCAAAATCGCCGAGCCGCTCGATTGGGTCACCATTCCGATGCTCGCGACGAACGGCTGGCGCTTGGCGTTGCTGTTCCTTGTGTCGGGTTATGCGAGCGCGGCGCTGTTTGCGAAACTCGGCGGGAGCGGCGCCTTTGCACGGTCGCGCAGCGCGCGGTTGCTGATCCCGCTGATCTTTGCGGTGATCGTCATCATTCCGCCGCAGCCGTGGATCGATCTGGCGGGGCAGCATGGCTATCCGCACGGTTTCCTGCATTTCTGGCTATACGATTATTTCGGTTTCCAGTTTATCGACGGCATTGCGCTGCCGACCTGGCAGCATCTGTGGTTCGTTGTGTATCTGTGGGTTTACACGATGCTGGCGGCGCTGGTGATTGCGGTTGTCCCTGCATCGGCCCGAGCGCGGATGTCGGACGGCGCGGCGCGGTTGCTGCGCGGATGGGGTCTGCTCATCGTCCCGATGCTGCTGTGGATCGCGATTTACGTGGCCTTTCCCGACCATGACGAGACGCATGCGCTGTTCGACGACGGACCGTCGCACCTTCACTATCTGGTGGCGTTCACGATCGGCTGGCTGCTGCGCGTGCGGCCCGCATTGTTCGAGGCGGTGGCGCGGTGCTGGAAGGTGGCCGCCGTTCTGGCCGCGCTGGCTTTTGTCCCAATCTTCTGGGTCGAATGGACCTGGCCGGGCAACACCGTGGCGCCCGATTGGGTCTTCCCGCCCTATCATATCGCGCGGCAAGTGCAGGGGTGGGCGACGATCATTGCGCTGCTGGGGATCGCCGACGCCAAGTGGAACCGCGACCATCCGCAGCGCGCGATGCTCGCGGAGGCGGTGTTCCCATTCTACATCATCCACCAGACGATCATCGTCGTCGTCGGCTGGAACCTGCTCGGGGCCAATGTCGCCGCGCTGCCGTCCTTCCTGACCCTGCTCGCGGCGACGGTGACGGGGTGCTGGCTTTTCTATTGGATCGGGCGCAGCATCGGGTGGCTGCGACCGCTGATCGGATTGCAGCGCCAATAAAGGGGGAGACATCATGGGTGCATTAAGGGGCGTTCTCGCGATCATCGGGGTCGCGATGATCCTGGTCGGCGGGCTGTGGGCACTGCAAGGGCTCGACATCGTGCGCTGGCCGGCGAGCAGCTTCATGCTGGGCGACACGACATGGACGCGCAACGGCGTGGTGCTGGCGGTGGTCGGCATCTTCCTGGTCTGGTTCGCACGCAAACGCTGATATCGGCTATCGACTACAAATGTAGTTGATCTGTATTGCTGATGTGATACACTTGGGTCCAACCGGAGTTGGATTGGAGACCAAGATGATTCGCGCTTCCCATATTTTGCCTGCGCTGCTGCTCACCGCCGGAACGATAGCCGCGCCGATAATGGGGTCGCCGGCGCTGGCGGCGGACGAGGTGAGCGCCGACAAGGTCGCAGAAACCTATGCGGCGCTGCTCGAGAGCGACTATGTCTATCCCGAAACCGGCAAGCGTTACGCCGCAGCGTTGCGCGCGGGCATCGCGGCGGGACGCTATGCCAGCCTGACCGGCGAGGCGCTGGGGCAGGCGATCGATCGGGACGTGAATGCGGTGTCGCCCGACGGACATTTGCGGTTGCGCGTGCCGGAAGCGACCGCGCCTGCTGGCGCCGTAACAGGCGGGGCGGTATCGACGCCGCGCCCGCCGAAGGTGCCCGTCGAGCAGGCGGGGTGGATCGCACCGGGGATTGCCTTCGTGCGCTTCAATGTCTTTCCGATGGATGCCGATGTGACCGCGCAGGCCGCGAAGTTCATGGCCGATCACGCCGATGCGAAGGCGATCATCTTTGACATTCGGACCCACAATGGCGGCGGGCTCGACCAGATGGATGTCATCTTTCCGTGGCTGTTCGACCAGGAAACGCGGCTGGTGACGATGGCGACGCGCGCGTCGGTCGATGCGCGCGGGGGGTCGCCAATTGCCGGGCTGCCGTCGATGCGACCGGCCGAGGGCGACGCTGGCATGGTGGCGCGCGAGCATTGGGCGACGCCGAACACCGACGTGCGGCTGCGCGACGCGAAAGTCTATGTGCTGACGTCGGGCGCCAGTGCGTCGGCGGCCGAGCATTTTGCGCTGGCGATGAAGCATACGCGCCGGGGGACGCTGGTCGGCGCGCCGACCGCGGGCGCCAATCATTTTGGCCGCGGCGAAGAACTGGGCGGGGGGTATCGCGCTTTCATCCCGGTCGGGCGAACCTATGACCCGGTGACCGGCAGGGATTGGGAAGGCGACGGGGTGCAGCCCGACATCGCCGTCGCGCCCGCCGAGGCGCTCGTCCGCGTGCTCACTGAGCTTGGCCTGGCGCCGGACGAAGCCAAACGGCTGTCCGACGCGCATATGCCAAGTTGGCCGATGGAACGGCGGCGGCCGCGTGGAGCCCGTTAGGTTCGGGATATTCATCCCGGCGACGGCTGCGATCTCGTCGGTGCGTCAGGTTGAGACGGTGAGGTCCCGGCCTTCGCTGGGATGACGGACAGTTAGGATTCCGCCAGCTTCGCCAGTGCGCCACCATCGACGCGCATCACCGTCCATTCGTCCATCAGCTTGGCGCCGAGGTTCTGGTAAAAGCCGATCGCGGGGGCGTTCCAGTCGAGCACGCTCCATTCGAGCCGCGCGCAGTCGCGGTCGACGCACAGCTGGGCGAGGTGCGCGAGCAGCGCCTTGCCAAGCCCCGATCCGCGCGCTTCGGGGCGGACGAAAAGATCTTCGAGATAGAGGCCGGGGCGCCCCTCGAAGGTTGAGAAATTGTGGAAGAATAGCGCGAAGCCCTGCGGCTCGCCGTCAAGTTCGCCGATCACCACCTCGGCATAAGGGCGCGGACCAAACAGCTTCTCGCCAAGCGTCGCCTCGTCGAAGCGGACTTCGTGCGCCAGCTTTTCATAGACGGCGAGGTCGCGGATGAACTGCGCGATCAGCGGCAGGTCGGTGGGGGTGGCGGGGCGGATCGAGAGGGTCATGACCGCCCTGTGTCGCGGTCCGTCGGCGCTGTCAAACCTCCAGCTTGTGGAGCGCGCAGCTGTTGGCGAAGCCAAGGCCGCGCTTGAGCGCCGGATAGGCAGTGACGGTTGCGGCGGTCAGTGCCATTTCGAAGCGTATGGTGCGCCCGTAGAGCATTTCGATCTGTGCGCCATGCGCGTCAGCGGCGGGATCATGGCTGCCCACCGCGGCGCCAAAGGCAAAGGCTTCTGCCAGGTCGGCGGGCGGCGCGCTGGCGAGCAGGCGGTTGACGATATCGCGCGCGACGCCATCGCCAAGCGCGCCTTCGGCGGCGATCAGCGCGCAGGGGCCGCAGTCGGCGGCGAGTGTCGCGCCGATCCGTGCGGCGTGGAACGCGTCGGCGGGGGATGCGTGGCGGTGCGCGGTGACCGGCATGAAATGCTGGAATTTCTCGGCGGCGTGGCCGGGCGCGGCGATCAGGTCGGGCAGATAGGGGCTGTTGCCGCCGGTCGCCTTGTCGGCGGCGCGCGCGAACAGGCGCGCGGGGATGCCCGCGGGGGCGATCCGCTGGCGCGCGAAAAGGATGGTCAGCGCCACGATGACGAGCAGGGGGTGGCCGAGCACCCCCGGCGCGTCGGCCCAAAAGGTCGCGGGGCCGCAGATGCCCGCGATCACTTCATAGATATGCAGCAAACCGTGGAGCGTCAGCCACAGCCCGCCGACGACCGCGGCGCGCCAGCGCAGGATCGGATGCCCGGCGGCGTAGAGCAGGATCAGCCCCGAACCGACATAGGCGAGGCCGATGTCGCGGATAAAATGCGCGTTCGGCGGGCCGGTGGTGATGACGGTCGGGATGAAGACATACCAGGCGAGCGGATCGACCAGCATGAAACCGCCATTGGCGATCGCGCCGACCGCAGCGATCAGCAGCAGCAGCTGGACGAGCCGGTCCAGCGTATCGAATTTGCCCAGCATATCTGATCCCCCTCGCTTGGTGTCGCGCGGTATTTAGGCGGCAGCGGCGATGGTGTAAAAAGCTAAGATGTACCGGGCGCGGGCGCCTATTTGCCCTTGATCCCCGCCGCTTGCTCCAGTTCGACCAGTGCATCCTCCAGATAATCGATCAGCCGCTGGACATGGGGGACGCTGCGGCGGCAGGCGGTGATGCCGAAATCGATATTCTTGTTGTTCGACACTTGCGTGATGTTCATCGCCATGCCGTCGACCGGGATGCTGGCGGGATACATGCCGTCGAGCCGCGCGCCGTTCCAGTAGAGCTGCTCGCGCGGGCCGGGGACGTTCGAGATGGTGACGCTGTACGCCGGGAATTTGTCGGCGGTGCGGGTGAGCGCGGTCAGCATCTGCGGCATCTGGGTGATCGCGGTATAGATCTGGATCTGCTGCGCGGTCATTTCGCGCAGCTGCGCCTTGGCGGCATTCATCGAAGCCTGGATGGTCCGCATGCGCTCGACCGGATCGTCGATATGCGTCGCCAGATTGGCGGTGACCGCCGCGACCGAGTTGGCGGCGTCGATGTCATCCTTGGGCCGGATCGATACCGGCGCCATGGCTTTCAGGGGCTTGTCGGGCAGCTCGTTTAGCGATTGCAGATATTTGCGCATTGCCCCCGAACACATGCCGAGCACCGCGTCGTTGATCGTCCCGTCATAGGCCTTGCCCATGGCTCTGACCCGTTCCAGCGACCAGCTTTGCGCGACGAAGCGCCGCGCGCCGGTGATGTTGCGATTGAAGCTGGTGCGCGGCACCGACCAGGGCGTCGTCAGGTCGCTGCCGCCCATGCCGAACATCGCGGCGGCATATTGGTTGAGCGCCTTGGTCACCCCGACGCTGTTGCCCCATTGCTCTTTCAGGAAGCTGCCGATGGCTTTCAGGTCGGTGAGGCTGGGGGTGGGCGGTTTTTTTGGCGTCGGGAATTTGCGCTTATACGCCTCATAGGCTTCGACCGACATTGGCGAAGAGCTGCGCTTCTCTTTGGGATCGGCGCTGAGCATGGCATTGGTGAAGTGCATCGATGATGCACCGTCCATCAACGCGTGGTGGATCTTGAAATAGGTCGCGATCTGGCGATCGGGCAGGCCGGAGATCAGGGTGATTTCCCACATCGGTCGGGTGCGGTCGAGCAGGGTGCCGTGGAGGCGAGAGACCAGCTCGAACATCTCGCGGTAGCGCCCGGGCTTGGGCAGCGCGGCGCTGCGGACATGATAGTGCATGTCGATGTCGCGGTCGGGTTCGAGGCGGATCGGGCCATATTGGCCGAGCGGGGTGAGTTTGAGCACCTCGCTGAACGGGCGGCGCAATCCCTCCGACTGACGCAGGTTGGCGAGTTGCTCGTTCAGCCACTCGGTCTCGTCGACCTTGTCGGGCAGGGTATAGAGATTGACCCCGCCGACATGCATCGGCGTCTCGCGCGTTTCGGCGACGAGAAACATCGCGTCGGTCACCGGCATCAGGCGCATGGCGCGCTCCCCCTCATTCTGTTCTGCCGCGCAGCATGAGAGGGGGGCCGGGGCGAGTCAAGCAGCGCCCCGGCCCGGTTGTCAGGGTGTCGTGGTCGGCAAGGGGATATACACGCTGGCGCCCGGCCCGAGCGGCAGGTCGAGCGCGACCCAGCCCATCAGCAAGACGATCCCGCTGATCAACATGCCGATCGAATAGGGGAGCATTGTCGCTGCGAGGCTTCCCAAGCCAAAATTCGGTTGCCAGCGCTGGCAAAAGATCAGGATCAGCGGGAAATAGACCATCAGCGGAGTGACAATGTTGGTCGCGCCGTCGCCGACGCGATAGGCCGCCGTGGTCATTTCGGCGCTGATGCCGAGCAGCATCAGCATCGGCACCATCACGGGAGCGAGCAGCGCCCATTTGGCGCTCGCCGAGCCGATGAACAGGTTGAGCGCGGCGGTGAGCAGGACGATCGCGGCGAGCAGCACCGGGGCAGGCAGGTTGGCGGCGCGCAAGCCGTCGGCGCCATGCACGGCGAGGATCAGCCCCAGGTTCGACCAGGCAAACATCGCGACAAAATGCGCCGCGGCAAAAGCGAGGACGAGATAATAGGCCATGTCGCCCATCGACTCGCTCATCATCTTGACGAGATCGCGATGGTTGCCGATCACCCCGGTCGCGCGCCCATAGGCCCAGCCCGCAAGCAGGAAGAGCAGGAAGAAAGCGGCAACGAGCGAGCGGTAAAAGGGTGACAGCCGCGCTTCGGGCGGGCCTGCCTCGTCGATCAGCGGGGTGCCGGGGCCAAGCGTGAAAAACGCCCACAGGCCGATCACGAACAACATGGCGAGTCCGGCGTGGCGCAGCCCCTTGCGTTCGGCATCGGTCAGCGCCCGGTCGCGTTCGCCGGCATCGCCCATCGCCGCGGTTCCCGCGGGAACATAGGTGCCGAGCCGTGGTTCGATGATGCGGTCGGTGACGTACCAGATGACGGGCAGGAAAATGAACAGCATCGCGGCGATGAAATACCAGTTGCCCGCGATATTCGGCTGCCAGGGGCCGAACACCGTCTCGACCGCCGCCTGGGTGATGCCGAACAGCAAAGCGTCAAGCTGGCCAGGGAGCAGGTTGGCCGAAAAGCCGCCCGACACGCCCGCGAAGGAGGCGGCGATACCCGCGACCGGATGCCGCCCCGCGGCGTGATAGATGACGGCGGCAAGCGGGATCAGCACGACATAGGCGGCGTCGGCGGCGAGATTGCCCATCATCGCGACAAACGCGACCATCGGGGTCAGCAGCGTCGGCGACGCGCCGCGCACGCTGGCGCGCATCGCGGTGCCAAACAGGCCGGTGCGTTCGGCGACGCCCGCGCCGAGCATGACGACGAGCACATAGCCGAGCGGGTGGAAATGGGTGAAGGTCGTCGGCATGTCGACCCAGAGCCGCGCGATATTTTCGGGGCTGAGCAGGCTGGTTGCCGCGATCACCTTTTGCCGACCGGTTTCGGGGTCGGTCTCGGTGGGATGCAGCGCCGACCAGCCGACTGCAGCGGCGATGACCGAAATGACGATGAGGATTCCGACCAGCCAGAGGAACAGCACCACCGGGTCGGGAAGCCGGTTGCCCACGCGTTCGATCCAGCCTAGAAACCCCTTTTGCGGCACGGCGGCCACGGCGGCGTTGTCAGTCATCCAGCATCCCTCTTCGATACTCTTGTTGTTCTTTCCGGCCCGACTATAGCCGGTCCATGGCCAAGCTCTACTTCTATTATGCCAGCATGAACGCAGGCAAATCGACCACGCTGTTGCAGGCGGACTTCAACTATCGCGAACGCGGTATGGAAACAATGCTGTGGACCGCGGCGCTCGACGATCGTTATGGCGCGGGGCAGGTGACGAGCCGGATCGGGCTGATCGCCGAGGCGCATAAGTTTGATCCCGACAGCGATTTGTGGGCGGCGGTGAATGCCGAGAACGCCGAGCGTCCGCTCGCCTGTGTGCTGGTCGACGAGGCGCAGTTTTTGACGCGGGCGCAGGTGCTGGAGCTTGCGCGGCTCGCCGACGAAAGCGGTATCCCGGTGCTCTGCTATGGCCTGCGCACCGATTTCTCGGCCGAGCTGTTCCCCGGATCGGCGGCGCTGCTCGGCATCGCCGATGCGCTCGTCGAACTCAAAGCCGTGTGCGAATGCGGGCGCAAGGCGACGATGAACCTGCGCGTCGACGAGAATGGCCGTGCGGTCGTTGAGGGCGCGCAGACCGAGATCGGCGGCAACGACCGCTATGTTGCGATGTGTCGGCGGCATTTCATGGCAAAGCGGCGCGAGGCGGCGGCTGGGATGTCGGCCTGACCCCTGAACAGCGCTGACTTGCCGACCGGAATTATTATGGTTTTCGCGAAAGGATTTTCATGCGTAGCATGCTGTTGCTGACTGCCGCTGCCCTGCTGGCCGCCGCGCCGGTCCAGGTCGTATCGCAGCCCAAGCCCGAAGCGGTGCTCAAGACCAAGGGCTATGTCTCGGCGGTCCAGTTCCTCGATCGCGACCATGACCGGATGGTCGACGAAATCATCAAGCTGACCGAAATCCCGGCGCCGCCGTTCAAGGAAGCGGCGCGCGCCGCGGCCTATCGTGATATGTTGATAGATGCCGGGCTGACGGACGTCGAAATCGATGCGGAAGGCAATGCGATGGGCGTTTATCGCGGCACCGGCCCCGTCGGCGGCCCAGCGGTGATGATCGCCGCGCACCTCGACACCGTCTTTCCCGAAGGCACCCCGGTCAAGGTTCGCCGCGAAGGCACGCGTCTCCACGCCCCCGGCGTCGGTGACGATACCCGCAGCCTTGCGGTGCTGCTCGCCTATGCGCGCGCGATGAAGGAAAGCGGGATCAAGGTGAAACAGGACATCATCTTCGTCGGCAATGTCGGCGAAGAAGGCCCGGGCGATTTGCGCGGTGTCCGCTATCTGCTGACCAAGGGCAAATATAAGGACCGGGTGAAGACCTTTGTCTCGATGGACGGGAGCGATCCGTCGCGCATCGTCACCGGCGGCGTCGGGTCGATGCGCTATCGTGTCACCTATAAAGGGCCGGGCGGGCACAGCTTCAGCGCCTTCGGGCTCGTCAATCCGATGGCGGCAATGAGCCAGACGATCGTCGATTTCTACAAGATCCCGGTCCCGGCGAAACCCAAGACGACCTATGCGGCCAGCGTTACCGGCGGCGGCACATCGGTCAATTCGATCCCGAACGAGGTTTTCATCGAATTCGACATGCGGTCCGAAGATCCGACCGAGCTTGCCAAGCTGGAGCAGGCCTTCCTCGCGGTCGTCAAAAAGGGCGTCGAAACCGAAAATGCGGCGCGGTCGGTCAAGGAAGGCGTGATCACCGCCGACATCAAGCCGATCGGCGACCGACCGGCGGGCGAAACGGCGGCGACGCAACCGATCGTCCGCAATGCCCATGCGATCATTCGCGCGCTCGGACTTTCTCCGCGGGCCACTTCCTCATCGACCGATGCCAATTTGCCGATGAGCCTGGGCATTCCGGCGGTGACGATCGGATCGGGCGGCGAGGGCGGACGCGCGCATGCGCTCGACGAATGGATCGACGTGGAGAAGACCAAGAGCGTGCAGGGCGCCTCGGTCGGGCTGGGTATCCTGCTGGCGACCGCGGGCGTCCAATGATGCGCGATCGCCTGTATGTCGAGCTGGCCGATGGCGATTTGCGGCTCGTCGAACTGACCGAAGCGCACCGCGAGGCGCTGCGCGCGGTTTGCGCTGCTGACGCCGATATCTGGACGATCTATTCGTCGAGCTTTGGTCCCGGTCATTTCGACCCGAGCTTTGACGCGCTGATCGGCGGAGGCGGCCGAATGGCTTACGCGATCTTCGATGGCGACCGGCTCGTGGGGATGACCGCATGGCTCCGCCCCGACTGGTCGGCGCAGACGGTCGAAATCGGGAACAGCTATATTCACCCCGATATGCGCGGGACGGGTTTTAACGGGCGCGTGAAGCAACTGATGATCGATCATGCCTTTGCCGTTGGTATCCGCCGCATCGAGTTTCGCATCGACGAGCGCAACGCGCG
The DNA here is from genome assembly GCA_018823905.1 of Alphaproteobacteria bacterium. GTDB lineage: Bacteria > Pseudomonadota > Alphaproteobacteria > Sphingomonadales > Sphingomonadaceae > Sphingopyxis. The sequence continues at coordinate 24,307 of JAHJHL010000191.1, forward strand.
CAGCCAGGCGGCGGTCGCCAAGCTTGGCTGCACCAAAGAGGCGACATTGCGGTCCGAGCGCATCACCTGGACCGGCCACGTCCGCGACACCGCGCTGTGGTCGCTGATCGCGGGCGAATGGCAAAAATGATCCTGCCCATCGCTGCGCGACGGGGAGGATCAGGGTCAGCACCCGTTCAGCCTTGACCCGCTAAGCGAGTCGTCATGAAGAATCTCGCACTCTCCCTGGCCGCCGTCTTGCTTCCCCTTTCTGCAGCGGCGGCCAACGAGCCCGCCACCAATTCTGCCGACGCGCCGCGCGAGCTCGGGGTCGAGGCGAGCATCGCTTTTCCGAGCGACAGCTCAATCCGCAACTGGCAGGCCGACCGCGGCCGCGGCATCTGGATTCAGGATCGCCAGCGCGTCTGGTATTACGGCACCTTCGCCGGATATTGCCGCGACGTCGATTTCGCGCAGGCGATTGGCGTCGAAACGCGCGGTGCGGGTCGGCTCGATCGCTTTTCCGCTATATTGGTGCGCGGCGAGCGCTGCCCCTTGACCTCGTTCGTGACCTCTGCCGGACCGCCGTCGCGGCGTGATAAATCGAAGGACATCATGGGCGAAAAGCCCGGCGCAAATTGACAGCGGGTCGCCCGTGGCCGTAGCGGGCGCGGATGAACGGCTGGATCATTCTCGACAAACCTTTGGGCCTTGGCTCGACGCAGGCGGTCGGCGCGGTGAAGCGCGTGTGCCGCGAGGCGGGGTTGGGCAAGGTCAAGGTCGGCCATGGCGGAACGCTCGACCCGCTGGCGTCGGGGGTGCTGCCGATCGCGCTGGGTGAGGCGACGAAGCTGTGCGGGCGGATGCTCGATGCGAGCAAGATCTATGCGTTTACGATCGCGTTCGGGACCGAAACGTCCGGGCTTGATGCCGAGGGCGAGGTTGTTGCGACCAGCGATGTGCGGCCGACGCTGGCTGAGGTGGAAGCGGTTCTGCCGCGTTTCACCGGGCTGATCGAGCAGGTGCCGCCGGCTTATTCGGCAATCAAGATCGACGGCCAGCGGGCTTATGATCTGGCGCGCAAGGGCGAGGCGGTCGAGATGAAGGCGCGGTCGGTGACGATTTTCTCGCTTCGTCATGCCGGACTTGATCCGGCATCCACTGCGGCGCCGGCGGAATGGACCCCGGATCAAGTCCGGGGTGACGAGGATGGGGTGGAGCGGCTCGGCTCGATCACCCTCATCGCCCACGTCTCCAAAGGCACCTATATCCGCAGCCTCGCCCGCGACATCGCGCACGCCCTCGGCACCGTCGGCCATGTCACGATGCTTCGCCGTACCAAGGCCGGGCCGTTCGATCTGGAACAGGCGATTTCGCTGGACAAACTCAACGCATTCGGCCAAGGCGCCGCGCAATCAGAAGTCATTCTGCCGCTCGAGGCAGGGCTGGTCGACATCCCGGCTCTGAACCTTTCCCCGGAAGCGGCAGGGGCGATCCGTCAGGGTCGTGTCTGGACCGGGGTAGCTACGGACGACGGGCTCTATTGGGGACGGGACGATCAAAATCGTCCGATCGCCCTGATCGAGGCTTTGGCGGGAACGCTGAAGGTCGTGCGCGGCTTCAATCTTTAAGCCATGATGTTCGAGGAAATGAAATTATGTCGATTACCGCCGAGCGCAAAACCGAAGTCATCACCGAAAACGCCCGCAGCAAGGGCGACACCGGTTCGCCGGAAGTGCAGGTCGCAATCCTGACCGACCGCATCAATAACCTGACCGGTCATTTCAAGGCGAACCACAAGGACAATCACAGCCGCCGCGGCTTGCTGATGATGGTCAACAAGCGTCGCAGCCTCCTCGACTATCTGAAAAAGAAGGACGAGGCGCGCTATCAGGCACTGATCGCGAAGCTGGGTCTGCGTAAGTAAGAATTTCTGGCGGCCCCGGTTTTCCGGGGCCGCTGTCATATTGGCTCCGCGCAAATTTGCCGGACCACAGGGCCGCCCCCGCATCCGGCGGGGCCGCCATTGGGGCCACAGACGCCCCGCACCGCCCCGGGTCGGATTACCCGGAATCAGAGGCCCCGCCCGGCATTGGGCCAGGCGGGCGAAGGAAACTCCATGTTTGACGTGAAAAAAGTATCGATCGAGTGGGGCGGTGAA
>JAHJHL010000192.1 GCA_018823905.1 Alphaproteobacteria bacterium
CCGATGTGTGATTCTGCCAGCCCGCGCGCGCGGGCAGGAGATTTGGAAGCGATCGCCTCAATGATTTCATCATGTTCACGTGCGGTATCGGCCATGAAATGATTGAAACCACCGGCTTGGTTGATGAAGAAATCAGACATGTCAAAATTGCTGTTCTGCCGCGCGTCGAGAAAGGGCGACTGAGCCATATCGTGGATGAGCTGATGGAAGGCACGGTTGAGTTCGCAATAAATTACCGCGCTGCGCGGCTCGTCAAAGTCGATCGTGAGAATACGTGCTTGCAGCGCGCGCAAATCGCGCGTTTGCGAATCGGTCCGACGCGCTGCCGCCAGTTCCGTCAGCAGTCCCTCGAGCCTTTCAAACATGATATAGAAATCTGCGATCTGGTCATAGCTTGGATTTATCACCTCGCAACCGACCTGCGGAATTATGCGAACAAATCCTTCCGAACTCAAACGGTTGAGCGCGGCCATGATCGGCTGGCGGCTCGCTCCGGTATCGCTCACAAGATCCTTGACCGACAGCCGCTGGCCAAAATTATATTGCGCGCCAACCATTCGGCTAACGAGAAGATCGTAAATTTCATCCTTCTTGTTCACTCGAATTGTCTCCAACTTTGGCGCTGCTACGCACGCCGCGAATATCCCCCTTGATTCAGCAAGAACGCAAGAGTCAGTCGTTGGCGAACGGATCCGGCTGCAAGAGCTGTTCGCAACGGAAATCGACAGATTCACTCTGCATATTTTGTTCGGCGCAATCGATCGTGGACAGCAAGTCTTTTTATAAGCGCTTACCATGCGCGATCACGCGCCATATTCGCCAAACGAATGATCGCCGCCAGATGATCGTTCCAACTCTTCATTGCTTCGCGCTTCTCGTCCTTCCAGTCGTGGCGCTGGTAGATACCGGCGACGCCCGCGCGGGAACCTCCGACGTGATTGAGCACAGCTTCGGTCACTTCAAATCGAACGCCTAGCCGTTGAAACCCGGTTGCAAGAGTTCGTCTCAAGTCATGCAGTCGCCAGTCCGGTAACGGTTCGCGGCCGTCTTGCGACATAAGCAGGTCGAGCTTGATCTTGCCTTTGCTATATCCGGTGAACCTTCCGCCCCTGGAGGTCGTGAACATCCTGCCGCTACGCGGCCAGATAGCCGACCCGGCAACCTCGTCGAGGATCGCAACTGCAAGTTCGTTGAGCGGAATTCGGTTGGGCTCGCCATTCTTTGCCCGTTCGCCGGGCAGGGTCCATAGGAGATCTTTACGGTTGAGTTCCTCCCAACGCAGCGACGAAACCTCCTCTCGTCGCTGACCGGTGACGATCAGAAGGCGGATGATGGGTCCGAAACAGGAATGCGTGTTTGGCGCCGCCATCCAGATGCGGCCAAGCTCCTCGTCTGAAAGCCAGCGATCGCGAGGTTTGACCGGGGGCGGGGTTTCCATGCCTTCCATCGGACTCCGATCGATATCTCCCCGGCTGACGGCCCAGCGCAAAAGGCGGCGCAAAACAGCGAAGACGTTACGGATATTTGCGATCTGCGCGCGCGGCATGCGGTCGAAGACGGCAACGATGTCGATTCGCGTAAGATTGGGAAGGGGCTTTGATCCCAAGACCGGCTTTACATGCAGCTCGAGGCTGCGCTTGACGAGGCGCCTCCAGCCTTCTCCAACGCAGGCCTCAGCGAAGCGATCAGAGTAATTATCGAAGGCTAGATCGACCGACTCTCGCCGTCGTTGCCGCTCTGCTTCGCCTGGATCGATTCCCTGGGCGATCAGAATAGCCAGTCGCTCCGCTTCGGCTCTGGCGGTGGCTGGCGTCCATGGCGAGCCATGGCTGCCTATCGTGTAGCGACGCGTCTTAGATTCGCGACCGCCCATTCGGAATTGCAACACGTAAGACACGGCGCCAGCTTTGGTTCGCTTTGCGCCAAAACCCTTTATGCTATCATCCCAAAGAATGTCATGTTGCCCGCTCGAAATGAGAGCATCGACCGACCGTTTTGTGATCTTTCCGCTTGCCATAAATTGGTCTCCCAATACGGCGTTTCCAGCAATCACCCGGCAATCACCGTGGCGGAAATTGCCGCGTAATTGGGGAAAAGATAGCATAGGGAGTGGCTATAAAAAACTAGCCTTTTCAACCCTATAGCACTCCTATATACGCCTCCAGCGAAAATACCAGACCTCATGCCCCAGTCGGCGCGCCTTGGCTTCATAGCGCGTTTCGGGCCAGCCGCCGGGGCGCTTCTGGAAATCCTGCGCGTCCGTGGCCAGCCATTCGAACTGGTGGCGGTGGCGGCGCATGACCATCAGGGCATGTTGCAGATAGATCGGGTGGTCGGTGCCGAAACGGAATTCGCCGCCGGGCTTCAGTTTGGCCGCGATCAGGTCGAGCGGGCCGTCGTTCATCATCCGTCGCTTCGCGTGCCGCGCCTTGGGCCAGGGATCGGGGTGGAGCAGATAGGCAAAGCTGAGCGCGCCGTCGGGAATGCGCTGTAACACCTCCAGCGCGTCGCCATGATGAATGCGGACATTGCCCAGCGGCAACTTTGCACCATGATCCCCTGCAACATGAACCAGCGCCTGCGCGACCCCGTTGATGAAGGGTTCGGCGCCGATAAAACCATGATCGGGCAGCATGTCGGCGCGCGCCGCCATATGCTCGCCGCCGCCAAAACCAATTTCAAAATGCAACTGACATGCGGATCCGAACACACGCTGCGCGGAAACTTCGCCAACATCCGGCACCGCAATCTGCGGCAACAAATTATCCACCAGCTCCTGCTGCCCCGCGCGCAGGGGCTTGCCCTTCGAACGGCCATAAAGGCGGTTGATCGTGGTCGGGTCGCCGGGTTTGTGCGCAGTCATGCCGCGCGCGTTAGCGCCGCGACCCCGCGGCCGCAAGACAGGCCGCGGTTAAAGCGCGTCGCTGGTGATGCTGATCGTCTTGTTCTTGCCCCAGGTCGGAACCGCCGTGACGCGGCGGTTGGCGGCGACAATCTCCATCACCCGCTGGGGAGAGGGCAGCCGATCCTGCGCGGCAAATCCGATATTCTGTGTTGCCGTTACCGCGGTGATGGAGAAACGCGGTTCCGCCGGTTTGTCCTTTTCGGTCATCGCGATCACCTTCGCACCCGGGTCGGGTCCGACCCAGATTCCATTGCCATTGTCGCCAACCGCCAGCAGGTAATTTTCGCTATCGGCGTTCTGACGATAGATTCGGGTATTGCCGCCAAGATCCGGATCACGACACCAGCGCACCGCGGCGAGCGCCGCCACCGTCGCGGGCGTCTGTTTGGTTTTGCTGCGCGCCGCGGCCATGCTCAAAAGACCGGACATCATGTCCGCACCGCCATTTTTCGGGGCGTCCTTCGCCGCGACGGGAAAGCTGAGCGGAGCGGGGCAATCGCCGATCGGAACGGCTTCAGGCGCGACAGGAATTTTCCGCGGCCACTGAATTTGCGCCAACGCGGTGTCCATCCACTGCGAAAGATCGGCAGGCGAGCGCGTCTGCGACGAGGCGCGCAGCTTGACGTACCAGTCCCCGACCTCAAGCATCGCCACACCCGTGCTGCGGTAGGCGCCCCTTTTTGGTTCATAGACGGCCTTCAACCCGGCTGCGGTCGATTGGTTCGGCGGGGTGAAGGCTTGTGCGGCGATGGCGATCGCCGGGCGACCAAAAGTATCGCGGTTCTCGATCCCCCATTGCGCCTGCGCGAATCACACCGGCACCGCGCCGTTGGTTTTGCGGAACACATAAAATGACAAGGATTCGACGGCGTCGCCCACGACGTAGGACAGGCCGACGTCGAGATCGTCGGCTGCATAAGCCATACCACGCTCACGCGCCGCACCGCCCAGCGTCGCTGGAACGACGATGCCGCTATGCTTGTGCTTCCACGACTTGCCGTCCTTGAGCGGAAGCGGTTGTTGCGCCGCTGCTGGCGAGCTCGCGATGGCCATAGCGACCAAGGCGGCCAAAAGGATTTTCAACCAATGACTTGGCATGCGCAACCTCCTCGATCCGACGCGATTGCTGTCAGATCGGGGAGGTGATGGCAAGTGCTGTGGCGCGGTTTCAGGCGGCCAGCGCAGCTTTCAGCTTGTCGGTCAGGTCGGTGCGTTCCCACGGGAAGCTGTCACCATCGGCCGTGCGGCCGAAATGGCCATAGGCCGCGGTCTGCTTGTAGATCGGCTTGTTGAGGCCGAGGTGGGTGCGGATGCCCTTGGGCGTCAGGCGCACGAGCTGCGGGATCGCGGCCTCGATGCGGCTTTCCTCGACAGTGCCGGTCCCATGCAGATCGACATAGATCGACAGCGGTTCGGCAACCCCGATCGCATAGCTGAGCTGGATCGTGCAGCGGCGCGCGAGCCCCGCGGCGACGATATTCTTCGCGAGATAGCGGGTGATATACGCCGCCGAACGATCGACCTTGGTCGGGTCCTTACCGCTGAACGCGCCGCCGCCGTGCGGAGCGGCGCCGCCATAGGTATCGACGATGATCTTGCGCCCGGTCAGCCCGGCGTCGCCGTCGGGACCGCCGATCTCGAAACAGCCGGTCGGGTTGATATGATAGATGGTGTTGGCGGTCAGTAGCTCGGCGGGCAGAACGTCGGCGATCACGCCGAGCACATATTTGCGCAGCTCGGTATATTTCGCCTCGTCGCCGTCGCCATTGTGCCAGAAATAGCCCGGCGCATGCTGGGTCGACACGACGATCGCGGTCGCCTCGACCGGGCGCTCGTTGGCGTAGCGCAGCGTGACCTGACTCTTGGCATCGGGTTCGAGGAACGGCGCGGTGCCGGCCTTGCGGTCGGCGGCCATGCGCTCGAGGATCTTGTGGCTGTAATCGAGCGTTGCAGGCATCAGATCGGGGGTTTCGTCCGACGCATAGCCGAACATGATTCCCTGATCGCCTGCACCCTCGTCCTTGTTTTCACCGGCATCGACACCCTGCGCAATATGCGCCGATTGCGGGTGCAGATTGTTTTCAAAGCGGAACGTCTGCCAGTGGAAACCCGACTGTTCGTAACCGATTTCGCGGACGGTCGCGCGCACCGCGGCTTCGACTTCTTCGGGTACGCCGGGCGCCCAATTGCCGTCTTCGTCCATGATCCCCTTGCCGCGGATCTCGCCCGCCAGCACGACCAGCTGCGTCGTGGTCAGCGTTTCGCAGGCGACGCGCGCTTCGGGATCCTTCGACAGGAACAGGTCGACGATCGAATCGCTGATCTGGTCGGCAACCTTGTCGGGATGTCCTTCGGACACGCTTTCGGAGGTGAAAAGGAAGCTGTTGCGCATAGGAGACCTTTTTTGGAACGGATATAAAGGAAGCTTTATGTGACGGCGCTGTTAGCGTCCGCGGCGGCGAAAGGCAATGGCCGCCGCGAGCAGCAACAGCGCAAATCCGACCGGCAGCATGTTGCCGTAACGCGCGAACAGCGTCGGCGCGTGCGCGGCGGGGATGACGGTGTCGATCCGCCCAGCGGCGTGCATCGGCAGCGATTCGCGAATGCGGCCGTCGGCATCGATCACCGCGCTGATCCCGGTCGGGGTGGCGCGCACGACGGGCAGGCCTTCCTCGATCGCGCGCAGCCGCGCCTGCGCCAGATGCTGCGGCGGACCCCATGCTCCGAACCACGCGTCGTTCGACGGGTTGAAGATGAAATCGGGGCGGTGGGCGCGGTCGACGACCTGCCCCGAAAAGATGATCTCGTAACAGATTTGCAGTCCCGCGCGGCCGAAGGCGCCCAGGTCGAGCGTGCGGGCGCCGGGGCCGGGCCAGAAATCGATGTCGCCGGGGGCAAGGCGCGACAGGCCGATCGCCGACAGCACCGGGCGCAGCGGCAGATATTCGCCATAAGGCACCAGATGCGCCTTGTCGTACCGCGCGCCGAGTGTGCCGTCGGCATGCACCGTCATCACAGCATTGCGCGCGCCGACGACGTCGCCGGTCTTGTCGAGCTCGAGCTTGAGCGCCCCGAGCAGCATCAGGTCGCCGGGGTTCATCAGCGCGGTCAACCGCGCACGCGCCGCGGCGGGTGAACGGTCGTAATAGACCGCCGGATAACCCCATTCGAGATAGTCAGGCACCGCCGCCTCGGGCCACAGGATCAGGCGTGGGGTGGCGTCCTTCGGCGCGGTCAGCCGCGCGAGCTTGGCGAAATTGGTGTCGGCCTTGGCGCCGACCCATTTGTCGGCCTGGCCGACGTTGGGCTGGACGACGGTGATGGGGATGGATTTCGGCGTTGGCGGGTCAGCCGGGTTGACGGCTGTGTCGACAAAATTGCCAACTACGCTGGCCTGTACAAATATCGCTGCAATGAGAGCCGTGGCGATCAATATTCCGCCGAGAATGACGGTCGGAAACGTGCCATCCTTTAATGACGGGCCCAGGGCTCGCCGCCACGCTGGAAGCCACAGTAGCGCCTGCACGAGGATAAGACCGGCCGCCAGCATGACGATAGCCGACATCCCGTAGGTGCCGACAAGTCGTGTCGGCGAGAGCAATGGCGTCATCGGTGCCATGATCGCGCTCAGCGGATTCCAGGCAAAGCCGGTGAACACCCAGCTACGCAGCCATTCGGAGAGCGTCCACAACGCGGCGAAAGCGAGGATGAAGGACAACGTCGCCCCCGCGAAAGCGGGGGCCGCTGGCGGTTTATTCCGCGTAGCGGGGGCGACGAATTTGGTCACCATCCAAGCCCCCCACGCCGCCAGTGCCGGATAGACCGCGAGATACAGCGCCAAGAGTGCCACCGCGATCCACCCCAGCCACGCGGGCATCGCCGCCTGATAGGTGAACGCCGTCGCGATCCAGTTCAGCCCGACGACAAAATGCCCGACCCCGAACGCCCAGCCGATTCCGAACGTCCGCCAGCCCCTGGGGCTGCGCGCCACGAGCGCCATCCAGCCCGCGAGCGCAAGCAATGTCAGCGGCCAGAAATTCAACGGAGCAAACCCCGTCGCCGAAACGGCACCCAGCGTCAGGGCGATCAGCTTGGGCCAGCGGTCGGCAAAAGCGGCGATGCGGGGGGATAGCGCGGTCACGCGCGCTGCTTTAGCCGGGCGCCGCGATGCTCACTAGAGCATATATTTCATCTTGATCGCCTGATGCGTGTCCCCTGACACCGCAAAGCTCGCCGATTTGAACTTCGGCGCGCCCATCCCGATCGCGGGATTGCGCGAAAAACCGAAGCCTTCCTTGGGCATGAACAGCGCCATATCCATCTTGTTGTTGCTGTTTTCGTCGTGAACGACGGCGACCGCATAGGTGCCGTTGGCGGGGGCCGCGACCTTGAAATGACCGGCATTGGCGGCCTTTACCGCCAGCCGTACCGACGCCTTGTCCTTGCTGCAATCGGGGAAAGCCTTGGGATTGGCGGTCAGGCAGACGAGTATCTGCCCCTTGGTGCTGCGCAGTCCGGTGACACTGACGTCAACCGTCGGCGGCGGCGCGCTCGCCGCGGCGGTGAGCAGCAGCAAAGCTGCCAAGCCCGATATCGGTGCCGCAAATCTTGTCCCAGAAACGGAAATACAGGCCATAATTCCCCCGGTAAGCGGCATGATGCTGCTCGTGATGCGTTGCGGTTATCAGCCACCGCCCGACTGGTCCATGAACAAGCGCACGCGGAAACATTTCCCACCCCATGTGATTTCCGACCCCCATGACCGTCATGATCGTCAGCACCAGCCCCAGCACCGCGACATGGATCGGGATCAGGAACACCAGCGCAGGGATCACGACCGCGCCAGTCAGCGCCTCGACCGGATGAAAGCTCATCGCCGCCCACGCCGTCGGCGGCCGGCTGGCGTGATGCACCGCATGTGCGATGCGGAACGGGCGCGGCCGGTGCATCCAGCGGTGCGTCCAGTAAAACCAGGTGTCATGGGCGAGCAGATAGGCAAACAGGCTGACCGGCAGATACCAGAGCGGCCAGGCATCGACGTCGGTGTAGATGCGCGTCCAGCCGTGCGCCTGCCAACCCCACGCGACCACCCCCGCGGGAATCCCGTAAATCGCGGCGCTGGCCAGGCTCCAGCCGATCTCGCGCCACATCTGGGGTTCCAGCCCTCGATAAAGACCGGGGTGCTTGAGCCGCGTTGCTAAGGCGAAACCGCCGCTACTGATCAGATAACGAACCCCGACGATCAGCGTCATGGCTAGCGCAGACCAGAGCAGGGCGACGGCCGACGTCACCCGCGTTTCGCGTCGAGCAGTCCGGCGACCCGCTGCCACAGCGCGGCATAGGCTTGGCCCGCCTTGCTGGACCGGGCATAGGCTGCGAGCGGCTTGCGGCGCGCCGCCATCTGTTCGACGATGCTCGCCATCGGCAGCACCGGCCAAGCGGCTTCGGCGGCCAGCGCGGCGCGGTGGAGTCCCCGCCGCGCATCGACCATGGCATAGACGGGCAGCAGGGGCGCGCTGTCCTTTTTGGCCGGACGCAGATGCGCGATCACTTCGTCGAGCGCGCGGCGCGACAGCGGCGAAGGGATCACCGGTACAACGATGAGGTCGGCCGCGCGCATCATCTGCTCGCTCGTTTCGGTCAGTCCCGGCGGGCAGTCGAGGATGATGCGATCATAATCGGCGCCGATGTCGGCGAGCAGCCGTGCGAGGCGTTTTTTCTTGCCCGCGTCAAGGAACAGCGCATCAAGGCCGCGCAGCGACGTGTCGGCGGGCAGCAGGTCGAGTCCAGGGATCGTCGTTTTGGTAACGAGCTTGGACGGCGCGACGTCGCGGTCGAACACCTGTTCGGCAGTGCGTTTGCCCGGCCCGTCGTGGCCGAGAATGAAGCTAGCCGCCGCCTGCCCGTCAAGATCCCAAAGCAGCGTGCGCCCGCCCGCTTGCAGCGCCGCCTCGGCTGCCAGATTCACCGCCAGGCTGGTTTTTCCGACGCCGCCTTTCAGGCTGTAAATCGCGATGACATGCGCCGTTTTGCTCATGTCGCCCGGATTCGGTCGTTTCTGCCGGCAAGTCAAGCAGGGAGCGACCGGCACGGCGAACGGCTTTGCGCTTCGTCGTTAGCGCCGCTAGGGCGGACGGATGACCGCGGCGGAACCCGATTATTGCGACATTGCCATCGTTGGCGGCGGGCTGGCTGGCGGGCTCGCAGCGCTGGCGCTCACGGCGAAGCGGCCGACGCTCGATGTGCGGTTGATCGAACCCGATGCGATCGGCGGCAATCATATCTGGTCTTTCTTCGACAGCGACATTGCCAAACGCGACCGCTGGCTCGTCGCGCCGCTCGTCCGTTATCATTGGGACACCTATGACGTCGCCTTTCCGGCGCGCGAACGCCGGGTGCGGATGGGGTACAAGAGCATCACCGGCGAGGCGCTCGCCGAAGCGGTCGCTGCGGCGCTCCCGCCGGGACGGATCATCGCCGACAAGGCGAAGCATGTCGCGCCCGACCATGTGCTGCTGGCGCGCGGCGGACGCTTGTCGGCCAAGCATGTCATCGACGCCCGCGGCACCGGCAAGACATCGATGCTCGATTGCGGCTGGCAGAAATTCGTCGGCCAAGCGCTGACCGTCGAGGGCGGGCATGGCATCGAACGGCCGGTGGTGATGGACGCGACGGTCGAACAGCTCGACGGCTATCGCTTCGTCTATCTGCTGCCCTTCGATGCCGAGACGGTGTTCGTCGAGGACACTTATTACAGCAACACGCCCGATCTCGACGTCGCGGCCGTGCGCGACCGGATCGCGACCTATGCGGCGCGGCGGCAGTGGAACGTCACCGCCGTGACGCGCGAGGAGACCGGGGTGCTGCCGGTCGTCGTGGCGGGCGCTTTCGACCGGTTGTGGCCGCAGATCGACCGGGTGGGTCGGATCGGCGTACGCGCCGGGGTTTTTCACGCGATGACCGGTTATTCGCTGCCCGATGCGGTGCGGACCGCGGCGGCGCTGCCCGCATTGATCGATCGCGGCAATCTTGGGCTGCGGCTTCGTTCCCGCGCCGCAGGGTCATGGCGACGCCAGCGTTTTTACCGGATGCTCGGCGCAATGCTGTTCCGCGCCGCCGATCCGGGCGAGCGTTACCGCATTTTTCAGCGCTTTTACGGCCTCGCACCCGGCCTGATCGCGCGCTTCTATGCGGGACGGTCGAACACCGCCGATAAATTGCGCATCCTGTCGGGCAAGCCGCCCGTATCTGTACGCCGCGCGATTGCGGCGCTTGCGAAACTGGACTGGAAATGACCCGCACTGCTATCGTTATCGGCGCCGGTTTCGGTGGCCTCGCGCTTGCCATTCGGCTGCAATCGGCGGGGGTCGCGACGACGATCGTCGAGGCGCGCGACAAGGCGGGCGGGCGCGGCTATCACTGGCAGCGGCAGGGGTTCACCTTTGACGCCGGGCCGACGGTGATCACCGATCCGCCGTGCCTCCAGGAACTATGGGCGCTGAGTGGGCAGGATATGGCCGCCGACGTCACGCTCGATCCCGTGATGCCCTTTTACCGGCTCAACTGGCCCGACGGCACCAATTTCGACTATTCGAACGACGAAGCGGCGCTCAATACCGAAATCGCCAAGCTCAACCCCGCCGACGTCGCGGGGTACGAGAAATTCCTGACCTATTCGAAGGGGGTATATGAGGAGGGCTATGTCAAGCTCGGCTCGGCGGCCTTCCTCGACTTCGCATCAATGATCAAGGCGGCGCCGGCGCTGATGAAATATCAGGCGTGGCGCAGCGTCTATTCGATCGTGTCCTCCTATGTGCAGGACGAGCGGCTGCGGCAGGCGCTGTCGTTCCACACCCTGCTCGTCGGCGGCAATCCGATGAACACCAGCTCGATCTATGCGCTGATCCACACGATCGAAAAAGAGGGCGGGGTGTGGTTCGCACGCGGCGGCACCAACAAGCTGGTCGCGGGCATGGTGGCGCTGTTCGAGCGGCTGGGCGGCACGCTTCGCCTCGCCGACCCGGTGACGAAGATCGAGACGCAGGGCGATCGCGCGACCGCGGTCCAGACTGCAAGCGGCTGGCGCGGCGAAGCGGACATGATCGCCTCGAACGGCGACATGATGCACAATTATGCCGCGCTGCTGAGCGACCATCCGCGTGGGCGAAAGGCCGCGAAATCGCTGGCGCGCAAACGCTGGTCGCCGTCGCTGTTTGTCGTGCATTTCGGGGTGAAGGGCGAGTATCCGGATATTGCGCACCACAGCATCCTGTTCGGTCCGCGCTATAAGGGGCTGCTCGATGACATCTACAAGAATGGTGTCGTGCCCGACGACTTCTCGCTTTACCTTCACCACCCGACGGCAACCGACAAGGCGATGGCGCCCGAGGGTTACTCGACCTTCTACGTCCTCGCCCCGGTTGCGCATCTGGGCAAGGCGAAGGTCGATTGGGACGGCGCCTTCGGCCAGCAGTTTGCCGATGCGATTCTGGACGAGGTCGAGGCGCGGGTGCTGCCGGGGCTGAAGGCCAATCTCGCGACCTGCTTCCACTACACCCCTGCCGATTTCGGCCGCGACCTGTCGGCGCATCTTGGCAGCGCGTTCAGCCTCGAGCCCGTGTTGTGGCAAAGCGCGTGGTTCCGCGCGCACAACCGCGACGATGTGATTTCGAACCTGTATTTTGTCGGCGCGGGGACGCATCCGGGGGCGGGAATCCCTGGGGTTGTAGGTAGCGCCAAGGCGACCGCAAAGCTGATGCTGGAAGATGCAATCTAGTTTCCGTTCGTGTCGAGCGAAGTCGAGACACCCTTCGATCAGGAAATGACGCGCGGTGTCTCGACTTCGCTCGACACGAACGGGTAAGGGGAAGCTTATGAAACGTCTTGCCGTCTATTGCGGGTCCGCGACCCCTGCCGATCCGATCTACATCGAAACCGCGCGCCATGTCGGGCGCACGCTGGCCCAGCGTGGCATCGGCGTCGTCTATGGCGGTGGCCGCCTCGGGCTGATGGGCGCGGTCGCCGATAGCGCGCTCGAAGCTGGCGGCGAAGTTATTGGGGTGATCCCCGACGCGCTGGTCGGCACCGAGGTTGCGCACCGCGGCTGCACCGAATTGCACGTCGTCAGCGGCATGCACGAACGCAAGAAGATGTTCACCGACCTCTCCGACGGTTTTCTCACCATCCCCGGCGGCGTCGGCACGATGGACGAATTGTGGGAAGCGATCAGCTGGGCGCAGCTGGGTTATCACAGCAAGCCGGTCGGGCTGCTCAACGCCGCCGGATTCTACAACGACCTGATCGCGTTCAACCAGAATATGATCGAGGTCGGCTTTATCCGCCCCGCGCACGCCGGGATCATGATCGTCGACGCCGGGCTCGACGATCTGCTGGGCAAGATGGCGACCTATGAACCCCATGCGCCGATCTTTGCGATGAAGGCCGACGATCTGTAATGGACGCGGCGGGGGTCTATGACGCGCACGCCCTCCACGGTTTCGCGCACGACAGCATCGCGCGCGGATCGAAAAGCTTTGCGCTCGCCAGCCAGCTGTTCGACCGCGAAACGCGCGAGCGCGTCTGGCTGCTCTATGCCTGGTGCCGCGCCGCCGACGATCTGACTGACGGCCAGGACCATGGCGGCGCGATGTCGCAGGACCATGATGCGCAGGCCGCACTCGCCCGCATCCGCACCCGCACCGACGCCGCCTTTGCCGGGCAGCCGACGGGTGACCAAGCGTTCGACGCGCTAGGGTTCTTGCTCACCGAGGTCGCTATCCCGCGCGGCGTGATCGACGACATCATCGCGGGCTTTGCACTCGATGCCGATGACTGGCGCCCGCGCAGCGAGGCCGATCTGCTGCGCTATTGCTATCATGTCGCGGGCGCGGTCGGGGTTGCGATGGCGTTGGTGATGGGGGTCGACCCCGCCGATGAAGCGACGCTCGACCGCGCCTCCGACCTCGGCATCGCCTTCCAGCTCGCCAATATTGCGCGCGACGTGGCCGAGGATGCTGCCGCCGATCGCTGTTATTTGCCGATCGAATGGATCGTCGAACTCGACATCCCGCCGGGCCAGCACATGCACCCCGCCTTTCGCGGCCGCCTGTCGGTGATGGCCAAATGGCTCGCCGAAATGGCGGCGGAATATGAAGCGTCGGCACGCTGGGGCGCGCGCAAGCTGCCGCCGCGCAGCCGCTGGGCGGTGCTCGCTGCCGCGGGCATCTATGGCGACATCGCGCGCGAAGTCCGCGCGCGCGGCGACCATGCCTGGGATCACCGCGCCAGCACGACGCGGCTCGCCAAGCTCGGCTGGATCGCGCGCGCGGGCTGGTCGGTGCTGCGGCGTCCGCCGGGACACCGGATCAGCCGTGACGGCTTGTGGACGCGTCCACGGCTGGAGCCGCCCGCGTGACGCAGATCGAATGGCTGGCCGCGGCGCTGGTCCTGATCAACGTCGCGCTCGTCGCGCTGCGCAGCGTGTGGAATTACCCGTTCGCGCTGGTTGCGGTCAGCCTCTACGCCGTCGTTTTCTATGACGCGAAATTGTATAGCGACATGGTTTTGCAAGGCTTTTTCTTCACGCTCAATCTTTACGGCTGGGCCAGCTGGATGCGCGCTCGCAATGACAGCGGCGTCCCGGTCGGCTGGATGGATGCGAGCTCGCGTCAATGGTGGGCATTGGCCACGATCATCGCGTGGGTTGCGTGGAGCTTCGCCATGGATCGCTACACCGACGCGGTGGCGCCGTGGATCGACGGCGCTATCGCGATGCTCAGCATCACTGCGCAATGGCTGCTCGCGCGGCGGCGGGTCGAAAGCTGGTATCTGTGGATCCTCGTCGACCTGATCGCGATCCCGCTGTTCGCCTGGCGCGGGCTGTACCCGACCAGCGCGGTCTATGTCGTGCTGCTCGGCCTGTCGATCGACGGGCTGATCCAGTGGCGCCGCGCCGCGGCAACGGGCAGGGTGGCGCTATGACGCACCATATCTGTTTCCACGGCGCCGAAAGCACCGGCAAATCGACCCTCGCGCCGCGCCTCGCGCTGAGGCTGGGCGGGCTCGTCGTCCCCGAATATGGCCGCACCTATGCCGAGGCGAACGGCACCGACCTCGATGACATCGATCTGCTGGCGATCTTCGACGGGCATCGCGCAGCAACCAAGGAAGCGCTGTCGCAAAACCCCGACTGGCTGATTTCGGATACCGATGCGCTGATGACGCAGGCGTGGGCGATCATGCTGCTCGGTCGCCGCCTGCCCGAAATCGACCAGTGGAACGACACCGCCGACCTCTATCTCGTGCCGGCGATGGATCTGGAGTGGCAGGAGGACGGCACCCGCCTGTTCGGCAGCGACCTGGCACGACGGCAGTTTATGGACGTCGCGATCGGCGAGCTCGAACGGCGCAAGCTCAAATGGGCGTGGGTCGAGGGCGACGGCGATGCGCGGTTGGCGAGCGCGCTGGCGGCGATTGAAGCGGCGGGATTGGCCTAAGTACCTTCTCCCTTGATGGGAGAAGGATAAGAAGCCTTGGCGCGTAGCGGCTAGGCGAAGTTGGATGAGGGTGATGGTGCGTCCCGGGACAGGCGCTTCGGGCCGAGGCCACACCCCCACCGCTGCGACTAGCCAGCAAGCTGGCAAGTCTCGCTGCCTCCCCCATCAAGGGGGAGGATATCGTCAAGCCGCGTAGGCATCCCGCAATTCTCGCTTCAACACCTTGCCGATCGGGCTGCGCGGCAGTTCCTCCACGACGGTGATGCCGCTGATCCGTTGCGTCTTGCCGACCTTGGCGTTGCAGTCGGCGCGCACCGCTTCGGCGTCGGCGCCATCCTTCAACACGACAAACGCCACCGGGGTTTCGCCCCATTCCTCGCTCGGCATCCCGACGACGGCGGCCTCGACGACGCGGTCGTCGGCCAGCAGGATCGCTTCGAGGTCGCTCGGGAAAATGTTGAAGCCGCCCGAAATGATCATGTCCTTGGCGCGGTCCATCAGGGTCAGGAAACCGTCCTCGTCGATCCGCCCGATGTCGCCGTGGCGATAGAAAAGATTTCCCTCCCCGTCGTACCAGTGCATCGCCTTGGTCGCGTCGGGACGGTTGTTGTATCCCGTCATCATCGCGGGTGAGCGGCCGACAACTTCGCCGACCGACCCTTGCGGCAGTTCGTTGCCGTCCTCGTCGATCACTTTCGCAATATGCCCCGGCGCGGGCTTGCCGACGGTGTGGAGCTTGTCGGGGAATTGATGCGCCTCGAGGATGAACGCCGCGCCGCCCTCGGTCATCCCGTAGATTTCGACCAGCCCGCCGGGCCAGCGCGCGAGCACATCGGCCTTGAGCGCGGCGGGGAAGGGCGCCGACGTGCAATATTTGACCACAAAGCTGTTAAGGTCGAAGCTCTCGAAATCCTCCAGCGCCATGATGCGGCGATACTGCACCGGGACCAGCATCGTGTTGGTCGCGCGCTCGCGTGCCGCCAGCTCAAGGAACCCGCGCGCATCGAATTTCTTCATCAGCACGGTCTGCCCGCCCGACCCGACCGTCGGCATGAAACTGGCCATCGTCGTGTTCGAATAGAGCGGGGTCGACAGGATCGTTACCGCGTTCGGGCCATAAGCAGGGGCGCCGCGGATGATGTGCTGCCAGCGCATCGCATGGCTGTGGACGATGCCCTTGGGCGTCCCCGTCGTTCCTGATGAGTAGATGATGTTGAAGCCGTCTTCGGGTCGGATCTCGACCGGCGTCGGCTTGGCGCCCGCGAGTGACAGCCAGGCATCGAGCGGCGTCCCCGCGTCGCTGCCATCCATCGCGATCAGGTCGCTGGCGGTGATGACCTGTCCCTCCAGGTTCGCCTTGGCCGCGCTGTCGAGGAACAGGTGGCGCGCACCGGTATCGGCAATCATCGCCGCCATCTGCTCGCCCGTCGCGCTGTTGGTCACCAGCCCCGCGACGCCGCCCGCGCGCAGCGTGCCGATGATGACGGCCATTTGTTCGACGCTGTTCAGCCCGGCAATTGCGGTGCGGTCGCCTTTCGCAAAGCCGTCCTGCTGCAAGCGCGCCGCGATTCGGTCGGTCAATTGGTCCAGTTCGGACCAGCTCAGCCGCCGCTGGGGGTCAGCAGCCGCTACGGCATCGGGACGTTCCGCGGCATGGGCACGGACAAGGTCGGGCAGGGTTGCGAAGTCGCTCTCGAGCATCTGGGCTGCAGTCATGCTGCGGAGTTAGCACAGGCGCGGTGTCGCGCAATGCCGGGTGCTGCGGGTAGGTCGTCGAACGGGGCGAGGGGGCGTGGATGGGATCGACCATAGGGACTGCATCCGAGACGCCGCACGCCGCCCCTCACGCCGCGCCGCTGGTGGCGCTTTGCCATCCCGACGCGGCGCGCGCCGCGCGGCTCGCGACGGCAATCGTCGCGGAGGGGTGGCGCGTCGAGCGGCTCGTACCACCCGCCGCGGGTTTGCGGCCGTGGCTTGACGGCTGTTTCGACCTGCTCGTTCTCAACCCCTTTCTTGGCTGGCAGGAACCCGCCGAATTCATTCGCTTGGCGCGCAGCATCGCGGGCAGCCGTCCGATGCTCGTCCTGTCCGATCGCGACAGCGTCGCCGACCGGCTGCTGGCTTTGCGCGGCGGCGCTGACGACGCGGCCGGATGGACAGCGAACCTGCCCGAAGTGCTGGCGCGCATCGCGGGCCTGCTGCGCCGCGCGCGCCTGACGGCGGGGCAGATCGGCGCGGGCGAGCTGCATATCGATTTGATCGACCGGCGGGTCGAGCGCGCGGGGCGGCTGATCCGCTTGCCGCTGCGCGAGTTCGACCTGCTCGCCAATCTGGCGCGCGTTCCGGATCGGCCGATCTCGCGGGCAGCCTTGTTGCAGGCGGTGTGGCGGATCGACTTCGACCCCGGCACCAACCGCGTCGAAGTGCATATGTCGCGCCTGCGCGCCAAGGTCGATCGTGGTTTCGCCTGGCCGATGCTGCGGACGGTGAAGGGGCAGGGATATGCACTCAGCTCGCAGCCCGATCAGGTGGGTCTGGCGCCCGATGGCGCGTGTTTCCTTCCCCTCGCTTGACCAAAAGTTTCAGCTTGCTACTGATCTTCGACATAAGAAACCAACGATTCCCGGAGATGATGGCCCGATGCACCCTTCCGTTCATGCCCGCAGCAACCCCGACAAAGCCGCGATCATTGTCGCCGAAACCGGCGAGGCGATCAGCTATGGCGAACTCGACGCCGCGTCGAATCGCGCTGCGCAGCTGTTTCGCGCGCACGGGCTGGGGCATGAGGATGTCGTCGCCTTCATGCTCGAAAACACCCCGCATTATTACGGGCTGACGTGGGGCGCGCAGCGCTCGGGGCTGCGCTATGTCTGCATTTCGTCGCGGCTGACGCAGGACGAGACCGACTATATCCTCGAAAATTCGGGCGCGAAGATGCTCGTCGTGTCGGCCAGCCTGGGCGCCGCGGCGCAGCAACTGACCACGACGATCACGCGCTTCGCTATGGGCGGCGAGATCGCAGGCTGGGCCAGCTGGGAGGATGCGGTCGCCGCGATGCCTGCGACCCCCGTCGCCGACGAGCGCGCCGGGGTCGATATGCTCTATTCGTCGGGAACGACCGGGCGGCCCAAGGGGGTACGCGTGCCGCTGCCCGAGGAACCCGCGATCGACGCGACCAACAGCTTGGTCATGCTCGCCTCTGCGGTGTTCCAGATCAATTCGGACAGCATCTATCTGTCGCCCGCGCCGCTTTATCACGCCGCGCCGCTGCGCTGGTCGATGACGATCCACCGGCTCGGCGGCACCGTCGTCCTGATGAAGAAATTCGATCCCGAGGCGGCGCTGGCGCATATCGAAAAATATCGCGTCAATTCCAGCCAGTGGGTGCCGACGCATTTTGTGCGGATGCTCAAGCTGCCCGAAGAGGTCCGCACCCGCTACGACACCTCGTCGCTGAAGGTCGCGATCCACGCCGCGGCGCCATGCCCGATCCCGGTCAAGCAGGCGATGATCGACTGGTGGGGGCCGGTGTTGTTCGAATATTATGCCGGGTCGGAAGGCAATGGCATGACCTTTGTCTCCAGCCCCGACTGGCTGACCCACAAAGGCACCGTCGGCCGTCCGATCCTGGGCGCGGTACATATCATGGGCGAGGATAACGAGACCGAGCTTGGTCCCAATGAAGAAGGCACGGTTTTCTTCGAAAGCGAAAATGTCTTCGAATATCATGGCGATAGTGAGAAAACCGCATCGAGCCGCAACAGCAAGGGCTGGTCGACCCTCGGCGACGTCGGCAAAGTTGATGACGAGGGCTTCCTCTATCTCACCGACCGTAAGAGCTTCATGATCATCACCGGCGGCGTGAACGTCTATCCGCAGGAGATCGAAAACCACCTCGTCACCCACCCCAAGGTCGCCGACGTTGCGGTGGTTGGCGGGCCGCACGACGAAATGGGCGAGGAAGTGATCGCGGTGATCCAGCCCGCCGACATGGCCGACGCGACCGACGACTTCCGGGGCGAACTGATCGCCTATGCCCGCGAGAAACTGTCGGGCGTGAAAATCCCGCGCCGCATCGATTTCCTGGAGGCGTTGCCGCGCCACGACACCGGCAAGCTCTACAAGCGCCTGCTGCGCGATCAATATTGGGACAAGGCGAAGGCGGAGGCCTGAGCATGACCGCGCGCGTCGAGTTCTTTTTCGACCTTTCGTCGCCCTGGACGTGCCTGGCGTTTTACAACCTGCCGGGGGTGCTCGAACGCACGGGCGCGACCGCCATCTACCGACCGATCCTCGTCGGCGGGGTGTTCAATGCGGTCAACCCCGCCGTCTATGCGGCGCGCGAACAGGTGGACAACCGGCGGCTCCAGCATAGCTGGAAGGTGCTGAAGGACTGGGCGCGGCTAGCCGGGGTGCCGATGAGCTTCCCGTCGCAATGGCACCCGGCGAAAAGCATCGCGGCAATGCGCTTTTGCTGCGCGATTGAGGACGATCAGGAGGCGCTCGTGCGTTTTGCGGGCGGCGCCTTTACGAGCTATTTTGACCGTCAGGAAAATCTCGACGACCCCGCAGTGCTCGCGGCAATCGCCGATGCCGAAGGACTCGACGGCGCCGCGCTGTCCGAGGTGGCGAGCAGCGATCCGGTCAAGGCGCGGCTGCGCGCCAACACCGATGAAGTCATCGCGCGCGGTGGTTATGGTTCGCCGACGATCTTCGTCGATAAGGACGATATGTATTTCGGCAACGACCAGCTCCCGCTCGTCGAAGCCGCTTTGACACGCTGAAAGGGATAATCCCGTGAAAGACCGCATTTCCATCACCATGCTCGACGGCGGCATCGCCGACGTCCGCCTGATCCGCGCTGACAAGATGAACGCGCTCGACCCAGCGATGTGGGCGGCGCTGACCGAAGCCGTTGATACGCTCAAGGCAATGACCGGCCTGCGCGTCGTCGTGCTGTCGGGCGAGGGGCGCGCCTTTTGCGCCGGGCTCGACCTGTCGAGCCTGAACAATGAGCGTGATCCGGGCGCAAGCAGCGCGGGCGGCACGCTGGCCGATCGCACCAAGGGCATCGCCAACAACGCGCAATATGCCGCGTGGGGCTGGCGCGAAATCCCGGTGCCGGTGATCGCCGCGGTGCATGGCGTGGCGTTCGGGGCGGGCAGCCAGATCATGGCCGCTGCCGACATCCGCGTCGTCCACCCCGACACGCGGATCGCGATTATGGAAATGCGCTGGGGGCTGGTTCCTGACGTTGCGGGCATGGCGCTGTGGCGCACGCAGGTCGCCGACGATGTGCTGCGCGAGATGATCTATACCAACCGCGAATTCAACGGTTCGGAAGCGAAGCTGCTCGGCTTTGCGACGCATGTCTCCGACGATCCGCTGGCGAAAGCGATGGAGCTGGCGGCGGTGATCGCCGACAAGAATCCGCATGCGATCCGCGGCGCCAAGCGGCTGTGCAACATGCTGGCCGACGCGACTGACGCGGAGATTTTGCAGGCCGAAAGTGACGAGCAGGTCAAGGTCATCCGCACCCCGAACCAGATGGAGGCGGTGATGGCCGGGATGCAGAAGCGGAAGCCAAATTTCGCGGATTGAGATCCTCCCTGTCGCGCAGCGATGGGGAGGGGGACCGCTTGCGAAGCAAGTGATGGAGGGGCAGCGACGGTAGTGCCATGGCCCCTCCGTCAGCGCTTCGCGCTGCCACCTCCCCATGGCTTCGCCACAGGGAGGATCAAACTAGAGAAACCCCAAAAACCGCACCGCATTGTCCCAGTCGCGCTTGTGCGCGGCGCGCTGCGCCTGCGCCTCGGCATCGGCGCCCCAGCGGCGTTCCTGATATAATTGATCGAGGCTGACCGCTTCCCACAAATCTTCGGGGTCGAACGCCTGCTCGATGCAGGCCAAGCCAGCGACCAGCGACCCGCCGATCGTCACCAGCGGCGTCAGCGCCGTCATCGTCCACGGGTCATGCCCCAGCGTGGCGGAGCGCAGCGCCGCGACCGTCGCGGGCGGCTGGTCGACGGGGAGTATTCCCTGCGT
Source organism: Alphaproteobacteria bacterium (assembly GCA_018823905.1). GTDB lineage: Bacteria > Pseudomonadota > Alphaproteobacteria > Sphingomonadales > Sphingomonadaceae > Sphingopyxis. The sequence goes on from JAHJHL010000192.1 coordinate 20,446, forward strand.
GATGATGAACTCGACCCGGAATTGTGCCTCGGCCCAGGCCAATACCGGGTTCCACGCCGCCACCTGCTCCGCCTGCAACGCCGCATCGCGGTCGTCGCGATAACAGAGAAGGTCGGTCGCGGCATAGGCGGCGATGGGTTCGGCGAACACAACCGGGTCGGGCGTCGCGAGGTCGATCGCGGCGTTGGCGAGCCCGGTCATCGGCATCGCGCGTGGATCGATCGTATCGCCCTGCGCCTGCCATTCGACCGCAATCGCTTCGGCCAGCGCTGTGCTGGCGACGGCGAGCGGTGCGCGGTGCGGGGTGCGCATCGACCGTCCGTCGAGCGCGATGCCCCAGCCACCGTCCTGCAGGACGATGGCGACGTCTTTCCAGAAGCGCTTCACAGGTCTCTGGGCGAACGCCAGCGGCGCGCGAGCAGCCGCGGCATCACTGCAAAATCGAACGCGCCAATCAGCACCAACGCGACGCCAATCCAGCGGTCGGTCGGCTGCCCCGCCAGTTCCCAACCGCCGCGAATCAGCACGAAACCGATCAGCACCAGCAACGCGCCCGCAAGGCGCATCGCGACGATGGCGAAATATCGTTTTTTGGCGAGCGCGTCATTGGCGGGGGTCATGTCGCTTCCTTATCGCCGCCGAGGTGGCGCATCAACTGTGCGAGCGCGCCATGGCCGCTTGCCTCAACGCCTGCGATGACCCTGTTGCGCTCGTCGGCGGGCTTATTCTGCGACAGCTTGATCGTCGGCCGCCAAGCGGTGATCCGCAGCTCGAAACCGGTAATCGCGCCGGTCATCTTGCTGAACAGCGCCGGGTTCATCTTGTCGCGGGTCCATGGCGGATTGGCACCGACACGCGCCTCATGATTTGCCGACAGCGTGTCGAGCTGCGCGATCAGCGCGGCGTCTTCGAGCTTGCTGACGACGCCCTCCATTTCGATCGCGACATAGTTCCACGTCGGCACCTGATCGGCGTCGGCATACCAGCTGGCGCTGACATAGGCATCCGGCCCCTGCACCACGGCGAGGGCAGTTGCGCCGTCGAGGTGACGGGTCAGCGCATTGCCGCGCGCGAGGTGGAATTGCAGCGTGGCCCGATCGTCGCTCAGCACCACCGGGACATGCGCGACGCGCGGCCCGTCGGGGGTGGCGGCAAAGATCGCGGCGAAGCCGATCTCGCGGACCAGCAGCTCGGCCAGATCGTCCTGCCGCGGCCGGAAGGCGCTATTGGGGTGCATCAGCTCGGTTTGGCGGGACGCGCCGGATGCTTCTTGGCACTTGGCTTTTTGCCCGCCGGTTTCTTCGCCGCCGGTTTGCCGGGCTTACCCGCCTTCGCCTTTTCCTTTGCCGATTTCCCTGCAAAGTCGGTCGGCTTGCTGTCGGCGCTGCGGCCACGCCGCTCGCCGCGCCGCAACTTGCGGATCTGCTTGCTGTGCGCCTTGGCCTGCGCCTTCAGCGCCGATCTGGGCGGCGGACCTTTTTCTTGTGCGTCGATCCCGACCTCGCCGAGCAGCAGGTCGAAGCCCAGCGCATCGAGGCTGGCGGCGAAATGGTCAGGCACTGCGGCCTGCACGTCGATCGCGCCGCCGTCGGGGTGATCGATGCGCAGGCGGCGGCTGTGCAGGTGCATCTTGCGGCTGATCGTCCCGGTCAGAAACGCGCCCTTGCCGCCATATTTGCCGTCGCCGACGATCGGATGGCCGATCGCCGCCATATGGACGCGCAGCTGGTGCGTGCGCCCGGTCAGCGGCTGCAGCTCGACCCACGCCGCACTGTTCCCCGCCCGCTCGATGACGCGGTAGCGGGTTTTCGACGGCAGCCCGTCGTCATGGACGTGCATCTTTTCGCCACCCGATCCGGGCTGCTTGGCCAGCGGCAGGTCGATTTCGCCCTGCTGGATGTCGGGCACGCCGACGATCAGCGCCCAATAGGTCTTTTTCGCGCTGCGGTTCGAAAAGCTTTTGGCGAAATAAGCCGCCGCCTTGGGCGTGCGCGCGATCAGCAGCGCGCCCGAGGTGTCCTTGTCGAGCCGGTGGACCAGCTTGGGCCGCGTCGGCCCGTCGAATTTCAGCGCGTCGAGCAGTCCGTCGACATGGCTGTCGGTCTTGGTGCCGCCCTGCGTTGCCAGCCCCGGCGGCTTGTTGAGCACGATCGCGCTCGCGTCGCGGTGAATCATCATCCCGGTCGCCAGCTCGATATCGGCATCGGTCAGCGGGCGGCCCTTGCGCGCCGGACGCGCCGCGGCTTCGACCGGCGGCGTCGGCATCACCAGCTTTTGCCCGGTCGCGATCCGGTCCGACACGTCGGCCTTTTTGCCGTCGAGCGTCAGTTGTCCCGACCGTGCCCAGCGTGCGAGCAGCGCGTGCGGCGTCCCTTCGCGGTGGCGCTTGAACCAGCGATCGAGCCGGATGCCGTCGTCTTCCTCGGCAATCGTGGCGCTGTCGAGCTGTGGCTTGGCGTCGGTCATGCCGGCACCTGCCGCATGATGAACAGGCCAAGCCAGCACGCGGCGATCGCGCCGATCACCGACGCGAGGACATAGGCGGCCGCCTGAGCGTTTTGGCCGCGTTCGAAAAGCATCCAGAATTCCATGCTGAAAGAGGAAAAGGTCGTGAAGCCGCCGAGGATTCCGACGCCAACGAACAGCCGCACCGTGTCGCTGACACCATCGCCGCGCGCGAGCGCACCGATGAGTAGCCCCATGAGCAGGCCGCCGACGATATTGATCGTCAGCGTCCACCAGGGAAAGCCGGGGCCAAGCCGCGCAAGCATCGCCTGCCCCACCAGATGGCGGGCACCGGCGCCGATCGCGCCGCCGATCATGACGGGGAACAGGCTGTTCATGACGCTCGCCCTAGCCCGAAACGGCGCCGAGGCATAGCGGGTGCGTTCTCGCTAAGAGTCGGGCGCTGCCAGTGCGGTCGCCGGGCGGCCCTGCGCCGCGCGCCATTCGGCGGGTCGGACAAAGTCGCCCTGCCAGATGCCGCGGCGCTGCGCCTGCGCTTCGGCTTCCTCAACCATATAGTCGTCGCTGGTCACCACTGCCCAGCCCAAGCGGACCATTTCGGCGCCGAGGTCGATGCCGTCGGGGAAGGGGCGGGTGCGGCACGCGGCGAGGGTGCGGTCGTAGCGGTCCTTTGCGGCGACCTCGCAATGCAGCGGGCCTTGTCCCGCCAGTTTTTCGAGCGTGGTCCGCGCGTCGCGTCCGCAGGGCCAGTGGCTGGCGTCGCGGCGCGCGCAATCCTGCCGATATTCGACAGCATCGATCCCCGTCAGCCGGATCGTCACCGACCCACCATCCTGTCGCACCGTCAGGCTGTCACCGTCAATCACATGGACCAGCGGCACGACGTGGACGGGTGCGGGTAGCCAGACCCACGCCGCAAAGGCCAGCCCGACAAGCAGCAGCAGGGCCAGCAGCGACCGCAAGCGCCGTCGCCAGCGCAGCCGCGTGAGCGAAGAAGGGGCGCGAAACATCGGTTCGGCCTGACCGGGCGGTCGCGGCTTGGCAAGCGTCAATTATCGGTTGACGATGAGAACAAACCATGTCCAGGTTGGATCAACATTTCTTCGCGCGACGTTAAACGACTCGCGCAGCCGTCATCGTCTGGGTCCATTTTGGCGGCAAATAGGAACGAACAAAAGGTGAATGACGCCGAAATGACGACATAGTTACGCCAAGGTGGAGCGATGGAGCGGGGACGATGAGCATGATGGACCATGAAGTGCCGATGCGGCAGGATATCCCGGCATTTCCTTTGCGCGGTGTCGACGACGCGGACATATGGGCGCCGCTGTCGGTCGGCGGGCAGATTCGCGACGGTACGGCTTCGCCTTTTCTGTTCGTCGGTCCGCCTGCCGCGCTGCCTGATGCGGCGGCGCTTGCCGAGGTGCGGCTTGCCCATATCCTGCCCCCAGCGCGGGCGGCGGGCTATATCCGGCACAGCGGCCTGCTGGACATCGTATGGCTCGCGGCGGCGGACACGGTGGACGGCACGACGCTCGCCGACATCTGCGCCGCAGTTGGCGAGCAGGCGTGCCACCTGATCTGCGAAACCTCGCTGACCGCGCTCGATCGCGTGGCGGCGGCGATTCCCGCGTCGCTCCACGTCCAGTTCCTTGTCGATGCCGACCCGACCGAAAAGCTGGTCGCGCTGGCGGCGGCGCGGCGCACCCGGCACCCGGTGGTTCATGACGTGGCGCGCGACGACGCGATGGAACGGATCGACCGTTTGCAGGACGAGGTAGCGCGGATTTCGCGGCTGCTCGGCGATCTGGCGGGGCAGCGCGGTGGGCTGGACGGAGCCCCGACGGGCTTTGCGCCTCGCGGCGAGGATCCGGACGAATACCCCGGGCAGCTGCGCTCGCCCACGCGCGATTATGCCGCGATCCCGCGCAGCTTTGTCCCCGAAGAACGCATGCTCGACCGGCAACGCGCCAAGGCGGTACGCCGGATGCTGCGTCAGCGGCGGATGCGTGAACAATATTTCCCCGCCGACCTGTTCGCCGACCCGGCGTGGGACATGCTGCTCGACCTCTACGCCGCGCGGCTCGAACGCCAGCCGGTGTCGGTGTCGAGCCTGTGCATCGCCGCCGCCGTTCCCGCTACAACGGCGCTGCGCTGGATCAAGACGATGACCGACGCGGGGCTGTTCGTGCGAGATGCCGACCCGCACGACGGCCGCCGCATCTTCATCGCGCTGGCCGAAGGCACGTGCGACGCGCTGGCACGTTATTTCGAGGCACTGGAGGAGTAGGCGTGCGCTTGCCAGAGGCCACAGCTTGTGGCAGGGGCGCGCTTCCCGAATTGCGGGGGCGCTTAGCTCAGTTGGTAGAGCATCTCGTTTACACCGAGAGGGTCGGCGGTTCGAGCCCGTCAGCGCCCACCATATCCCTCTTGTCTTGTTGTCCCCTCCCATGCGGCGTTAAGGGGCTTTCCTGCTCGGAAGGATTGTCCGCCTTGAAACGCCTGTTTGCCGTGCTCGCCTCTGCGCTGTTCGCTGTGTCGCCGCCGGTATCGGCAGCGCCAAAGCAGGCCGACGTTATCATTCGCCATGTAACGCTGGTTGATGTCGCGGCGGCGAAGGTGTTGGCGGAGCAGGCAGTTGTCTTGCGTGGTGAGGATATCGTCGCAGTTGGCCCCGACAACAGGATCGCGCGCGAGTGGCGCGGGGAGCGGCGTGTCGAGGGCAAGGGCAAGTTCCTCATCCCCGGCCTCTGGGACATGCACGTCCATTTTGGCGGCGGGCCCGACCTGATCGACGAGAACAAGGCGCTGTTGCCGCTCTATGTCGCGAACGGAATAACGACGATCCGCGACGCGTCGGGCGACCTGCCCGATCAGGTGCTCGGCTGGCGGGGCGAGATTGCGGGCGGCCGTCTGTTCGGCCCGCGCCTGTTGACCTCGGGCGCCAAGATCGAGGGGATCAAGCCGCTGTGGAAAGGAACGATCGAGGTCGGCAGCGAGGCCGATGTCGATGCCGCGCTCATCCGGCTCAAGGACAGCGACAAGGTCGATTTCGTCAAGATCACCGACAGCACGCTGAAGCCCGAATTGTTCCTCTATGCGCTGGGTAAGGCGAAGGCGCTCGGCCTGCGCACCTCGGGGCATATCCCGATGGCGCTGACGGTGCAGCAGGCGGTCGACGCCGGGATCAGCTCGATCGAGCATCTTGATTATGCGTATAATGCGGGGGCGAAGGACGAGGCGGCGATTGCGGCCGATTTCGCGTCGGGTCGCATCGACCGCGCCGAGGCGAACCGCCGTCTCGACGCCGGATTCGACCGCGATACCGCAATGGCCGCCTATCGCCGCTTTGCCGCACAGGGGGTGTTCGTCACCCCGACGTTGAATGGCAGCCGCATCATCGCCTATCTCGACCGTGACGATCATTCGAAGGATGCAGGCCTCGCCTATGTCGGGCCAAAGCTGCGCAAAACCTATGATTGGCGGGTGGAGCGTGCGGCGAAGGCCGATACCGCCGCGATCGCGGCGCGGCACAAGCAGATCGAGGATGTCGGCACGATCTTGCCAATGCTGGCCGAGGCCGGGGTGCCGATTATCGCGGGGACCGACGCGGGGTTTCTCAACAGCTTCAACTATCCCGGTTTTGGGCTGCATGACGAGATGGCGCTGTTCGTCGAAAAGGGGCTGACCCCGGCGCAGGCGCTGGCGTCGGCGGCGCGCGCGGGGCCGGCGTGGTTCGGCTGGCTCGATCGTTATGGCGCGATCAAGCCCGGCATGGCCGCCGATCTGGTGCTGCTGACGCGCAATCCGCTGGACGATATTGCGGCGACGCGGGCGATCGACACGGTGATCATGCGGGGGAAGTTGCATGATCGTGCGGGGCTCGACACCATGCTCGCCGATACGAAAGCCAGAGTCGCGGCGTGGGATTCGGCGGCGAAGCCTTAGTGGACGGTGGCGGCCGCCGCCTTGCGCGCGCGCCACACGCTCCACAGGGTGAACACCCCCATCAAGGCCCACACGACGTTTAGCCCCGCCGAGGGCAGCGCGCCATTATAGCCCGAGTTCAGCACAAAGCCGCTCGCTCCGATGACGTTCATCCATTGGTAGAGATAGCCGCGCGGTTCGATCCGGCCGAGCGAGAGCAGGACGTAGCTGGCGAGGATGAGGGCGGCGGCGAGCCAGCCGATAACCTCGATCGCGATCTGCAAAACGCCCATATGCCGTCCCTTCGGGTGGCCTGCACCCCGGTCGGGGACAGGATGTTCAGCGCATCGTCTGTTCGAGGGCCTCGACCGCATCCTTGGCTTCGGCGAGGCTGAATCCGGTGCGTTCGCGGACCAGTTTGATTGCTTCGATCTTGCGGTCCTGGCGGAGCAGGGCGCGGATTTCTTCGTCGTTGATCCGCTCGTCGCCGACGCGAACCATCGGGCGAGGCGGCGGCGCGGTGAGGTCGCGGCCTGCCCTTTGCCCGCGCAGATAGCGGGCGAGGAGCAGGCCGAGAACCAGACCGATGACAAGGATCAGCAGCTTGCCCATGCCGGGTTGCCCCCGCTTACGCCGCCAGCTTGCGCAGGACGTAGTGCAGGATGCCGCCGTTCATATAATATTCGACCTCGTTCGCGGTATCGATGCGGCAGAGCGTGTCGAAGCTGAAGGTCGAGCCGTCTGCGCGGGTGACATTCACCGTCACCATCTGGCGCGGCTTGAGGTCCGCGACGCCGGTAATGGTGAAGATGTCGTCGCCGGTCAGGCCCAGCGTTTCGCGCGTGTCGCCGTCCATGAATTGCAGCGGCAGCACGCCCATGCCGACGAGGTTCGAGCGATGGATACGCTCGAAACTCTCGACGATCACCGCACGAACGCCGAGCAGGTTGGTGCCCTTCGCCGCCCAGTCGCGCGACGAGCCGGTGCCATATTCCTTGCCCGCGATGACAACGAGCGGGGTGCCGTCGGCCTTGTGGCGCATCGCGGCGTCGTAGATCGGCATGACTTCGGCGCCATAGCGCGACATGCCGCCCTCGATGCCGGGAACCATTTCATTCTTGATGCGGATGTTGGCGAAGGTGCCGCGCATCATCACGTCGTGGTGGCCGCGGCGAGCGCCGTAGCTGTTGAAGTCGGCCTTGTTAACCTGATGTTCCATCAGCCATTTTCCGGCCGGCGAGTCCGCCTTGATGCTGCCGGCGGGGCTGATGTGGTCGGTCGTGATGCTGTCACCCAGGATCGCGAGCGGCTTCGCGTCGATGATGTCCGACACCGGCGCCGGGGTCATCGTCATCCCCTCGAAATACGGCGGGTTGGCGACATAGGTCGAACCGGCGCGCCACTGATAGGTGTCCGAGCCTTCGACCTCGATCTTCTGCCAATGTACGTCGCCGCGATAGACATGCTCGTAGCGCGCCTCGAACATATCGCGGTCGATGCACGCCGCCATCGTGTCGGCGACTTCCTGATTGGTCGGCCAGATGTCGGCGAGGAAGACGTCCTTGCCTGATTGGTCCTGGCCGATCGGGGTGGTGGTGAAATCTTCGGTCACCGTGCCTTTGAGCGCATAGGCAACAACCAGCGGCGGCGAGGCGAGGAAGTTGGCGCGCACGTCGGGCGACACGCGGCCTTCGAAGTTGCGGTTGCCCGAGATGACCGACGCGGCGACGATGTCGTTGCCGTTGATCGCTTCCGAAATCGGCCCCGCGAGCGGCCCAGAATTGCCAATGCAGGTGGTGCAGCCATAACCGACAAGGTTGAAGCCGACCGCATCAAGATCGGCGGTCAGGCCGGCGCGGTCGAAATAGTCGGTGACGACCTGCGATCCCGGCGCGAGCGATGTCTTGACCCACGGCTTCGGCTTCAGGCCCAAGGCGTTCGCCTTGCGCGCGACCAGACCCGCGGCGACCATGACCCCGGGGTTCGAGGTGTTGGTGCAGCTGGTGATCGCGGCGATGACGACGTCGCCGTCGCCGATGTCGTGATCCTTGCCCGCAACCGGCACCCGCTTGATGCCGTCATGCTTGTACACCGACGCCAGGTCCGAATTGAACACATCGTCGACCTCGGTCAGGATGACCTTGTCCTGCGGCCGCTTCGGCCCCGCCAGCGACGGGACGACGGTCCCCATGTCGAGTTCCAGCGTGTCGGTGAACACCGGATCGGCCATGTCGGCCGACAGCCACAATCCCTGCGCCTTGGCATAAGCTTCGACCAGCGCGACATTTTCTGCGCTGCGCCCGGTCAGGCGCATATAGTCGAGCGTCTTGTCGTCGATGCCAAAGAAACCGCAGGTCGCGCCATATTCGGGCGCCATATTGGCGAGCGTCGCGCGGTCGGCGAGCGACAGCGACGCGAGACCGGGACCGAAATACTCGACGAAACGCCCGACGACGCCCTTGGCGCGCAGCATCTGCGTCGCGGTGAGCACCAGGTCGGTCGCGGTGACGCCTTCCTTCAGCGCGCCGGTCAGCTTGAAGCCGACGACTTCGGGGATCAGCATCGACACCGGCTGGCCCAGCATCGCGGCCTCGGCCTCGATCCCGCCGACGCCCCAGCCGAGCACGCCCAGCCCGTTGATCATCGTCGTGTGGCTGTCGGTGCCGACGCAGGTGTCGGGATAGGCGATCGTGGTGCCGTCGGCGTCCTGGCTCGACCACACCGCCTGCGCGATATGTTCCAGATTGACCTGGTGGCAGATGCCGGTGCCCGGGGGGACCGCCTTGAAATTGTCGAGGCTTTTCGACCCCCATTTCAGGAAGTCATAGCGTTCGCCGTTGCGATAATATTCGATCTCGACATTCTGTTCGAACGCCTTGGGGTGGCCGAATTCGTCGACCATGACGCTGTGGTCGATGACGAGGTGGACGGGGACAAGCGGGTTGATCTTGGTCGTGTCGCCGCCCAGCTTGGCAATCGCATCGCGCATCGCGGCGAGATCGACGACGCAGGGCACGCCGGTGAAATCCTGGAGCAGCACGCGCGCCGGGCGATACTGAATCTCGCGGTTCGAATGGGGGTCTTTCTGCCAGTCGATCAGCGCCTGAACATCGTCGGTCGACACGGTGAAACCGCCATCCTCGAAGCGCAGCAGATTTTCGAGCAGCACCTTCATCGAAAACGGCAGGCGCGACACATCGCCCAGCTTGGCTGCGGCCTTGTCGAGCGAATAATAGGCATAATCCTTGCCGCCGACGCTCAGCGTCGAACGGGTGCCCAGCGTGTCATGTCCGGTGGTCGTCATCTTGCAGCAGTCCCCTGTTGGCGCGGCGGGGGAAGACCGTCCGCTGGCGTGGCGGGAGAGCGGGGCCAGCAGGAGTCGCGCGCGCGGTTTTTGTTGGGGACGCCTTACGCGGGGGGTGGGGAAATGCAAGGGGGTGGGATGGTTGCATCGGGCGTCAGCGCGTGTGCAACGCAGGATCCCGGATAGCTAGATTTTTCTTCGCGCTGGTCAGTGGACGATGGGGATAAACTGGGACCCCGTCACAGTGCCGTATGCAATTCCGAAATTTGGTATCCGAAGACTTAACTTTCTAAGATCAAAATAAGTAAGAGAAAAATAATATATTGGACGCCAATTATTCATTGAAAAATTTTATGGAAACATCAGCTTAAACGACGTAGTATTGCAATCCAACAAGGTCGCCAACGATATAATAGTGGACCACGGTCCCAGGTTGCGCCTTTCGAGGCCGACAGAAAGGCTTTCCACCTTGGCTTGCGGATTCCGGCGATCCGCAAAGGAAATCCACATGAAAAACGGAAATGGCGATACGAATCGTATCTGGACGATCGGAACCGAGGCCGTGCGCGGCGTCGGCAGTTTTCACAAGACCCTGCCACATAATGAGTTTGGCGAAGTCGATCCCGCGGCCTTTGCGGCGCTGGTCGCAGGTACCCGGGGGGATGGCAGCGGTTTTTCGCATGTGCCACCGGGGCCTGCGCGCGCGGTCACGCGGCCCAGCGACGACGGAGCGTATCGCGCCGCGGCGCAGTTCACCAATCCGCAAGCGGGGCTGGCGGCAGATCGTTTGACCCACCATCCGGCCGAATATTGGATGCCTCCGGCACCTGGCGTCACATCGAACACGACGGCCGCCGAAATGGTCGAACTTTACTGGATGGCTGCGCTGCGCGACCTTGATGTCGGGCAGTTCGACGGCAGCGCGTCGACCGCAGACCCGCTGGTCGACAAAGCAAAGAAAGAGATCAACAAGCGATTCAAGCAGGCAATCCGTTCGAGCTTTGTTACCAATGACGCCAAGTTCGAGAAACCTGTCCCGCCCAACAGCGACGGGCCGGAGGATCGGTTTATCCTGGGGCTGGACGTTCCCGGTTCTGCGGCTGCTTTCGAGGAGTTCGAAGAAGAAACGCTCTTTCGCCTGGGCTTGCCCGGCGACGAAATTGGCCCGCTGGTTAGCCAGTTCTTCCTGCGCCCGGCGGTATTCGGCACCCAGCGCATCGACCAGCGCCAACGCCCCTATAAATCCGGGCTCGACTACCTCACCGCGTTCGACGACTGGCTGAAGGCGCAGGATTCGGCGCGCGACGATTCGGGCAATAGCTATGGCGGATCAAACGAGTCGGTCTTTTCAAATGCCGACGAAGGAGGGCGGTACGAGCCCGACGAGCGCTATATCTGCACGATGCGCGATCTGGCGCGCTTCGTGAACAAGGACGCGCTGCATCAGGCCTATTTCAATGCTGCGCTGATCCTTTTGTCGGGTGGTGCAAAATGGCCGCTCGGCAATCCCTATCACGACGTCGGAAACGGCATCGTCAAGGGCGCGCTGCCCGATCGCGAGGCAGGCTTTGGCGTCCTTGGCGGCCCGCATATCCTGGCGCTGGTGTCCGAAGTCGCGACGCGGGCGCTCAAGGTGGTCTGGCATCAGAAATGGCAGGTCAACCTGCGCCTGCGGCCCGAGGCCTATGGCGGACTGGTCCATGTGCAGAACGTCGGCGTTGGCGGGACGCGGCGCGACTATTCGCTGCCGCGCTGGATCGACGATACCGATGCGATCGCCCGGATCAGGCAGATCACCGGCGCCGCCAATGGCGGCGACCAAACGATGCTGCTGCCGATGGCGTTTTCCTCGGGCAGTCCGACGCATCCCGCCTATGGCGCGGGTCATGCGACCGTCGCCGGGGCGTGTGTGACGGTGCTGAAGGCCTACTTCCTGACCTTCACCACCGAGGCAGACGGCGAGGATGTTCCGATTGCCTTTTGCACGCTGGGCGAGCGGGCCGAACCCTACGGCAGCGGTGCGCCGATCATTGCCTATCGACCGAATCTTCCCGACGGGTCGACACCGTCGGAAACCGGGCTGGATGGCATAAAACGCTTCGACAATCGCGAACCGCTGCCTGACTCGATTGCCGAAAAGCTTACGATCGAAGGCGAACTCAACAAGTTGGCGGAAAATGTCGCGATGGGCCGCTCGATGGGCGGGGTTCATTGGCGCACGGACAACAGCCGCAGCCTGATGCTGGGTGAGGCGCTCGCCGCAGAAATGCTCGCGCAGATCACCGTTGATGCGAATGAAGCACCGACTTTCGCGTTTCGCAGTTTTGCACGTGGTGCGGACGGTCAACCAAAAAGGGTGGAAATCGCGCAGGGACGGATTTTCGTCGATGGCGAAGAACAGGCGATCCCTGTCAGCCTGCTCTAAGCGCAAGCATATCGGCCGTCGCCGCTGTCGGACATTGCGCCGACAGCGGCTCGGTGCGGCGAGCAACAGGGCGCTTGCGTAGACCCCACGGTGACCGATGCAAAAGCCCCCAATCGGACGATCGCATCCGGCCCCGAAGCACGCTCGTGTGCCTCGCCGCCAGCTTTCACCTTCCAACCCTGTCATCGCCAAGAGGGGGCATTATGAGGATCAAGGGGGCATTATGAGGATCAAACAAGCGACGAGCGTCATCACCATCTTAGCCGCGGGGCTTTTGCCCGCCACCGCCACAGCCCGCGATCCCGCCAACGTCCTGATGCCCGAAAATCCCGAGGCGCGGGCGTTTCAGGAGGCCGTCGGTTATGCGACCGCGGTGATCGCGGACGACACGATTTACCTTTCAGGGGTGGTCGCGGGGCCGGCGAAGGGGGAGAGCGATCTGGCGCCCGGATATGAGCGCGCTTTTGCGCATATCGCCGCGACGCTGGCGCGCGCGGGGGCGAGCTGGGACGATGTGGTCGACATCACCACCTTTCACACCGACCTGGCTGCGCACATCGACGGCTTTGCCGCGGTCAAGAACCGCCATGTGAAGGCGCCCTTTCCGGCGTGGACCGCGATCGGGGTGTCGCGGTTGTACGAGCCGACCGCGGTGGTCGAGATCAAGGTCGTGGCGCGGGTGGTGAGGAAATAGGGGTTGGGGGGGAAGCTTCCCCCCGTTTCGTCACCCCGGACTTGATCCGGGGTCCCGCTTCTTCACCGTTGCTGAGCGGGACCCCGGATCAAGTCCGGGGTGACGAAGATTTGGACAATGGCGCATGGGGGGCGTGGCGGGGCTGGCGCAGCACCCTAATTCAGCGCGTTGTTGATCGTGTTGAAGATATTGGCGAGGCTGAGGCCGAGCATCTGGAAGGCGATGAGGCTGGCGAGCGCGATCAGCGCCGCGATCAGGCCATATTCGATCGCGGTGGCGCCGCGCTGGTCGGTGCGCAAATTGGGTCTGGTCATGCGTTGTTCCCGCTGGTGTCTGGCGCGTTGGTCCCGGCGCTATGGCTAGGGCTTGCGGGCGAACAGGGTGTTTGCAGGTGCGGTTAACGGCGCGGCAGCGATGGGGGCGGTGCGTTTCGGCTTGACAAAATAACCAGATAGGTTCATAACGCATATCGTTCTATCCAGAAATGGTATGGGAGATTCGTGTGGGGCGTTTGGTGGAGCGGGGTTCGTGGGGGGCGGCCGGGGTTGCAGAGGGTGGTGCTGCGGCCCTCCCCGCTGCGACTAGCGAACAAGTTCGCAAGTCTCGCTGCCCCTCCCGCAAGCGGGAGGGGATCGGAGAGAGGCGGGAGGGGAGCAAAAAGACCAATCCCTTCATGCCGGGGCTGCGGGTGCGCGAGGACGGGTTTACCGCGGCGCGGACGCGGGTGTTTCTGGCGGTGCTGGCGAAGACCGGGTGCGTCAGCGATGCGGCGCGGGTGGCGGGGGTCAGCCGGACGTCGGTCAACCGGTCGCGCAGCCTGTTCGCGCCGTTCGATGCGGCGTGCCGCGAGGCGCTGGCCAAGGCGCTGCGCGGGCTGGAGGCGGTGGCGTATCAGCGCGCGGTCGAGGGGCGCGAGACGGTGGTGATCCGCGGCGGGCGCGAGGTCGAGCGGCGGATCGCGCCGTCGGACGCGCTGCTCGCGCTGCTGATCAAGCGCGGCGAATTGAACGAGGACGCGGCGGCCGAGGCGGCGGCGGAGGCGGCGCGGGTCGATGCCGCAACCGCGATCACGACCGCGGAATTTTTGGAGGGGTGGCGGTTCGATGTCGACGCGACCAAATATTTCTATCCGGGCAGCGCAAAGCAGCGATTGCGTGACAAGCTGCATACGATGCGGAAGGCGATGCAGGCTGACGATTGGGCGCATGAGGCCGAGACGGGCGAATGTTTGCGCTGCGGCGAGCGGGCGAGCGGCGCGGGGCTCGACCGGCTGGCGGCGCGGCGCGCCAAGGAGCAGGCGGACGAGGCCGAATTTGCGGACGACAATCTGCCGGTGGATTAGCGCGGCAGGATGACCTCGACGCGGCGGTTCGTTGTGCGGCCGGCGGGGTCGTCGGCGCCGGTGGCGGTCTCATTGGGCGCGATGGGGGCGGTTTCGCCCTTGCCCGACACCGCGAATGCGCGCTGGCGCACGCCGACTTGGCGCCCGAACCAGTCCGCGACGGTGCGCGCGCGGGTTTCGGACAGGCGCTGGTTATAGGCATCGTCGCCTTTGGCATCGGTGTGGCCGATGACCTGGATGCCGCCGGGGGGCGCCTTGCGGATCAGCGCCGCGGCCTTTTGCAGCTGCGCCTCGGCGGCGGGGGTCAGGTCGGCCTTGTCGAATTCGAACAGGGCATCGGCGGCGAGATCGATGATCGTGCCCATGTCGGTGACGCGGACGTTCAGCCCGCTGATGTCGCCGGTCAGATTGCTGACCGTGCCGGTGACACCGCCGCGGGCGGACGTGGGGGCGGGGGTTGCTGCGGCGGGCGCGGCCGCGGTCGGCGTATCGCGCGCAGGCGGCGGCTCGCTGTCGGAGGCGGGGGCGCAGGAAGAGAGCGCCAGCGCGGGCAGCACAAGCGCGAAGCGCGTCATCGCGTAACCGGGACGCCGTCGAAGGGGGCGACCTTGGGCAGGTTGATCGACACCGTCGGGCTGGTGGCCGGCGGCGCGGGGAATTTGGCCCAGATGATGCCGGGTTTGACCCCGCATTGGGTGCTCAGATTGTTGCCCGAGACGTTCGACGCCATCCAGTCGGCCTTGTCGTCCTTCAGCACGCCGATGCGCTGCGACGTGGCATCGTCGATGAGGCTGATCTTGTCGACATTGAACGACTGGCTGTTGTATTTCTCCGGGCTGGAACAGCGCAGGGTGACGGTCAATATGTCGCCGGTGACTGCGACCTTCAGCAGGTCGAGCTGCGACCCCTCGGGGCCGGGCTGGCTCTGGATCGCCGCCTGCGCGGGCATGCGGGCGACGGGGGCTTGTTCAGGCGCCGCCATTGGTTCGCGGGTGACGCCTGTGTCGGAAGCGGTGGTGGTGGCCGTTTCGTCGGACGGCGGCGCGTCGCTGACGTTGCAGCCCGCCAGACCGATGCCGGCCGCAGCCATGAGCGTAAGATGCCGAATATCCACCGATATTGCCTCCATTTGTTGGTGTCACCGGGTTTACGCGTGGCGGGGACTTGGGTTCCCGCGCGCGGGGTTAAGCGATGAGGCCGGCGTGGCGCGCCTTGTCGGCGAGTTCGCTGCGCGTGGTCGCACCCATGGTGCGCAACAGGTGCGAGACATGGTTGCGGATGGTGAAGTGCGACAGGTCGAGGCTGCGCGCGATCTGTTTGTTCGACTGTTTCTGTGCGAGCATCGTCAGCACTTCGATCTGGCGGTCGGTCAGCGCGGGCGGCGGCGCGGGCATCGTTTGGACCGAAGGCTGGTCGGGCTTGAGCACGACAAACTCACCCTGTTGCAGCGCGTGCAGCCCCGCGACCATCCGGTCGGGGCGCACCGATTTGGCGATATAGGCATCGGCGCCATAACCCATCACGCGATCGATCGTCGCGTCATCGTCGAGCATCGACACGACCGCGATCGACGAACGCGGGAAACGGCGGCGCATCATCGGCAGCGTCTCAGCCGGGTCCATGCCGGGGAACAGCAGGTCGATGGTGAACAGCTGCGGCGCGCCCTCGCGTTCGGCGACGCACAGCATCTCGTCAACGGTCCCGGCCTGGTGGATCGCCAGATGCGGAAAGGCGCTGCCGACCAGCTGGCCCAGCCCGGCGCGGAACATCGGGTGATCGTCGGCAATGATGATGGTGTCGATCATGGCGTGCGGCTTGGCACGGTGGTGCAGAATGTCCGATGAATGGATATGGGCGTTCATGGGCTTGGCTCAATATCTAAGAGTGTCGGGCCACAGGACGCGGGTACAGCGCGCGATGGGGTCGGGAGTTTTGGCGGCGAGCGCTGTGCGCAGGGCGGGGAGCGCCGCGACCGCTTGGCGCAGCGCCGCGATGTCGAGTGTGCCGCGCGCGAGTTCCGAGCTGCCGCCGAGGCGGTCGGACGGGCGGATCAGCGTCCAGCTGAGCGCGTTGTACCCTTCGGCGTAAGCGAGTAAGTCGCCGAGTGGCAGCTCGCCATGGCCATTGGTGGCGTCGTGCGCGCCATAGGGGAAGATCTGGGTCGACAGCGCGGTGCTGCCGATGATGCCGTGCGGCTGGACCGGGAAGGGGCGCTGGATCTGGAGCAGCGCGACTTCGGGCAGGGTGGCGTCGATGCCGACGCGCAATTTGACGTCGATCTCGCGGTCCACGATCACGGGTTGGCGCGCGGGCTCCCAGATGTAGGAGAGTTCGAGTTCGAGCGGGCGCTGTGTCTTTTGCGGATCATATCCGGTCGCGGTCCAGCGCATGAAATCGCCGCCATCGAGCTTGCCTTCGTCAGTGAACAGGCGGGTGAGGGTGACGGTGCCGCCCGCGAGCTGTTGTTCGACGTCGCAGGTGTAGCGCCAAGTTTCACGGTACGGTGGACTGGCGATCGGTGGCTGGCCGGCGAGCGGGGGCAAGCGTGCTTCGGCAGCGCCGGGGGCGAGCAGGAGCAGCGGGAGGACGGCGAGGGCGAGCTGGCGACACATATGTTTTTCCGGTTCGGGCAGAACAGGGCAATGCTATCGCACTGGCGGCGGCGCTGCGGTGATCGCGATCACAGCCGCGCTGGAGGATCAGCGCGCGGGCGTCGCCGGACGCGTCCAGCCCTGGCGATATTTGGCAAACCAGGCGAGGATCGCGGCGGCCTTAGCGGCCGATTGCGACGGGCGCGCGGCGATGCCGCCGTGGCTGGCGCCGGGGATCTTGACGAGCGC
Source organism: Alphaproteobacteria bacterium (assembly GCA_018823905.1). Taxonomy (GTDB): domain Bacteria; phylum Pseudomonadota; class Alphaproteobacteria; order Sphingomonadales; family Sphingomonadaceae; genus Sphingopyxis. The sequence goes on from JAHJHL010000192.1 coordinate 37,444, forward strand.
GGTGGGGACGCCGCGGAGGCGGAGCGCGGTGTAATATTGCTCTGATTCGCTGACGGGGGTGCGGTAATCCTCGGCGCCGACGACGACGAGGGTCGGGGTTTCGACATTGCCGACAAGCGACAGCGGCGACAGCGACCAGTAAAGTTCGGGCTTTTCCCACGGCATTGCACCGAGCCAATAAGGGCCGAAAAAGGCGGGGCCGTCGGCGGTGAGCGCCTGGGTTGTCCAGTTGATCACCGGCTTCTGGGTGACCGCAGCCTTGAAGCGGTTGGTTTTCCCGACGATCCAGCTGGTCAGCACCCCGCCGCCCGACCCGCCGGTGACGAACAAAGCGTCGGGATCGGCGACGCCGAGCGCGATCGCACGGTCGACGATGCTGATCAGGTCGAAATAATCATTGCCCGGATAGGCCTTGTCGATTTCCTGCGCGAACGCCTCACCATAGCTGGTCGAGCCGCGCGGGTTGGCGGAAAGGACGGCGTAGCCGCCCGCGGCGTAGAGCTGGTTGTCGGTCGAGAAATGCGGGCCATAGGCGGTGAAGGGGCCGCCGTGGATTTCGAGGATCAGCGGCACCTTGGTCCCCTCGACATAGCCGGGGGGCAGGGTCAGCCAGCCCTCGATCGTCTTGCCGTCGTGGCTGGACGGGGTGGTGATCTTGCGGACCTCGCCGAGCGATTTGACTTCGCGCAAAGACCGGTTGAGGTCGGTGAGGATGCGCGCCGAACCGCCGCGCGCCAGCTGAACCTCGGCGGGGCGGGTCGCGGTGCCGCCGGTGAAGGCGATCGCGCCGCCGTCGGACACAGTGAAGCTGCCACCGGTATAGGGGCGGTCCATGCCGCCGCCCGACAATCCCTTGGCGACGTCGCGCACCGATCCGTCGAGGCCGATGCGTGCGATTTTGGTTTCGCCATGATCGTCATATTGCGCGTAGAGCGCGCGGCCGCCGTCGCCCCATGCGATCGCGTCGACGCTGTAATCCCAATTTTCGGTGAGGCTGCGGCGCCCCGAACCATCGCGGTTCATCACATAGAGGTGGGTGTTTTCATAGGCGCGGCGGGCGTCGTCGAAGCCGAGATACGCGATCTTGCCGCCGTCGGGCGAAACGAGCGGGTTGGCGTCGGGACCGTTGCGGTCGGTCAACGCGCTGATGCGGCCGCTGGCGACGTCGAGCGCGTGGACCTCGCTTTCGAGCGGGTCGGTTTCCCAGTCGGGCTTGCGATTGGCGGCGAAATACAGCGTGCGGCCGTCGCGCGACCAGCTCAAGGGCCCATTGTCGTGATAGGGGCCAAAGGTCAGCTGGCGCGGCGCGCCGCCGGTGGCGGGGACGAGGAAGATTTTTTCGAATCCGGGTTCGACATAGCCCTGCCCGTCGGCGCGGTAGGTGAGGAGGTCGCGGACTTCGAGCGGTTCGGCCCAGGTCGCGCCCTTCGGTTTATTCGCGGGCGCGGCGCCGAGTTTCAGCCCCTCGTCCTTGACCAGCATGGTATAGGCGAGCGAACGCCCGTCGGGCGCCCAGGCAAGCGACGAGGGCGCGGTTGGCAGGCCGGTCAGGCGCACCGCCTCGCCGCCCGCCATCCAGCGCACCCACAGTTGCGCGCTGCCCCCCTCGGTCGAGGCATAGGCCAGGCGCTTGCCGTCGGGCGACCAGCGCGGCGCAAAGGCACCGCCCTGCCGCCCGGCGAGCGGGATTTCTTCGCCGGTCGCGGTGTCGATCAGCCAGACCGAGCTGACCGCGCGGTCGGACATGATGTCGTTCTGGCGCCGGACATAGGCGATGTGGCGCCCGTCGGGGCTGATCTGCGGATCAGCGGCGATGGCGAGGTCGAACAGGTCGGCACCGGTCAGGCGGCGTTCGGGCGCGGTGCGCGCGCTGCCGATTGCCGATCCGGGTGTTGCGGCGGGGGTGGGGCTGGCCTCTTCCTGTGCCGCTGGGGTCAGGGGCGGCATATCCTGCGCAAAAGCCAGCTGCGACGAAAGTGCGAGCAGGCTCGCACCGAGAATTACCAGTTTGCGCATGAAAACCGTCCCTTTCTTGCCAGACGGCGCAGGTCTGTCGTTTTCGGGGCGGCGCGTCAACTACGTCGGGTTGCGTGTAGCCGACTGCGCCTGCCCGCTATCCCGCTACGATCTCGGCGGCTGGATAATCCTCTGCCGCCGATGGGCAGCCGCGCTGTTTCATAATCGTCGGCTGGCCGGGAGCGTACCAGGTCGAAGACCAGCGTTCCGGGTCGTCGCCGACCGCTTCGAAAACGCACACTTCAGGATTTGTTCCGTCGGGGGCGACGACCACCGACCAATTATAGCGATCTTCGGCACGGCGAGCGCCGCCCCAAGCAAGGATGCGCCCGCCCGCGACGCGGGCGATCGGCAGGCCGAGGCCGTTGTCGGCAAAAACAACCTGTGCCCGTGCGTCGGCGTCGGGGACGGCGGCGGCGATTGCCGCCTTGACTGACGGATGATCGAGGAAGCGATGGCCGCTGACGACGTCGAACGGATATTTGCCGATGTACGGGGTGAGGTCGACCGGGCCGCGGCGGGCTTCCTTGACGCTGATCGGGATGGAGGGACTGATTTTGGGTTCGCTGGCGGCGGGTTTGGCGGGTTCGGCTTGCGGGGTTTCAGCCTCGGCGCACGCCGACAGGGGGAGCAGCGCGGCGAGGGTGGCGGCGATGAGTTTCATATCTTCTCCTGTCTCTCGAGTGGCTTGGCGCAATAATCGACGGCGTTGCAATTTGAACCCGTTACCCGGCCGATGCCATGGCGACGATGACCCGGATCACACCGGTGCGTCAGTTTCCGCCTGCGGCCAGGCGGACCGATTTTGGGGTGAAAGTGCGGACACGATTGCGGCCGGTGCGCTTGGCTTCGTAAAGCGCCTGATCTGCCTCGTGCATCAATGCCGACAGATTGGCGCCGGGGGTGCCGATGGTCAGCCCGATGCTGGTCGTCGGGACGAGCGCCGCCGGGATGCGGTCGGCGGCGGCGGCGGCGAGGCCGGTGCGCACCGCTTCGGCGAACTGGCGCGCCATCTCGATCCCCGCGCCGGGGACGAGCAGCGCAAATTCCTCGCCGCCGATGCGACCGGCGATCATTTCGGCGGGGGCGATGGCGCGCACATGCGCCCCGAACGCGGCGATGATCGCGTCGCCGACGGCGTGGCCATAGCTGTCGTTGACCTGCTTGAAGCGGTCGAGGTCGGCGATCATCAATGCCACCGGGCGATCGTCGTCGATGCAGCGGCGCAGCGCCGACCCGGCCTTTGCCTCGAACCCGCGGCGGTTGAGCAGGCCCGAGAGTTTATCGTCGTCGACCTGGCGGCGCAGCTCGCTGATCTGGTCGATCGCGACCGCGACCATCAGGCTGATCGCCGCCGTGATCGACACCATCGCCTGGGTAAATTGTACCGTCGTCCAATAGACCGACTGCTGAAAGCCGTCATAGCTGTCGAAGCCGCCGCCGAGCGACAACAGCACGATAGGGCGCGCGATCAGGTTGACCGCCGACAACGCCGCGACCCAGAACAGCACGCGGTCGATGACATAGCGTTTCTTGATCGGCCATAGCGCGACGACGACCATCGCCGCGATGATCCCGGCGCCGATGCTGATCGACAGGATGCGGCCGCCGATGCTGGGCCGGCCGAGCAGAAACCAGAGGAAAAAGGCCATCGAGACGGCGCTGGTCGCCGCCATCGCGCGCCAGGGGACCGGCAATCCGTAACGCCGGATGATCGCGGCGGCGAACAGTGCGCCGGTGGCGAGGAAGCCGATATTCGCGGGGATGCGGTGCAGTTCGTAAGGCAGCGCGGGGCCGACGTCGAGGATCAGGAAGGCGATCGCCGACGCGGTGTAGGCGCCCGCGGCATAGGCGACATAGCGGTCGCGGCGGTTCAGCCAGAGCAGGAAAAAGGCGACCGCGAACAACAAGCCGATGCCCGGATTAAGCAGCTGGATGAAAAACTGACCCGACAAAATGCCTGCCTCTCTGCCCCCGAAGGTAGCAGCGCTATGGATAACGAAGTGTTACTTTTCTGTGCGTTAGGTCACAGTAGCCTATAAAGCCACGAGCCGTCAGGCGGTTCCGCGGACGACCAGGTGCACCGGGATCCGGGTGCCGCTGCGGGTGCGTTCGTCGTCCTCGAGCGCCATCGCAACGAGAGCTTCTCCGGCGGCGTCGAGATCGGGTTCGAGCGTCGTCAGCGCGGGGTCGGCCAGGGTCCCCGCGCGGATGCCGTCGAAGCCGATCAGCGCGACATCCTGCGGCACGCGGCGCCCGGCATCCTTCAGCCCTTGCAGGACGCCGAGCGCGAGCATGTCGCTGGCGGCGAAGATCGCGTCGGTGTCGGGGTGAGCGGCGAGCAGTGCCTGTACCGCGGCGACACCCTGCGCGTGGCGGTCGGCGGCGGCGGGGGGCTCTGCGATGATCGCGGTGAGGCCGTGCGCGGCGAGGGTCGCGGTGAAGCCGTCGCGGCGCTCGTCGAACTGGCGCTGCGGTGATTGCTGCGGCCCGACAAAGGCGATGCGGCGGCGGCCGGTGTTGATGAAATGGGCGGCGGCAAGCTGGCCGCCCTCGTCATTTTCGCTGCGCATCCAGTGGAACGGGCTGCCGGGGCTGCCCCAGCAGACGAAGTCGAGCCCCGACGATTGCGCCGCGGCGAAATAGTTCCAAGCGGCGCGGTTGCTGGTGGTGCCGATGACGATCATCGCGTCGGCGAGCCCCGATGCGACGAAATCGGCGCGGAAATTGGCCTCGCTCTCCTGGAACGAGACGAGCAGGTTGAAGCCGCGCGCCGAGGTCGCGGCGGCAATGCTGCCGAGCAGCGCGAAGTAGAAGGGGTTGATCGCGCTGCGATCCTCGCCGGGGCGACAGATGGTGACGAGCGCGATCGTTTCGCTGCTTTTGAGTCGCAGCGACGACGCGTGGCGGTCGACGACATAGCCGAGCTCGCGGGCGGCAGCGGCGACGCGGGCGCGGGTTTCGGCGTTGACGCCGGGGCTGTTGCGGAGTGCGCGCGAGACGGTCGATTGCGACACGCCGGCGCGTTCGGCGACGTCGAACGATGTCGGGCGCAGCATCTTTGCGGTCATGGCGGCCTCTCTCCCCTTGCTGCGTCTGTTGCCGCGAGGGGGCGGCTTGTCAATCGCCGGTCACCGCGAGTCGGCATGGCCGTGCTGGCCCGGATCACGGTCGGGCCAGCGGATGGTGATGGACAGGCTGTGATCGGCGGCGCTGCGGCGCCAGCTGCCCTTTAATTGCCGTTCAATCAGGGTGCGGATGAACTGGGTGCCGAAACTTTCGCCGTCGATCTGAGGGGTTGCGGGCAGGCCGGTTTCTACCCAGTCGAGTTCGATGTCGCCGCCGTCGCGGCGCCAGCTGACGGCGAGGTCGCCGTGGCCCGAGAGCGCGCCATATTTGATGCTGTTGGTGACGAATTCGTGGATCGCGAGCGACAGCGCCTGCGCGCCTTCGTCGTCGAGACGGACGTCGGGGCCGGTCACCGCGGCCATCTGTTCGGCCGAGCGTCCGGCGAGTTCGAGTTCGCGGCGGATGATCTTGCCCAGCTCGACGGTATCGACCGCGCCGGTTACCAGCATCTGCTTGGCATCGGACAGCGCGCGCATCCGGCCGTCGAAGCGGGTTTCGAAGTCTTCGAGGCTGGACGATTCGCGCAAGGTGATGCGCGCGAGCGCCCCGATGCGCGCAAAGGCGTTTTTCATCCGGTGCGCCATTTCGCCGATCATCAGCTCGCGATCCTCGGCATGGCGCGCCTTTTCCTCCGCCAAGGCCTGTGCCGCGTCGATCCGCCGCCGCTGGACGCGGTGGAGCTGGGTCGCGAGCAATGCAACGGCGATCCCGAAGATCATGATGGCGAGCGGACGCCCGAGCCTTTCGAGCAGGCGGCCAGTGGAAATCCGCATCGTCCATTGCCGGTCGGCGACGCGCAATATCTGTTCCTGCGCATCCCAGTCCATCGTCCCCTTGCGAAAGACGAGCGGCGCCGACGGGCCTTCGCCGGCATAAATCTCGATGCCATCGATGGTATCGAGCTGGGCTCCGAGCACCGCTTTCATCATGTCTGCGGTGCGGAACGGCGCATAGACAAAGGCTTCGATCGCGCGGGCGCCGGGCGCGGTGGCGAGCGTATCAGGATTCGCGCCAACCGCGGTGCGCGCGTAAACAGGCAGGTAGATCAGAAAGCCCGGCTGTTTGGTGGTGATGCCCTTTTCCTGCGCGAGCTGGACGATGCCGCTCGCCGCGGGCTGACCCGTTTGCCAGGCGCGGCGCATCGCGGCGCGGCGGGTCGGGTCGCTGTACATATCGAAACCGAGCGCGGCGTTGCGGCGCGGCGTATAGGGTTCGACGAGGACGACGGGAAAGCCGATCGGCTGATCGGTGGCGGGCCATACTTTGATATCGCGACCGTAATTTTCGCGGAGCTTGTCCTCGACCGCGGCAGGGGTATCGGCGCGCATTGCGGCCGCGATGCCGACGCCCTCCATCCCTGGCGCCTGTACCTGCGGTTGCAGCGCGGCGAGATAGGCGCGGATGCCGGGGCCGCTGGCGGCGGCGTCCGATTGATAGAGCGCGCGCACGCCCTTGAGCACCGCGACATGATCGTGCAGCCGCATGTTGACCTGCGCCGCGACACGCCCGGCGCGATCGGCCTCTTCCGATTGATTATACAGGAAACTTGCAGTGGCGGCGGCGAGCGTTGCCAAGAGGATGACCAGCCCGACAAACCGGACCAGCAGCGCCAACAGCCGATCTGCCCATGAATTAGGGCGCATTCATTCTTCCTGCCTGCTGGCTGCCGTGGCAGCGCCCCCCTCGCATTTCCGGATGTTCCACGCGGCGCGGGCGTTGGCAAGAATATTTCGCGGGGCGGTGATTTTGCGGTGGATGGGTTGCGGAGCGCAACCTTTCGCCTATGCTGCAGCCTCTGGGAAAAGGAGCGTGGCGGGATGATTATTTACGGGTCTTTGGTGTCGCCGTTCGTGCGCAAAGTGCTGGCGTATCTGGGCGAAAAGGGGATCGATTTCGAGCTGAAGGGCGTCGGCATCGGCGATCCCGATCCGGGGTTCCGCGCCGCGTCGCCGCTGGGCAAGATGCCCGCAATGGAGGATGATGGCTTCACCCTCGCCGATTCGAGCGCGATCATCCATTATCTGGAGGCGAAATATCCCGAGCCGCCGCTGATCCCGACCGACGCGCAGGAGCGCGGGCGGGTGATCTGGTGGGACGAGTTTGGCGACACGGTGCTGGCCGCGTGCGGCGGCAAGATGTTCTTCAACCGCATCGTCGCCCCGAAATTCCTGGGGCGCGAGGGCGATCTGGCGGCAGCGGCGCAGGCTGAGGCCGAGGAGCTGCCGAAGCTGCTGGCGTATCTGGAGAGCGCGATCCCGGCGTCGGGATTCCTGGTTGGCGACCGGCTGACGCTCGCCGACCTGGCGGTTGCGTCGCCGGTGATGAACCTGCGCCACTGCGGATGCGGGGTCGATGCGGCGGCCTATCCCAAGGCGGCGGCGTGGAGCGAAGCGATCCTGTCGCGGCCGAGCATCGCACCGTGGATCGCGAAGGAAGAGCGGATGATCGCTAAGGTGATGGCGAACTGACGCCATGCGGACGCGGCAAAGTGTCTGCGTGCGCAAGGTGCGCTATGCTTCCGCCGCGTTGGCGCTCGATGCGGCGAAGGTCGCCGGGCTCGCGCTACGGCCCTATCGCTGCGACCGCTGCTGGCAATTTCACCTGACCAGCCGCACCAAGGGCAAGTGGATGCCTATAGCCAGCCGATGCTCTTGAAGCGCCAGAAGACGAGCGCCGAGCCGCCGAAGATCAGGGTCAGCGCGAAGGGATAGCCGAGCGCCCAGTCGAGTTCGGGCATGAAGTCGAAATTCATGCCGTAAATGCCGGCGATCGCGGTTGGGACGGCGAGGATTGCGGCCCAGGCGGCGAGCTGGCGGGTGATGACGCCTTGGCGTTGCTGTTCGAGCATGCCGTTGGTTTCGATCACCGACGCGGCGACATCGCGCAGCCCGGTGAGGCGGAATTCGGCGCGCTGGACATGGTCCCACACGTCGCGGAAAAACGGGCGCACGGCGGGGTCGATGCACGGCAGATCATCCTCGCCCGCGAGGCGCCCGGCGACATCCTTCATCAATCCGGCGAGCCGCTGAAAGCGGATGACTTCGTGGCGTTGGGCATAAAGCTGGCGGATCGCGGCGGCGTCGAGCGGGGTGTCCATCACGCTATCCTCGACCAGCAGCATGCGGTCCTCGATCGCGTCGATCAGCGGGAAATAGCCGTCGACGATGAAATCGAGAATCGCATAGAGGACATAGTCGGGGCCGTGCGCGAGTTTGGTCGGCAAGGTTTCGAGCCGCGCGCGCACCTCGCTGTGGGTGCGCGCCGAGCCGTGGCGGACGGTGACGATGAAATGGCGCCCCACAAAAATCGCGGTCTCGCCCGATTGGATCGTTCCCGCCCCCAGATTGCCGGTGCTGGCGATGATGAACAGCTGGTCGCCGTAAACCTCGACCTTGGGCAGCTGCTTTGCCTTGGTTGCATCCTCGACTGCGAGCGGATGGAGGCCGAAGCGTTTGGCGATGCCCTCAAGCTCGCCCGGGGTCGGTTCAAACAGCCCGAGCCAGAAGAAATCACCCTCGGCGCAGTCATCGGGCAGCTCCTCGTCGGGACCGATGTCGCGGACAAGTTTGCCGTCATGATAAACGCGGGCGGCCATGATCGGCATTGGCGAGGTACTCCGTTCGGTGTGGCGCCGCTATAATGGGCGCCGCGCCGAAGGGAAATCAATCGTCGCGGTTGGCGATGTTGGTGAACGCGGCCCAGGCGGCGGGGTGTGTCCAGGCGGCTTTCCAGCCCGCGATGGCGCTGCCGTCGGCGCGCTTGCCGCTGCGCACCGCGGCCATGCCCTGTTGCAGCGCCTGCGCGCGCGACAGCGCGGGGTTGGTTCGCCGCGCGAGCAGCGTTTCGACGGTGAGTACCGCGGTGGCATCGTCGGACACGCGCCAGTGGCTGGCGAGCAGCGCGTCGGCTCCGGCGTACAGGAAGCCGCGCGCGAGCGCCGACAGGCTGTCGCCGCCACCCGAATTTTCCGCCGACGCGGTGTTGCATGCCGAGAGGATCACCCAGTCGGCCGAGAGGGTCAGCCGCGCCGCTTCGGTCGCGGTGAGCAGGCCGTCGTCGCTGTCGCTGGGGGTGGTCGGCGGGGTGAGCACCAGCCCCGGCTTGGTAATGCCGAGCCCCGGTTCGGGGAGCAGGCCGTGGGTGGCGATGGCGATGATGTCGCTCGTCGCGAGCGCCGGATCCTGGCGCAGCGCGGCCTCGGTCGCCTTGCCGTCGATGGTGAGCTGGCTTGGGGCGGCGCCGAACAATTTGGCCATTGCGGCGAGTTCGATCTTGGTCCCAGGCAGCGGCGCAAGGCGGCGCAGCGCGTCGGGATCGGCGAGCGGCGACCCCGATTCGGACATGCCGCGAAAGACCCCGATACCGGCGCGCGACCCAGTGTCGCCGCCGATCAGGACCGGCGCGCCATAGCCGCTGAAGCGCGTATTGCGGCGCGCCGCGCGCGGTTCGCGCGCCAAGGTCAGCGCCGCGACCGCGGGCAGGCTGGTGAAAGCAAAGCGGTCGGACAGCCACCCGGCGCGCGCCAGCGTGTCGGGGTCGGCAATGTCGGCGCCCGCGGGCCGCGCGGTTGCCGACAGCATCGCGAGCGGCAGGTCGCCGAGCTTGCCCGAGCTGGCGACATAGATGCGCTGGCTGTCCTTGAGCAACGGTTCGACCGGTTCGATCAGCAGCTTGTAGAGCGCGTTCGCGGTGTCGAGGTCGAAGCGGCGGTGACCTTCGAGTTCCATCGGCGACATCGCCAGCGCGTCGAGTTCGGCCTTGCGCGCCGCCGAACAGGTCGCGAAATCGACGTCGCAGCGCAGGTCCGAAATCTGTTTCAGGACGACGGCAACCTCTTTACCGGGACGGCTCCACCCGACCGAGGTCGGGGTGACGACAAACAGGTGCAGCGCATTCGACGCCTCGGTCATCAGCAGCAGCGCCTCGCCGGGCTGTAGCGCCTGCCGCGCTTCGGCGAGGCTGATCGCGCGGGGCGAGACGAGCTGGCGATAGGCGGGGTATTTTTTGTCGATCAACGCGCTGACGTCGGCGAGTTCGGCCTGCACCGTATCGAGTTCGCCGCGCAGTCGTGCCGCCTCGACGGGTTTGCGCGCGGCGAGGGCGCGCAGCAGGTTCTTGTCGATCAGATTGGCTTTGGCGGCGAGATCCTGTTCCTGCCGCACCGCTTCGGCCATTTGGGGGGTCTTGGCGGCGGCGCGCGCGGCGGTTTGCAGCACCGCGCGGCCCGAGGCGGAAGCGATCGCATCCTGCGCGGCGCGGAAGACGCGGTCCTGGATTTGCGCCTGTGCCGCCGCGTCGGGGGTGGCGTCCATCAGGGCGAAGGCCGCGTTCATATAGGTGGTGAAAATGCTGCGATCGGGCGCCACTTGCTGCCGGTCGAGCGCCGCCAACCCGACGGCGCCGCTGCCCGCCGCACTCTGTTCGTTCAGGCGCCGCAAGATTGTGACGGCCTGCGCCGCTGCGGCTTCGGCCTCGACCGCCTTGTCCTGCCGCAGCAGGGTGAGCGCCAGATTTTCATAGGCGCGCGCGGTGTCGATATGCGCGTCGCCGACGCTGCGCCGCAGGATCGCCAGCGCCTGCCGATAATAGGGTTCGGCGGCGCGGTCGCCCGCGCCGCTGCGGTCGCTGCGGGCCAGCGCCGAGCCGACATTGTTGTACGCGACCGCGGTCAGCGGATGATCCTCGCCCAACAAGCGGCGACGGATGGCGAGCGCCTTGCCGCTCATCTCGGCCTCTTCGGCGTAGCGCCCGAGGCCGCCGAGCGTCGTTCCAAGGCTGAGATAGGCCCAGGCGGTTTCGGGATTATCCTCCCCGAACTTGGCGCGAAAGACGGTGAGCGCCTGGCGCATCAGCGGTTCGGCGCGTTCGCCCTGGCCGCCGTCGCGCAAATTGTAACCGAGGTTGATCAGCGTCGAAGCGTAGGAGGGACTATTGCGGCCAGCGATGCCCGCGTGGATGTCGAGCGCGCGCCGATACATCGGCTCGGCCTCGGCATAGCGGCCCTGCTGGTTCAGATTATGCGCGACATTGGCGTATAGCGTGGCGGTGCGTTCGCTGCTTTCACCGAACGCGCGACGTGTGGTGTCGAGCGCCTTGCGCAGCAGCGGCTCGATCGTACTGGGCGGCAAGCCGCGATTTTCCATGCTGAGCGCAAGATTGTTCGACGCCTCGGCCGTCAGCGGATGGCCCTCGCCGAGCCATTTCGTCCGGATCGCGAGCGCCTTGCGATACGCGGTGTCGGCCTCTGCAAATCGCCCCGTCAGGCTGTAGCAATAGCCGAGTACGGTATAGCCGAGCGCGGCATCGGTGCTGTCGTCGCCCTTGGTCGCACGCCAGATGGTCAGCGCCCGGTTCGCCGCCGCCTCGGCATCGGCATAGCGGCTGAGTTCGGTGAAATTGATCGCCCGGTTATAATGATGCAGCGCGACGTCGGGGCCATTGGGGCCGGTCATCGTCTCGTCGATCACCAGCGCCTTGTCGAGCATCGTCGCCGCTTCTTCGAAACGACCTAAGCCGCGCAGCGCCACGGCGAGATTGGCATATTGCGACGCCGTTTCGCGATGCTGTTCGCCATGGAGTGCGAGGTTGGCGGCGAGCGCCTGACGGAACAGTTTCTCGGCCCCCTGCATGTCGCCGAGTTCGACCAAAAGTCCGGCGAGATTCCCCGTGGCGGCGATCGTCTTGGCGTGCCGCTCGCCAAACTGCGCGGTGCGCGCGGCGAGCAGGTCGCGGCGCAGCGGCAGCGACTCGGCGGGGCGGCCCTGTTTGGCAAGGTTGGTGGCGAGAAAGCCGCTCGCGGTGAGCGTCTCGTCATCCTGCGGCCCAAGAAATTTGGTGTTGATCGCGAGCAGGCGGCGCCAATAGGCTTCGGCGTCCTTCAGCTGGTTCTGCTGCTCAAGATTACCGGCGAGCAGGCGGTAGCCAAGGCTGGTGATCAGGTGGTCGGCGCCGTAGCGCTTGGTCGCTACCCCGATCCAGTGCTGATACACCTCGACCGCCTCGGATCGTTTTCCCGCTCGTTCGAGTTCGATGCCGCGGTTCATCAGGTCGAGCATCTTTTGTTCGTCGGGGTTGAGTTTGGCGGCGGGCGTGCTGGCAGTCGCGACGTCTTGCGCAAACACCGCAGGCGTCTGCGTCCACAGCGGCGCGGCCAGCAGGAAGGGGAGGAAGCGAAGTCGACGGTCGGCCATGGCGCGGCATTTTCCCTGTTTTGGCCCAAGATAGTGATAAAATTGGGATATTGTCAGCGGTGGGTTGGCGCGATGGCGCGGTGAAAGGCTTTGGTGCGTGTTGATCGGGGCTTAGAAGGCGCGGGTTTGCGGGGGTGTGACGGGGATCACTGGCGAGCGGGGGAGCGATGACCCGGTACATTGCGGCTTGTTCGTGAGGCTTTTTGGTGTGCGGCCTGTCGGGACCGGCTAATGTCGGCGCGATGAAAGCGCGCCGGACCAAAATCTATTTCGATGGCGGCTGCCGCCCCAATCCCGGCGCGATGGAGATTGCCGTGGTGATCGGTGGGATCGTGACGATTGATCGCGAGGTGGGTACGGGCAGCAGCATGGATGCCGAATGGCTGGCGCTGATCGCGGCGCTGCGGCTGGCGCAGGCGCGCGGACTGACCGATTTTGTCCTGCTCGGCGATGCGGCTGGGGTGGTGGCGCAGGCGAATGGCGTAGTGGCGGCGCGCGGCGGGGCGGGGGCACATCTGGCGGCGTTCCGGGCGCTGGTCGGCGATGGTCCGCGCCCGCGTATCCGGTATATCAAGCGCACCCAGAATCTGGCGGGCATTGCGCTGGCGCGGCGCTGACCCTCGATAGCATCCGATCCGGTTGCAAATCTGTACTAGTTCTTGCAAGGGGAAGCATGGCTATCCCGATGCAATATAATGAAAGAACGGTGCGTTGAAGCCGACCCATCCCTTGCCCGTGCATCACAGCTGGCCGCTGTATGAACGCGAACGTTATTTCGAGTTGGGGCGGCTGCATGGCGCAGACACGCTCGATGCGGTGGCGAACAGCGCCGATGTATCGGCGGTCGAGCGGTTCGGGCCGGGGCTGCCGGGCTGGTGGGAATGCGACCTGGCCGACAACAACCGGCTGAGTTGGTCGAACGAGGTCTTCGATATTTTCGGCCTGCCGCGCGGCGCCGCGGTGACGCGCGACGAAACCGTCGCGCTGTATGAAGACGGGTCGCGCGCGGCGATGGAGAAATTGCGCGCCTATGCGATCAAGCACCGCCGCGGCTTTACCCTCGACGTTGAAATCCGGCCCGTCACCGCGGCGCCCCGCTGGATGCGCCTGATCGCCGCGCCGGTTTGTATCGACGACCGGATTGTCAAATTGCAGGGACTGAAATTCATCGTTTCGGGCAGCGTCTGACGCCTCAGACAAGCGATCGACGAATGGGCGTGATGGGCGACGAAGCGTTGTCCTGCGGCGGCAGATGGCGGTTCTGGCTCGTCCGGACCTGAGAAACCAACGGTCTGCGCCTGCGGCGTTGACGCGATTTAACCATCGTCACAAGCCAAAATCCATGGGTGGTGCGGGCATGAGCGCGCGCGTCCCCGATTCTCCAACAGCATGACCAGGGGCGTTCGGCGCATATGAAATTTTTTAATCGGTTCGGTTCGGCCGCGCATGACATGGCCATCGATCTGGGGACCGTGAACACCGTCGTCTATGTCCGCGACAAGGGCATTGTCCTCAACGAACCGTCGGTCGTCGCGCTGGAAACGCGTGACGGGGTGCGGCGCGTCAAGGTCGTTGGCAACGAAGCCAAGCTGATGATGGGCAAGACGCCGAGCAACATTCAGGCGATCCGGCCGTTGCGCGACGGGGTGATCGCCGACATCGACGTCGCCGAACAGATGATCAAGCATTTCATCGACAAGGCGCTGGGCGGGCCGAGCCGGTTGCGTCAGCGCAGCAATGTCGTGATTTGCGTCCCGTCGGGATCGACGATGGTCGAACGCCGCGCGATCCGCGATGCTGCGTCGAACGCGGGGGCGGTGTCGGTGCAGCTGATCGAGGAATCGCTGGCGGCCGCGATCGGCGCCGGATTGGACGTCACCGCGCCATTGGGGGCGATGGTGGTCGACATCGGCGGCGGCACGACCGAGGTCGCGATCCTGTCGCTGGGCGGCATCGCGTACAGCAATTCGGTGCGCGTCGGCGGCGACAAGATGGACGAGATGATCTCCTCCTACATCCGCCGCAAACATAATCTGATGATCGGCGAAATGACCGCCGAGCGCGTCAAGCTGGCGATCGGCTGCGCGGTGGCGCCCGAGGGTGACGGCATGACGATCGCGGTGAAGGGCCGCGACCTGGTCAACGGCCGTCCATCCGAAGTGCAGGTAACCGAAGCAGAGATCGCCGAGGCACTGGCCGAACCGGTCGGGCAAATCGTCGCCGCGGTGCGCGCCGCGCTGGAACAGACGCCGCCCGAATTGTCCGCTGACATCATCGACGAAGGGATCACGCTGACCGGCGGCGGCGCGCTGCTGCGCCGGATGGACGTCGCGATCGCCGAAGCGACCGGATTGTCGGTGCAGGTGGCGGAGAATGCGCTGATCTGTGTGGCGATGGGTGCGGGGCTGGCGTTCGAGGACCGGTCGTACCATGGGGTGCTGATTGCGGCTTGATTTCAGTTGAACGTGACCGACTGAGAAGGTGTGGAAAGCGGACAGAGCCGGTCCTCCCCACTTGTGGGGAGGTGGCAGCGCGCAGCGCTGACGGAGGGGGTGGCGTCTTTGCGCCATCCTTGCATCAGGCCGCCAACCCCCTCCACCACCTGCGGTGGTCCCCCTCCCCGCAATCGGGGAGGATTTAGATGGCTGCAATTGGTCGCTACCCGACCTCCGCTGATAAGATGTCAGGCGTAAGCGTCGATCGCCGCGAGGTGTTTTGCCTTGGCGGCGTTATCCAGAAACGAGCCCGTGAAGCTGTTGCGGGCCAGCGCGATCAGCTCGGCCTTTGACAGATCGAGCGCGTCGGCCACGGCTTCGTAGTTGGCGTTGACGTAGCCCCCGAAATAGCTGGGATCGTCGCTGTTCACCGTCGCTTGCAATCCGGCGCCTAGCATCGTCTTCAGCGGATGCGCGGTCATGTCGCCCACGACGCAGAGTTTCAGGTTCGACAGCGGGCAGACGGTGAGCGTTATCCCCGCAGCGGCGAGGCGCGCGACGAGGGCGGGGTCTTCGAGGCTGCGGTTGCCATGGTCGATCCGGTCGACTTTGAGCAGATCGAGCGCTTCGACCACATAGGCGGGCGGGCCTTCCTCGCCGGCATGGGCGACAATCTTCAGGCCGAGACTACGGGCGCGGGCGAAGACGCGCTCGAACTTTGCCGGGGGGTGGCCGACTTCGGAGCTGTCGAGGCCGACGCCTTCGATGCGGTCGAGATAGGGCAGCGCTTCGTCGAGGGTCGCTTCGGCGTCGGCTTCGTCGAGATGGCGCAGGAAGCACATGATGAGTTTCGAGGTGATGCCATGGCGCGCTTGTGCATCGTCGAGTGCGCGGGTGATGCCGTGGACTACGGTCGCGAATGCAATGCCCCGCTCGGTGTGTCCCTGCGGGTCGAAGAAGATTTCGACGTGGCGCACCGCGTCGGCATGGGCGCGGGCGAGGTAGGCGGCGGTGAGGTCGTAAAAATCCTGCTCGGTATGGAGGACGCCCATCCCCTGATAATAGATTTCGAGGAAATCCTGAAGGTTCGAGAAGGCGTAGGCCGCGCGCACCTCTTCGACATTGGCGAAGGGGATGGCGACGCCGTTGCGCTGCGCGAGCGCGAACATCAGCTCGGGTTCGAGCGAGCCTTCGATATGGAGGTGAAGCTCGGCCTTGGGCAACGCGGCGATGAAGGCGGCGCGGTCGGCGGGCGAGGCGAACCCATCATGCATCGTTTTTGCCCTCTTCGCGCAGGATGATCGCTGCCTCGGGCTTGTGCTGGCGGATCTCCTCGATCGTCAGCCCGTCGATCTCGTGCGGAAAGATCAGCCACTGGTCGGTTTCGTGCACGAAAAAATCGGGGCGCAGGTCGGTGACGTTGCGGCCGGGCTTGTACCAGACGGTCGCGATGCGGATGTCGCGCGGCATATTGTGGCGGCAGCGCGCCTTGAGTTCGGCGATGAAGGCGCGGATGCTGCGTCCGCTGTCGAACACATCGTCGATGATCAGCAGCCGGTCGTCGGGATCGAGCGTATCGATCAGATAACCCAATGCGAACACCTTCACCTCGGGATCCTGACGGTCGATGCTGTGGTAGGACGAGGTGCGGATCGCGATATGGTCGCAATGCTGGCCGTGATAATCGAGCAATTCCTGCACCGCGATCCCGACCGGCGCCCCGCCGCGCCAGATGCCGACGAGGCGGGTGGGTTTGAACCCGCTGTCGATCACCTGCATCCCCAGCCGCAGCGAATCGGCGAGGAGGTCGTTGGCGCTGATGAAGATTTTGTCGGCGGTCATGGGGCAGGGGTAATCGCGCGGGATGGCGTCCGCAAGGCGGGTTTATGGCGGCCCGCCTCAGTCCGCCGCCGCGTCCGGCGCCAGTTCGGCGCGCAAAAAGGCGCTGATCTTTGCCCAGCTGTCGGCGCGCGCCGCGGCATTGCCCGCTTCGGTGCCGCCCAGCTTTGCCCAATATCGGCGCGTCCTGGCATCGGTAAAGGGAGCCCCCATCACGCCATGACCGGCGTCTTTGTACCGCAATATGATCGGCGCGGGCGCCGCCATCCTGGCTGCGCGCGCGGCAATCTGGTCGGTCATCGGGCAGCTGGGCCACAGCTTTTCGGCCTCGCCGCAGACGAGCATGAGCTTGCCCTGGAATTTCTCGACCGGGATGACGGCGGCGGGATTGGCGTCCACCTCCTTGAGCCCGTTCACAAACACCGGCATCAGCCCGTCGGCGCCGGGCTGCCCTCTATACGCAAGATGGGGGAGCGGGTCGCCCTTCTCGCTCCACGATGAGCTGAACGATCCGAACATGTAATTTTCGCCCGACATGCCGTCCCATACAACGCTCGACGGCATGCCGAGCACCGCGGCGCGAATGCCGGGATAGCGCGTCGCGACGACCAGCCCCGCCTCGGCACCCTTGGAATAGCCGATGATGCCGATGCGGCCCGGGTCGACCCGGGGCTGCTGCTTGAGCCAGTCGAGCCCCCTGTAGAAATCCTCGAGCGGGATGTTCTTGAGCTTGGCGGATTTGCCGGGTGCGTTGTGGTAGGCGAGTTGCAGCGTGCTGTAACCCTGCGCTTGCAGCAGTAGCGCCAGCGCGTGCATGTCCTTGCCCAAGCCGCCTTCGGGGCCGCCAAGCAGCAGGATGGCGGGCGAGGGGCCGGAACCCGCCGCCGGGAAATAATTGGCGAGAATGCCGTTGTCGGCCACTCGCTGGCCGGTCGGTCCCGCATCGACGATCCGCGCTGGTTTCGGCGGTTGGACAATCATCCACGTCGCGCCGCCCGCGCCGACGACAATGAGCGCGCCGAGCAGCCCGAGGGTGATTTTCCATTTCCGCTTCATCGTCGCCCTCCACATCTAACTGTGTTATTGATATAGAGCAGTTATGCGATTGGCCACAAAAAAGGGGCCGCTCGCACGGCCCCTTTTGACCTAGTATATTGCGATCAGCCCGCCAGCCGCGCCGCATAGTCGCCGCGCAGGCGTACAAAATTGTCCCAGTGCGGCGTCGCCGCAGTGCCGCGCAATTTCGCTTCCAGTACATCGACATGCGAATGCCAGCCGGCGCTGACGTTCAGCAGCACGGTCGGATCAGTGACGCGCTGGTGGACAATGGTCAGCAGCACCTCGTCGCCCTGCTCGCGCAAGGTGAAGGTCACCCCGCCAGTGCTGCCCCAGCTGATCGCCAGAAGGTGCGGGGCTTCGCATTCGAGCACTTCGCAGGTCATGCGATGTTCTTCGCCCATGCCGTCGGGGCGGGTGCCGGGCGGATCGGTCAGTTCGTCGTTGCGCCAGACGAGGTCGACCGGGGTGCCGACCCGTTGCTCCATCGCGCCCGCGGCGAGCCACTGCCGGCGCAGGTCGCTGTCGACAAGATATGACCAGACCCGGTCGATCGGGCCGGGGAGCAGGCGTTCTAGGGTCAGCGTCGCATCTTCGCTGACCACGCCATAATCGTCGGTCGTTGTCATGATATTCATCGTCATTCTCCTTCTTTCCCGGGGAGGGGTGGCTTGGGGGACGGCGGCGCGGCGTCTTCGGCGCGCAGCAGCTGTTCGAGGGTGTCGAGGCGGTCGGTCCAGAAGCGGCGATAGACGCCGATCCATTGGTCGGCGGACATCAGCGGGGTTGGATCGAGGCTACAGACATGGGTGCGGCCGCGGACGTCGCGGCGGATCAGCCCCGCGGTCTCGAGCACCTTGATATGTTTCGACGCCGCGGCGAGCGACATCGCAAAAGGTTCGGCGAGTTCGCCCACCGTGCGCTCGCCAGTCGCGAGATCGCCGAGCATGGCGCGCCGTGTGGCGTCGCCGAGCGCGTGGAAAATCGTATCAAGGGCGAGCGAATTATGTTCAACCATGTGGTTGAATATGAGCGAAGCGTCGAGATTGTCAACCGGTTGGTTGAATAAATTAGTTGCGGGTCATCCCCAGCCTTTTGCCGGCGTCCTCGCGATATAAGGACCAGTCGGCAGGGCATTGCTTCACTGGACGGGGTACCCCTTGCATCCCTTCGGTGATCCAGCAGTCATTGAAAATCGAGCAATAGCAGGAGCGGATCGACAGCCGCCAGCGTTCGCGCTGAAACCGCTGCCACGTTGCTTCGTTGGCGGGCGTGCGCGGCAGGCCGATAAAACGCAGGCTTTCGCCGGGGCGGATCGCGACGCCGGTCGACGGCGAGGTGGCAAAGGACAAGCCGGTCGCGGCACGGTCGGTGCAGCAGGCTTCGAGCAACGCGGTGGGGCTCGCCACCGGTTTACCGCGATAGCGGATCTCGATCGGGCCGAGGATCGCGGGGCCGACGCCATTGTTGGTCAGCGACAGCGAAATATCGGGCTTGCCCGCGTCATCGACATTGCTGGACCCGATGGTGACGAACGGCATCACGCCGCCGGTCTGCATCTTTTGCGTCGCGTCGGCCTGGACAAAGGCGAACCAGGCAAGCGCAAGCGAGGCGATCAGCGCGGGCAGGCCGATGACGAAATGCGCGATGGTGATGAAAGGCAGGTAGCGCAGAAAGCGCGAACCGACTTCGGTTGCCGAGCTTGGTGCGGCAGTGGTATCACGGTTCTGCAGCTCTGGTATCTCTGTCATCGGCATCCCCTTGATTGCCTCGGCGCGCCTGCTTTCTAGCGCGAGTCTTTGTCGGTTCCAACGACCTGCAAGGTTGGCGTCAAATCTGCGGGACAAGGTCGCTTGGGCGGTTCCCGGCAATGGCAGGCCGCAAATTCCGGCTTTCGCGGACGCAAGGAGCGGGTCATAAGCAGAGCCATGTTGACCGGCATGATCCTCTCGCTCGCCCTCGCGGCCCAGACCGCTCCGGCACCGCCGCCCACCACTCCGGCGCCATCGCGGCCGCGACCAACCTTTGCGCCGCCGCCCCCACCGCCGCCTTTGCCGGTGCCGGTCGATGCGGTGACGCCTGATACGCGGCCCTATGTTTCGCTGGTCACCGACTTGGGGACGATCGTGGTGCGGCTCGAAAACAAACGCGCGCCGGTCACCGCGGGCAATTTCCTGCGCTATGTCGATGCCAAGCGGATGGACGGCTTCAAATTCTATCGCTCGACCAAAAGCTGGGGACCGGCGAACCAGCTGATCCAGGCGGGCAATCGCGGCGATGCGCGCAAAAATTTCCCGCCGATCGCGCATGAGCCGACCAAGGCGAGCGGCCTGACCAACTGCAAGGGCGCGCTGTCGATGGCACGGCTCAACCCAGGCGATGCGACGACCGACTTTTTCCTGCTGCTGTCCGACATCAAGGGGTTCGACAGCGATGCACCCGGCGGCGACGGCGCGGGCTTTGCGGTGTTCGGCGAAATCGTCGCGGGCGGCGACGTCGCATCGGCGATTTTTAACGCCCCGATCTCGCCGACCGCGGGCGACGGGGTGATGAAGGGCCAGATGCTGGAGCCGCAGGTGACGATCAAGACCGCACGCCGCGTTCCCGCCCCCGCCGATGCGCCGAAAGGCTGTGTGGTAAAGGCGCCGTAATTCTGCGCTAAGCTGTCCATCATTTATTTTGCGTTCATCGGCGCTGTGGCTATACCGCGCGCATGACTCACCGCACCCCTTCGCGCGCCGCCGTGCGCCTGCTCGCTGCCGCTCTCGTCGTCACTCCCTTGCTGGCGGCCTGCGCCGGTGCGGGGGTCAAGAAGGACACGCGCTATGTCGCGCGCGACGTCAACACGCTGTACCGTGCGGCGCAGGACCGGCTCGATCGCCAGCAATATGGCATCGCGGCGGCGTTGTTCGATGAAGTCGAGCGCCAGCATCCCTATTCGCCCTGGGCGCGCCGCGCGCAGCTGATGAGCTCGTTCAGCTATTATATGGACCGCGAATATACCCCGGCGATCGAGGCCGCGCAGCGCTTTCTGGCGATCCATCCGGGCAACAAGGACGCGCCTTACGCTTATTATCTGATCGGGCTCAGCTATTATGAGCAGATCAGCGACGTCACCCGCGATCAGAAAATCACCCAGCAGGCGTCGAACGCGCTGGGCGAAGTGATCCGCCGCTATCCCGACAGCCGCTACGCGTCGGACGCGCGGCTCAAGGTCGACCTGGTGCAGGACCATCTGGCGGGCAAGGAAATGGAAATTGGCCGTTTCTATCAGCGCAGCTCGAACTGGCTGGCGGCGTCGATCCGCTTCCGCGAAGTCGTCGACAAATATCAGACGACCAGCCATGCGCCCGAGGCGCTGTACCGCCTGACCGAATCCTATCTTGCGCTGGGCATTCCCGTCGAAGCGAAGAAGTCGGCCGCGGTGCTGGGTGCCAACTATCCGGGTAACGAATGGTATGACCGCGCCTACAAGCTGATGCAGAAGCACGCGCCCAGCGCCTGATTTCGCTCGGGCGTGGATTCGCGCTTTGTTCTAATGTAAGGGGCGCTTTGTGCTAACCGCCCTGTCCATCGCCAATATCGTTCTGATCGAACGGCTCGACCTCGATTTCGCGGCCGGGCTGGGCGTGCTGACGGGTGAGACGGGAGCGGGTAAGTCGATCCTGCTCGACGCGCTGGGGCTCGCGCTCGGCGCGCGCTCCGATAGCGCGCTGGTGCGGCAGGGGAGCGGGCAGGCGCAGGTCACCGCGAGTTTTGCTGCCCCGGCGACCGGCACCCCGCTCGCTGCGCTGCTCGCGGATAATGAGATTGCGTTGGAGCCGGGCGAGTCGCTGCTCGTGCGCCGCACGCTCAAGGCCGACGGCGGCAGCCGCGCCTTCCTCAACGACCAGCCTTGTTCGGCGGCGCTACTGCGCGAGGTGGGCGCGCATCTGGTCGAAATTCACGGCCAGCATGACGATCGTGGGCTGCTGGCGCCCGCCGGACATCGCGCGCTGCTCGACAGCTTTGCGCGCGCCGACACCGGCGCGGTGGCGGCGGCGCATGTGGCGTGGCGCGGCGCCGAAACAAAGCTGGCGGCGGCACGCAGCGCGCTCGATGAGGCGACGCGCGACCGCGAATGGCTGGAACATTGCGTCGCGGAATTGCAGGCGCTCAGCCCCCAGCCGGGCGAGGATGCCGAGCTGTCCGAAGCGCGCGCGGCGATGCAGAAGGGCGAACGGATCGCGGGCGATCTGGGCGCGATCATGGAAGCGTTCGAGGGCAGCGACAGCGGCCCGGCGCTGCTGCGCGGCGCGGCGCGGCGGCTCGACCGGCTGGCGGGCGATCACCCGCTGCTCGCCGAGGCGCTCGCCGGGCTCGACCGCGCGATCATCGAGGCCGACGAGGCCGAAACGCGGCTGCGCGAAGCGGCGCGCGCGATGGAATATGACCCCGAACGGCTCGATGCGACCGAGACGCGGCTGTTCGAGCTGCGCGCGATGGCCCGCAAGCACAATGTCCAGCCTGACGAGTTGACCGAACTGACCGGCACACTCGCGGCCCGGCTCGATGCGATCGAGGGCGGCAGTGCGGGGCTCGCGAAGCTGGAGGCGGCGGTCGCGGAAACCGCCGCCGCTTATACGCATGCTGCGAGCGCGCTGTCCGACCTGCGCACCAAGGCGGCGGCGCGGCTCGATACCGCGGTGGCGGGCGAACTGGTGCCGCTGAAGCTCGACGCGGCGCGTTTCCAGACTTTGGTCGAGCGGTTACCCGCCGAGCGCTGGGGGCCCGAGGGCATCGACCGCGTCGAATATCTGATCTCGACGAACCCCGGCGCGCCGTTCGCGCCGCTCGCCAAGATCGCGTCGGGGGGCGAATTGTCGCGCTTCATCCTCGCGCTCAAGGTCGCGCTGGCTGAGGAAGGCGGCGCTGACACGATCATCTTCGACGAAATCGACCGCGGCGTCGGCGGCGCGGTGGCGAGTGCGATCGGCGAGCGGCTGGCGCGGCTGGCGGGCGCGGGCAAGCAGCTGCTGGCGGTGACGCACAGCCCGCAGGTCGCGGCCAAGGGCGCGGCGCATTTTGTCATCGCCAAGTCGAGCGAGGGGGTGGTCACGCGCACCAGCGTCCACGCGCTCGACGACGCGGGCCGTCGCGAGGAAATCGCGCGGATGCTGTCGGGCGCCGAAGTGACCGCGGAGGCGCGGGCGCAGGCGGAAAGGTTGCTGGAGGTGGCAGGGTGACGACCGCGCATCCGCTAGATCGTCCGGTCTGGAGCATGCTGACGGGGCGGCAGGCGCATCTGGCCGAGGGGGATGCGCGCGCGCTGCGGATCGACCGCGGCTATGGCGTGTTCGGGGTCGCCGCCGACACCGGCGCCGCGGCACAGGCGGCGCTGGCGGCGCTGATTCCGCCGGGCGAGGAATTATGGATCGTCGAGGGCGAGCGCTGGCCGGTACCCGCCGGGGTGCGCGAGGTGAAGCGCGCGGTGCTGACGCAGATGGTTGCCGAGGGCGCGCCGCCGACGGCGCGAGACGGCGAACCCGCGATCATTGCGCTGACCGACGCCGCCGCCGCTGAAATGGCGGCGCTCGCCGAGCATGCCAAGCCCGGCCCGTGGGGACCGAAAACACATCGTTACGGGCCGTTCTTCGGGATTCGCGACGATCACGGTCGCCTGCTCGCGATGGCGGGGCAGCGGATGCTGATGCCCGGCATGGCCGAGGTTAGCGGAGTGTCGACGTGGGAAGATTGCCGCGGCCGCGGCTATGCGCGGACGCTGATCGGCCATGTCATGCGCGCGATGGTGGCGCGCGGTGAGCAACCGTTCCTGCACAGCTATGCCGACAATGCGGGGGCGATTGCACTGTATGAATCACTGGGTTTCCGTATCCGGCGCGAGGTGCATGTGCTGGTGATCGCGGAATGATGGATCGGCGTGCGCATCTAGCCGCGCTGCTGGCGATGGCGGCGATGTTGTTCCCTGCAACCAAACTCCGTGCTTTGGAGACAACGATGGAAGATGCTGACCCGCAATATGGCCTGATCGGCCAGATGATCGCGCAGCCCGGTCAGCGCGCTGCGCTCGCCGCGATCCTGTCCGAAGGCACCGGTGCGATGCCGGGCAATATCGCCTATCTGATCGGCGAGGACAGCGCGAACCCCGATGCAATCTGGATCGTCGAACTGTGGGACAGCAAGGAATCGCACGCCGCGTCGCTCGGTCTGCCCGCGGTGCAGGCGGCGATCAAGCGGGGCCGACCGCTGATCGCCGGATTTGGCACTCGCGCCGAATTCAAGCCGGTGGCAAAAGCGCCTGCATGACCGAGATTGAACCGCTGTCCGAAGCCGACGCCGCCAATGAAATGATGCGGCTGGCGAAGGCGATCGCGCATCATAACCGGCTGTATCATGCCGATGACAGCCCCGAGATTTCGGACGCGGATTATGACGCGCTGGTGCGCCGCAATAATGCGCTGGAAGAAGCTTTCCCGCATCTGATCCGTGCCGACAGCCCGAACAAGCTGGTCGGCGCCGCGGTTGAGGCGTCGCCGCTGGCCAAGGTCACCCATGCCCAGCGGATGATGAGCCTCGACAATGCGTTTGCCGACGACGATGTCGCCGAATTTGTCGCGCGAGTGCGGCGGTTTTTGAACCTGCCCGAGGAGGCTGCGGTCGGGCTGACCGCGGAGGACAAGATCGACGGGCTGTCCTGCTCGTTGCGTTATGAACAGGGCGTGCTGGTGCAGGCGGCGACGCGCGGTGACGGGAGCGTGGGTGAGGATGTGACGCCGAATGTCCGCACCATATCGGACATCCCGGAAAAGCTGGCCGGAGACGCGCCGGACGTGTTCGAAATCCGCGGCGAGATTTATATGGCGAAGGCCGATTTTGCTGCACTTAATGCTGCGCAGCAAAAAGCCGAGGCAAAGGTGTTTGCCAACCCGCGCAACGCCGCCGCCGGATCGCTGCGACAGAAGGATGCGAGCGTCACCGCCGCGCGGCCGCTGCGCTTTCTGGCGCATGGCTGGGGCGAGGTCAGCGCGGTGCCCGCGGCGAACCAATATGACATGATGAGGTTGATCGAAAGCTGGGGGGTGCCGGTGTCGCCGTTACTTGGCCGCTTCGACAGCGTCGCCGACGTGTTGGCACATTACCGCGCTATCGAGACGCGCCGCGCTGAGCTGCCCTATGACATCGACGGGGTCGTGTACAAGGTCGACCGGCTCGATTGGCAGGCGCGGCTGGGCTTTGTGGCGAAGGCGCCGCGCTGGGCCATCGCGCATAAATTCCCTGCCGAACGTGCGCAGACGACATTGGAAGCGATCGATATCCAGGTCGGGCGCACCGGCAAGCTGACCCCGGTCGGGCGGCTGACCCCGGTCACGGTCGGCGGGGTGGTGGTGTCGAACGTCACGCTGCACAATCGCGACGAGATCGGGCGGCTGGGCGTGCGCCCGGGCGACCGGGTGGTCGTCCAGCGCGCGGGCGACGTGATCCCGCAGGTTGTCGAAAATCTGACCCGCGATGAAGCGCGCGATCCCTATGTCTTCCCCGACCATTGCCCGGTGTGCGGCAGCGAGGCGGTCGCCGCGGAGGGCGAAGTCGATGTTCGTTGCACCGGCGGGCTGATCTGCGGCGCGCAAAAGTTCGAGCGGCTGCGCCATTTTGTGAGCCGCGGCGCGCTCGACATCGAGGGGCTAGGCGAGAAAAGCATTGCGGAATTTCTGGAGCTCGGCTGGCTCGACAAGGGGCCGGCGGATGTTTTCCGGCTGCATGAGCATCGCGATGAACTGCTGGCGCGCGAAGGCTGGAAAGAAAAGTCGGTCGACAATCTGTTCGCCGCGATCGAGGCGAAGCGGCAGCCCGACGCGGCGCGGCTGCTGTTCGGGCTGGGCATCCGACACGTCGGCGCGGTGACGGCCCGTGATCTGTTGAAGAGGCTGGTCACATTGCCAGCGCTGCGGATGGCAGTTGAGCAAATGAATGAAATGTATCGGCTCGAAGATGGCACGCGAATTCCCGCTCCAGCCAATTATTTTGAGATCGACGGCGTCGGCACCGCAGTCAATGAAGCATTGCGCGATTTTTTCCACGAACCGCATAATCGCGCGCTGTGGGACGATTTGCTGTCCGAGGTGTCGCCGCCGCCGTTCGTGGTCGAAACGCGCGCGAGCGAAGTGTCGGGGATGACGGTGGTGTTCACCGGCAAGCTGGAGACGATGAGCCGCGACGAGGCGAAGGCGCAGGCCGAAGCTTTGGGCGCCAAGGCGGCGGGGTCGGTGAGCGCGAAGACCGACCTGGTCGTCGCGGGGCCGGGGGCGGGATCGAAGCTGAAGCAGGCGGCGGCGCTGGGGATCAGGGTGATCGACGAGGCCGATTGGGCTGCGATCGTGGCGGCGGCGGGATGAACGATCCTCCCCGTGGCTTCGCGACGGGGAGGATCTGATCGTTACAGCTGTTCGAGCATGTGATCCGCGCTCGACACCTTGAACTCGCCCGGCGCTTCGACGTTGAGCTGTTCGACGACGCCGTCGTTGACGATCATCGAGAAACGCTGGCCGCGCTTGCCCATGCCGAACGCCTTGCCGTCCATGGTCAGGCCAACCGCTTCGGCGAAATCGCCATTGCCGTCGGCGAGCATGGTGACGCTGTCACCGGCATTGCCGCTCTTGCCCCACGCGCCCATCACGAAGGCATCGTTGACCGCGGTGCAGACGATTTCGTCGACGCCCTTGGCCTTCAGCTCATCGGCCTTGTCGACGAAGCCCGGCAGATGCTTGGCCGAACAGGTGGGGGTGAAGGCGCCCGGAACCGAGAAGAGCGCGACCTTGCGGCCCTTGAAATAATCGGCGGTGCTGACCTGTTCGGGGCCGTTTTCGGTGACCTTTACAAAGGTGGCGTCGGGCAGCTTGTCGCCGGGCTGGATCGTCATGGTCGGCATCCTTTTCGTTGAGGGGATTTCTGGTCGGCGAGACATTGGGTCGGGCGGGGCGGGAGTCAAGGTTGGTGCGGGAATTTGGAGGGATTGTGGTTGGCGGGCCGGGAGGCAGACATGGAAGGCTTGTCACCCCGTGGGCCCGTGATCTCTTGTATCGCCCCTAAACTGCAAGGGCAGATGGATCCTGGATCAAGTCCGGGATGACGAAGGTCAAGAAGCGACCGATTGCGGTCATGCGGTATATCCTCTCTCCCCTTGAGGGAGAGATACGGAGGCTTGGCAGCTCTGCTGCCTAGCCGCAGTTGAGAGGGGGTTTGCGCCCGCTGGTGGTGCATCCCCTCTCCAAGCTTCGCTAGCTCCTGACGGAGCAAGCTGCGCTATCCTCTCCCTCAAGGGGAGAGGAGGTTCTGGCAGCTTCCCACCCCAAAGCCGACATTCGCGCCAAAGATGCTGGACCACCCCGTCCCGCCGCTGCATGATGGCGCGATGGACACAGGCCCCATTTGGTTCACCGGCCAGCTGCTTCTCGCGCTGCCCGGCATCGGCGATCCCCGCTTCGAGCATTCGGTGATCGCGATGATCAGCCATGACCAGGAAGGCGCAATGGGGATCGGGATTTCGGACCCGATGGCCGGGATGACTGTCGGCGCGGTGCTCGATCAGCTCGAAATCGCGCATGACGATCCGCTCGAACAGCCGGTGTTTCTGGGCGGGCCGGTCGAGCCATCGCGCGGGTTCGTGCTGCACAGCATGGACTGGGGCGGGCAGGAGGCGGTGCAGGTCAGCGATCGCTGGATGATTTCAAGCTCGCACGACATCCTGCGTGCGATCGGCGAAGGGCGTGGCCCGTCGCGCTGGCTGGTAGCGCTGGGCTATGCCGGATGGTCGGCGGGGCAGCTGGAGGGCGAGATGGTGCGCCACGGGTGGCACGTCACCCCGGGCAGCGACGCCCTGCTGTTCGACACGCCGCCCGCCAAGCGCTGGCAGGCGGCGTTTGCCGAAGCGGGAGTGGACGCCCGCTTGCTGACAACCGAGGGCGGCGAGGCTTAGCGCGCGAGCGCGAGCAGCGGGCGACCGGCGGCGAGGTTCGCACGCGCGGTGCGGGCGGCCCAGCGCGAATCGACATATTGGCCGTTTGCGAGTTCGACGTCGTAACGGATCGGGCTGGCAAGGGCCGCGTCATAGGCGGCGGCGGCGTCACTGGTGCGACCCAGACGAGCATAAGCGGTTCCGAGGTTGATCAGCCGCGAGGGGTCGCGGGCGTCGAGATTGGTTTCGCTGGTCAGCTTGGCGACCGCGGCGTGATTCTCTCCTGCGCGCAGCTCGGCATAGGCGACGGGCAGCGCCGTCGAATCGGCCTGCGGTCCGGTGACGACGATGATCGATTGGGCGGCGGCCGGGGTCGCAAAGGCCAATGCGATCAGCGGCAGCAAACTTTTTTTCATCTCTCTATCTCCCCGAAAACTTTAGTCGATTTTCTCCCTCATCATCAGAAAAGTCAATGTTTTCGGTGCTCTGTAACACTGGTGTCACAATCACAATTTATGCTGATCGCATGGCGCATTATAAGTCAAGATTTTCAGAATCTTGGCTTGGCCGACTCGATGTCACAATTTCGTGGCATCGACTGTCACAATTGCGCCCGCTGAAAATAAATTTTCGCCCCGGTGCATTTTGCGCCAGCGATTCGCGCGTCCGCCGCGCTCGGCAGAGCGAGCGTCGATTGCGATATAAAGAAAAGTTTATATTTGATCGGCGGCGCGCTTTGAGCTAGGGCGCGCAACATAATTACCTCATATTTCGGGGCCGCTCGCCTGCGGCCGAACTCGCCTACAGGAGACTCCATCGTGGCCACTCTCGCCGCCGACACCCGTGATTATGTCGTTGCCGACATCAACCTTGCCGATTTTGGTCGCAAGGAAATCAACATCGCCGAAACCGAAATGCCGGGCCTGATGGCGCTGCGCGAAGAGTTTGGCGCGTCGCAGCCGCTGAAGGGTGCAAAGATTGTCGGTTCGCTGCACATGACGATCCAGACCGCGGTGCTGATCGAAACGCTGACCGCACTGGGCGCGCAGGTTCGCTGGGCGACGTGCAATATTTTCTCGACGCAGGACCATGCCGCCGCCGCGATCGCCGCGACGGGCGTGCCGGTGTTTGCGGTGAAGGGTGAGAGCCTGGCCGATTATTGGGACTATGTCGGCCGCATCTTCGACTGGGGCATCGAAGCGGGTGAAACCTGCAATTTGATCCTCGACGATGGCGGCGACGCCACGATGTTCGCGCTGTGGGGCGCGAAGCTCGAAGCCGGACAGGACATGCCCGCGCCCGAGAATGAAGAAGAGATCGAAATGCAGCGCGCGCTGAAGGCGTTCGTCGCCGCCAACCCCGGCTACCTGACCAAGACGGTCAAAGCGATCAAGGGCGTGTCGGAAGAAACGACGACCGGCGTCCACCGCCTGTACCACATCGCCAAGAAAGGCGAGCTGCCCTTTCCCGCGATCAACGTCAACGACAGCGTCACCAAGTCTAAATTCGACAACCTCTATGGCTGTAAAGAGTCGCTGGTCGACGCGATCCGCCGCGGCACCGACGTGATGCTGGCGGGCAAGGTCGCCACCGTCGCCGGCTTCGGCGACGTCGGCAAGGGCTCGGCGCAGTCGCTCCGCAATGGCGGCGCGCGCGTCCTCGTCACCGAAATCGACCCGATCTGTGCGTTGCAGGCGGCGATGGAAGGTTTCGAAGTCGTGACGATGGACGAAGCCGTCAAGCGTTCGGACATCTTCGTCACCGCGACCGGCAACGCCGACGTGATCACCGCCGAACATATGGCGGCGATGAAGAATATGGCGATCGTCTGCAACATCGGCCATTTCGACAGCGAGATCCAGATCGCGGCGCTGGCGAACTACAAGTGGACCGAAGTGAAGCCGCAGGTTGACCTGGTCGAATTCCCCGATGGCAAGCAGATCATCATCCTGTCGAAGGGCCGCCTGGTGAACCTCGGCAACGCCACGGGCCATCCGAGCTTTGTGATGTCGGCGAGCTTCACCAACCAGACGCTGGCGCAGATCGAGCTGTGGACGCGCGCCGAGCAGTACGGCAATGACGTGTATGTCCTGCCCAAGCATCTCGACGAAAAGGTCGCGGCGCTGCACCTCGACAAACTGGGCGTGAAGCTGAGCCAGCTGAGCCAGAAGCAGGCCGATTACATCGGCGTGCCGGTGGCCGGGCCGTTTAAGCCCGATCACTACCGCTATTGATCGCCATAAGTCTGTCCGGCGGAGGCCGGGATCTCGTCGCTTCGTAATGACGCGACGTTGAGATCCCGGCCGTCATCGCAATGACGAAATTGGGAATAGCGCGCCCATCGGATGATGCGGCGCGCCGATCCGCTGTGACATGCGATTGAAACATGACTCCATCGCCTTTAGGGCAAGCGATCATGCGCGCGGCACATCCTGACAAACAAGGCCTGGAGGCGGGATGAGCGGTTCGCTTTCCTCGACCCTGTTGTTCGCCGTCGGCCTGTTCACAGCGCTCTGGCTGCTCGCCGGATTGTGGGCGGTCTTGCGCGGGATTGCGATGCAGCGGCGCGCGGCGTTTGTGGCGGGGCAGGCCGAGCGGCTCGGCAGTCTGGTCGAGGCGTCGCCGCAATTGCCGGTGATTGTGCGCGCCGACTGGCGGATCGAGGCGAGCGAGAAATTGGGGCGCTGGCTGGGGCTGGAGCAAGGTCCGCGTAATTTCGACGAATTGCGCGGGCTGGGCAGCGGGCTCGACGCCGACGGCCATGACGCGCTGCGCCAGGCGATCCTGGGGGCGCAGCGCGGCGCCAAGCCCTTTACCCTGAGCCTCAAGCCGCAGGGGAGCGAGCGGACGATCATCCTGCACGGCGCGCCAGCGCCGCAGGCGGTGGGCGGGCCGGGCAGCGTGTTGCTGTGGCTGAGCGATGCGACCGATGGCCAGCACGCGTTGGCGCAGGCGCGCAGCGAGCGTGACGAGGCGATGGCGGCGTTCGAGGCGCTGTCGGGGCTGATCGAGGCCGCCCCTTTCCCGATGTGGTTCCGCGACACCGACCTTAACCTGGCGCTTGTCAACAGCGCCTATGTTCGCGCGGTCGAGGCGAAGAGTGCGGTCGCGGTGATCGATGGCGGCATCGAGCTGTGCGAAACCGTCGCCGGGGTCAGCGCCGCCGAAGCCGCCGACGACGCGCGCATTGCGGGGTCGGCGCAGATCCGCACGATCCCCGTGACGATCGAGGGCGAGCGGCGGATCATGCGTGTCGTCGATGTGCCGCTGGCGCCCACCGGCGGGCGGGTGATCGGCATCGCGGGCTATGCCATCGACATCCAGGAGCTGGAGAGCGAGCGCGGCGCGCACCGCCGCTTCGTCGATACCCAGCGCGAACTGCTCGACCGATTGTCGGCGGCGGTGGCGCAATTCGGCCCCGATCAGGGGCTGGCCTTTGCCAACCTGCCGTTCCGCCGCCTGTTCGCGCTGGAGGCCGACGATGTGACCGAAGCCCGCGCGTTCGCGCGGCTGCTTGACGCCTGGCGCGAGGGCGGGCGGACGCCCGAGGTGCGCGACTATCCCGAATGGCGGCAGGCGCATGTCGACTGGTTCGCGCAGCCGGGGGCGAGCGAAGAGGATTGGCTGCTGCGCGACGGCACCCACCTGCACGTCGTGGCGCAGCCGACCCCCGACGGCGGGCTGCTGCTGATCGCCGAGGACAAGACCGAGCAGGTGCAGCTCGCAGGCGCGCGCGACACATTGCTGCGCGTCCGCACCGCGACCTTTGACAATTTGTTCGAGGCGATCGCGGTGTTCGCTCCTGACGGGCGGCTGCATCTGTGGAACCAGCGTTTCCGCCGCCTGTGGGGCATCGATGAGACCACGCTGGCGGCGCATCCGCGCGTCGATGCGCTGATGGGCGGGCTGGCCGACCGGTTGGTGAAACCGAACCAGATCAGCATCGTCCAGGAAGTGATCCGCGCCGCGACGCTCGAACGGCAACAGCGCGGCGGCGAAATCGGTTTCGCCGATGGGCGCTATTTCGATTTCGCGTCGATCCCGCTGCCCGACGGCAATGCGCTGCTGATCATGCTCGACATCACCCCGAGCCGGAAGATGGAGGGCGCGCTGCGCGAGCGTAACGAGGCGCTGGAGGCGGCCGACAAGGTCAAGACCGCCTTTCTGTCGCGGATGAGTTACGAGCTTCGCACCCCGCTGACCTCGATCGGCGGGTTCGGCGAGATGTTGCAGGCGGGTTATGCCGGCAAGCTGAGCGACCAGCAGCAGGGTTATGTCAACGCGATCATGGATTCGGTGGCGGTGCTGGGGCGGCAGATCGACAATGTGCTCGACTTGGCGCAGGGCGAAGCGGGGTCGCTGGTCGTCGAGCGGACGCCGGTCGATGTGCGCAAGCTACTCGACGAGGCGCTGACAGATGCCAAGGCATTTGCCGCGGCCGAGAAGGTCGAACTGGTCGGCAATATTTCGCCCGATCTCGGCCGCATCGACGGCGATGCACCGCGCCTGTCGCGGCTGGTCGCGGGGTTGCTCGACAACGCGGTGCGCTACACCGCGCCGACCCGGAAGTCGGGCGGCCGCGTGCTGCTTCATGCTACAGGCGACGCGCACGGCATCGACATCATCGTGTCGGACAACGGTCCCGGGATGCCCGAGGCGGTTGCCGCGGTGACCAAGGGTCAGCAGGCGGGAACCGCGTCGGGGGGCATCGGCCTCGCGCTCGCCCGCCAGCTCGTCGCCGCGCATGGCGGGACGATGGAGGTCGTGAGCGAAGCGGGGCAAGGGACGCTGGTGCGGATCAGTTTGCCGCGGCGGGTATGAGCCACCGCTATGATTATACGCTGGCCGAAGCCGAGCGCATTGGCGCGGCGATCGGCGCGGCTTTGATGCCCGGCGATGTTGTCGCGCTGTCGGGCGATCTTGGCGCGGGCAAGACGACGCTGGCGCGGGCGATGCTCAAGGCGCGCGGGCTGGCGGGCGAGGCGCCGAGCCCGACCTTTGCGATCGTCCAGCCCTACGCGCCGCCTGAGGTCGATTTGCCAATCGCGCATGTCGATCTGTACCGGATCGAGGATGAAAGCGAGTTGATCGAGCTCGGGCTCGACGATTATCTGTACGACGGCGCGCTGCTGATCGAATGGCCCGAACGGCTCGGCGCGCAGGGTTGGCCCGACGCGCTGTCGATCACGATTTCGGGGAGCGGCGACGCGCGCGTCTTGACAGCCGACGTGCCGACGTCTTGGGGGAGCCGATGGCCGCTCCGATGATTCCGCCCCCCCATGCTCCGGCGTTCCTTGCCGCGCATGGCTGGGGCGATGCCCAAATTTTGCCGCTGGCCGGCGACGCGTCGTTCCGGCGCTATTTCCGTGTCGTCGACGGCGCGCGCCAAGCGGTGCTGATGGACGCGCCGCCGCCGCACGAGGATCCGCGGCCATTCATCGCGGTCGCCGAATATCTGTGCGAGCAGGGGCTGACCGCGCCGACGATTTTTGCTCGCGATCTGGTGCAAGGACTGCTGCTGATCGAGGATTTCGGCGATGTGCGGTTGCGCGAAACCGCCGATGCGGCGCTGCACCGCGAAGTCGATCTGTATGCCGGGGTGACCGATCTGCTCGTCCACCTTCACACGCGCCCGCCGATGCCCGAACTGCCGGTGCTGGGGCTGGAACAGTGGCTCGACGAGGTGATGCTGTTCAGCGACTGGTATTGCCCGACCTTGGGCATCGACGTCGATCGCGACGCCTTTCGCGGCGCCTGGGAAGCGGTACTGACCCCGGTCGAACATGACGGCCTGCCGCGCGTCACCGTGCTGCGCGATTATCATGCCGAGAATATCATGCTGGTGCCGGGCAAGACGGGCGTGGGCCATTATGGCCTGCTCGATTTCCAGGACGCGCTGATCGGGCATCCTGCTTATGACCTTGCTTCGGTGCTCGAGGACGCGCGGCGCGATGTCACGCCCGCGGTCGAGGCGGCGATGCTGGCGCGTTATCAGGGCGCGACCGGGCAGGATATCGAAAGCGCCTATTGGGCGCTCGCGGCGCAGCGCAACACGCGCATCCTGGGGGTGTTCGTGCGACTGTGGAAACGCGACGGCAAGCCGGGCTATCGTCAGTTCCAGCCGCGGATGTGGGGGCTGCTCGAACGCGATCTCGCGCATCCGGGACTGGCGCCGGTGCGCGCCTGGTTCGACGAAAATATCCCCGCCGACAAGCGCGCGGCGGCGTGGTGATGGACGCCAGGATCGACAGCGCGATGGTGATGGCGGCGGGGCTGGGCAAACGCATGCGCCCCCTGACCGCAACGCGGCCCAAGCCGCTGGTGCGCGTCGCAGGAAAGCCGCTGATCGACCATAGTCTCGACCGCATCGAGGCGGCGGGGATCGGGCATGTCGTCGTCAACGTCCATTATCTCGCCGATGCCCTCGAAGCGCATCTGGCGGCGCAAAAGCGCAGCTTCACGATCGGCATTTCGGACGAGCGCGACCTGCTCCTCGAAACCGGCGGCGGGATGGTCAAGGCGCTGCCGCAGCTCAGCGGCGACCCGATCCTGATCGTCAACAGCGATAATATCTGGACCGACGGGCCGCAGGACAGCATCCGGCACCTGGCGCGCCACTGGGACGGCGACCGTATGGACGCGCTGCTGCTGCTGATCCGGCAAGCGAGCGCAACCGGGCATGGCGGGCGCGGCGATTTCCATATGGCCCCGTCGGGGCTCTTGTTGCGGCGGAGGCCCGGGCGGATTGCGCCGTTCGTTTATACCGGCGTCCAGCTCATTTCGCCGCGGCTGCTCGACGATGCGCCCGCGGGGCCCTTTTCGACCAACGTCCTTTGGGACCGCGCGATTGCCGCGGGGCGGCTGTTCGGGCTGTCGCATATGGGGCAGTGGTTCGACGTCGGTTCGCCGGCGAGTATTGCGCCGACCGAAGCGGCGCTGGGTGAGGTTTGAACGCTTGATCCTCCCTGTCGCGCAGCGATGGGGAGGGGGACCGCCGCCGCAGGCGGTGGTGGAGGGGCAGCGACGTCGCGCCATCGCCCCTCCGTCAGCGCTTCGCGCTGCCACCTCCCCATGGCTGCGCCACAGGGAGGAGCGGCTTGCGCATCGCGGGCAAGCCTTGAATAACTTGGTCACATGACGACATCCCCCACCGTCTTTTCCATCCCCGTCCAGCGGGCCTTTGCCGACGCGCTTGTCGCGGGGCTGATCGACCGTTTTGCCGACGGCGCCTTGGGGCTGGCCGAAGGATTGATCCTGCTGCCGAGCAATCGCGCGCGCAGTGCGGTGCAGGCGGCGTTTGTCCGTGCCAGCGGGGCGGGGCTGTTGGTGCCGCGGCTGGCGGTTATTGGCGACGCCGATTTGGATGAAAGCGTCGCGCTGGCACTCGATGCGATCGACGATGCGAACCCGATCCCGCCCGCGATCGACGCGCTGCGGCGGCGGCTGATGCTGGCGGCGCTGATCGAGCGGCACAATCCGGCGGGCGAGGAAGCGATCACCGGCGCCGCAGCGTTCCAGCTTGCCGAAGGGCTCGGGCGGGTAATCGACCAGCTGCATTATGAAGAGGTCGCCCCGGCGCGGCTCGGCGACATCGAAGCCGCGCTCGGCGATCTTGCCGGGCATTGGCAGGCGTCGTGGCAGCGATTGCGGCTGCTGATCGACCATTGGCCCGCGATGCTGGCCGCGACGGGGCATATCGACCGCGCCGACCGCCGCAACCGCCTGCTCGCGCGCGTCAGCGCCGGGTGGCGCACCGCACCGCCGCGGCGCTTTGTCGTCGCAGCAGGGGTGACCACCGCGGCGCCCGCGATCGCGCGGCTGCTGCGCACGGTCGCCGACTTGGCCGATGGGATGGTGGTGCTGCCGGGGCTCGACCTCGGCATGGCCGCGGAGGAATGGGACGCGCTGGGACCGGTCAAGCCCGATCCCGATCAGCCGGGCGAACGCCCGCTCGAAACGCATCCGCAATATCATCTCAAACTGCTGCTCGGGCGGATGGGGATTGCGCGTGACGAGGTCGGCGAATGGAGCGCGGCGTCGCCGTTCGACGGCCCCGATGCGCGCGCGCCCTTTTTATCGCTGCTGTTCGCGCCCGCCGCCTATACCGCGCGCTGGCAGGCGGCGGACGATGTCGCGCCCAGCCTGACCGGGGTCAGCGCCGCCACCTTCGCCGATGACGGGCAGGAGGCGCAAGGCATCGCGCTGATGATGCGGCGCACATTGGAAAAGCCAGGGCGCACCGCCGCGCTGGTGACCCCCGACCGCCTGCTCGCCGAACGCGTCGCGGCGGCGCTCGCGCGCTGGGACATCGCGGTCGATGACAGCGCCGGGCAACCGCTGGGGCAGACGCCCCCCGGCGCGCTGCTGTTGCTGCTCGCCGAATTTGCCGCGGCGTTCGATCCGGTGCGGCTGATCGCGCTGCTCGGGCATCCGCTGGTGCGCGCGGGCGAGGGACGGCTCGACTGGCTCGATCAGGTGCGGCGGCTCGACCTGGTGCTGCGCGGGCCGGGGATGGTGCCGGGCTGGGCCGGTGTCACGGCGCGGATTGATGAGATTGCGGCGGACAGCGATCGGCGCGGGCATGGCGCGGCGGTGGCGATTGCCGATTGGTGGACCGATGTGGCGACGGGACTAAGTGATGCGCTCGCGCCCTTCGCGGCAGGCGTTCCCGCGCCGCCGTCGGTGTTGCTTGGGGCGTTGCAGGACGCGCTCGGCTGGCTGACCGGCGAAGGGGCGTGGACGGGGCATGCGGGCCGCGCGCTGTCCGACCTCTTCGACCGCTGGGCGATGGCGCAGGGCGATGGTCCGGCGCTGGTCGCCCCCGCCGATTTCCCCGCGATGCTCGCCGACCTGATGTCGGGCGAAAGCATGCGGCCGCCTTATGGCGGGCATCCGCGGCTGTTCATCTGGGGCTTGCTCGAGGCGCGGTTGCAGCGCGCCGATCTGATGATTTTGGGCGGGCTCGACGAGGGGCGCTGGCCGCCGCAGCAAAGCCCCGATCCCTGGCTCGCGCCCGGCATCCGGCGGATGCTCGGCCTCGCCGCGCCCGAGCGGCAGCAGGGGATGGCGGCGCATGACTTTGCCGGCGCCTTTGCCGCGCGCGCGGTGGTGGTGACGCGCGCGACGCGCAGCGGCGGCGACCCGGCGGTCGCGTCGCGCTTCTGGCTGCGGCTGGCGGCGCTGGCGGGTGAATTGCCCGCAGCGACGCTCGACGGGCAGCCGGTGGCGGCGCTGGCGGCGATGCTCGATGTCCCGCCGGGGCGGAGTGAACCCGCCGACAAGCCGCGTCCGTCGCCGCCCCTCGCGGCGCGCCCCGACCGGATCAGCGTCACCGGGGTCGACCAGCTGGCGCGCGATCCCTTTGCCTTTTACGCGGCAAAGATATTGCGCCTGAGCGAGCTTGAGACGCTGAGCAGCGGTCCCGACGCCAAATGGTTCGGCACCAGAGTGCATAAATTCCTGCAGGACTGGCAGGCGGCGGGGCTGACCGAGGCGGCCTTTGCAGCGGAAATCTCCGCACTGCGCGCCGATCCGGCGCTCGATTCGCTCGGCCGCGCCTTCTGGTTGCCGCGCATCGAGCCGTCGCTGCGCTGGGCGGCGGAGCGGGTCTGGGCATCGCGCGACGAGCGCTGGCCGGTCGCCAATGAGGTGAGCGGCAAGCTGCTGGTCGGCGGCATCATGCTGCGCGGCACCGCCGACCGCGTCGATCAGGCGGCCGACGGGACGCTGGCGATCGTCGATTACAAGACCGGCGCGGCGCCGTCGGCGAAGTCGGCGGGTGAGGGGTTGAACAGCCAGCTCGGCCTGCTCGGACTGATCGCCGAGGAAGCGGGCTTGGGCGATCTGGCGCCCGAGCCGGTCGGGGGCGTTCGAATATTGGGAACTGAAGCGCGACCGCAAAAAGGGTGTCGATGGCGCAGTCAAGCAGATCAAGGGGCAAAAGCCGAAGCCATCGACCGCGGCGGCGGTGATCGAGCGGGCACGAGAAGCGCTCGCCGAGCTGAGCGCGCGCTTCCTGCTGGGGCAGGAGCCGTTCGTTCCGGGCGACAGCGCCAAACGCTACGCCGATTTCGACCAGCTGATGCGGCGCGATGAGTGGTTCGGGCGCGGCGATCCCGATCCGGTCCCGACGGACGAGGGGGCGGCATGATCGACCCCGAAAAGCTGCTCAAGACACTCGACGGCGGGCAGCGCGCCGCGGCGCAGCCGCACGACCATGTCTGGCTGGGCGCGTCGGCGGGGACGGGCAAGACGCAGGTGCTGTCGGCGCGCGTGCTGCGACTGATGCTCGCGGGGGTGTCGCCCGAGGCGATCCTGTGCATCACCTTTACCAAGGCGGGCGCCGCCGAAATGGCGCACCGCATCCACGAGCGGCTGGCGATGTGGGTGCGGATGGCTGACGGCGATCTGCGGCTCGATCTCGCCGCGCTCGGCGCCGACTGGGCCGAGCCGGGCATCCTCGACCGCGCACGGTCGCTGTTCGCCACGGTGATCGACAGCCCCGGCGGCGCGGTGCGGGTGCAGACGATCCACAGTTTCTGCCAGACTTTGCTCGCGAGCTTCCCGCTCGAGGCGAAAATTCTGCCGGGGTTTCGCGCGCTGGAAGACAGCGAAGCAAGCGCGTTGCAGCGCGAGGTGCTGGGCCAGTTGCTCGCGCGCGCCGATGCCGACGGCGATGCGATGCGGACGATCGCGGCGATGCTGTCGCAGCGATTGGGGCAGGATGCGGCGATTGCTTTCCTTGCGAGCTGTGCGAGCAGTTTCACCGCCGCGAATGCGCCGCGTCTCGCGCCGCGCGCGGCTGACCTGCGCGCGCAGCTTGGGTTGCCGCAGAGCGATCCGCTGAGCTGGCAAGCGGCGGCGCTGGCGGGTGGCGCGATATCCGACGCCGACATTGCCGCGGTGGCGGCGAGCGGGCGCGGCTGGGGCAAGCCAACTGGCGATGAACGTGCAGACGTTATGGATAACTGGCTGCGAGCCAGTGCCGACGGTCGCGTGGGCCTGCTCGCGGACGTGCGCCGCTGTTTCCTCACCGACAAGGGAACGATGCGCACGCACTATACCCAAGAAAAGGGTGCGATGAGTAGCTGCCTCGCCGCTGCCGAGCGCATCGTCGCTGCGGCGGATGAACTGCTCGCCACCGCCACCGCGATGGCGGTCGCCGACGATCTGGCGGCGGCGTGGGATCTCGGCAGCCGTTTTGCCGAAGCCTATGCGCTGGCGAAGCGCGAGCGCGGACTCGCCGATTTCGACGATCTGATCAGCATCGCCGGTCATCTGCTGGCGCAGGGCGATTTTGGCGACTGGGTGCGCTTCAAGCTCGACCAGCGCACCGACCATATCCTGGTCGACGAGGCGCAGGACACCAATGCGCGGCAGTGGGCGATCGTCGCCTCGCTGGCGGGCGAATTTTTCGCCGGGATCGGCGCGAAGGACGATCGGGTCCGCACGATGTTCACCGTCGGCGACCGCAAGCAGGCGATCTTTGGCTTTCAGGGGACCGAACCCGCGGCGTTCGAAGCCGCGCGCCTGAGCTTTGCCAAAAGGGCCGCGGAAGGCGACAGACCGTTCGAGGATGTCGATCTCGATACCAATTACCGCTCAAGCCCCGCGGTGCTCGACGTCGTCGATGCGTGGATCGCGGCGGGCGCGCCCGCGCTGATGGGGCTGGAGAGCGACGAGCCGCCGCACATTCCTGCCGAATTCAATCGCGACCGCGCCGGGCGGGTCGAGCTGTGGCAACCACTGCCGGTCGGCAAGGCGCTCGACGCCGATGCCGACGACGAGGGCGGTTCCGAAGGTGACGAAGGTGAGGAGGGAGCCGGGCCGCGCGACACCTCCGCCGCCGCTAGCGACCCCGCCAGCCTGCGACTCTCTCGCGCGATTGCCGACGAGGTGCAGGACTGGCTGCGCAACGGCAAGGACGGACGCAGCGTCGCGCCGGGCGACATATTGATCCTCGTCCGCCGCCGTAAAGACCTCGCGGCGCGGATCGTCGCGCGGTTGCAGTCGCTGCACGTGCCGGTCGCGGGGGTCGATCGCTTTTCGCTGACCGGGTCGCTGGCGGTGCAGGATCTGCTCGCGGCGATGCGCTTTGCGGTGCAGCCGCTCGACGACCTCAATCTCGCCAGCCTGCTGGTGTCGCCGCTGTTCAGCTGGAGCCAGAACGATCTGTTCGCCTTTGCCCATGGCCGCCAGAAACGGGCGCTGTGGGAGCAATTGCGCGCACGCGAAGAAGAGGCGCCGCCCGCAACCATGGCGGCGCTGCGCGCCCTGCTCGGCATGGGCGATTTTACGACGCCGTTCCGGTTTGTCGAACGCATCCTGTCGGGGCCGCTCGACGGGCGGCGTAAGCTATATCACCGGCTGGGGCGCGAGGCGCGCGACCCGATCGACGAATTGCTGGCGCAGGCGCTGGCGTTCGAGCGGCAGGAAGCACCGTCGCTGCTCGGCTTCCTGTCGCACATCGCCGCGAGCACCGCGGAGATCAAGCGCCAGAGCGAGGCGCGTAGCGATGTCGTGCGCGTGATGACGGTGCACGGTTCGAAGGGCTTGCAGGCCCCGATCGTTATTCTGGCGGACGCGACCGACGATCCCAAACCGCGGCGGGTGAGTTTTGGCCTGTCGATGGCGGCGTGGGACAAATTGCCGGTGTTTCCGCTCGGCAAGGACGAGCGCCATGGCGCGATCGCGGATGCACACGACGCCAAGGAACGCGCCGAGCGCGACGAGCATTGGCGGCTGCTGTACGTGGCGATGACGCGCGCCGAGGATTTGCTGGTCGTCACCGGGACGCGGAAGTCGGAAGAGCTTCCCGAGGGTAATTGGCACAGCGCGGTCGACGCGGTGATGGCCGACATGGGCGCCGACTGGCAGGATGCCGGACCGCGCTGGGGGCAGAAGCGGGTCCATGCGGTGACGGGCAAGGCGCGTGCGGCAAAGGACAAGGCGCGGCCGGTCACGACGCCGGTGGTCGTACCCGCGTGGGCGCGGCAAGCGGCGCCCGAGGAAG
>JAHJHL010000193.1 GCA_018823905.1 Alphaproteobacteria bacterium
CACCTCCCCATCGCTGCGCGACAGGGAGGATTCGGGTCTCAGCTGTCGGGTTTTTCCGACTTCTTCAAAATATGCTTCCATTCCTCGGGCGTCACGCGCCCGACCGACAGCCGCGACTGGCGGATCAAATCCATGTCGGCGAGTTTCGGATCGGCCTTGATCGCCGCGAGCGTCACCGGATGATTGAGCGCCCGCACCGGTTCGACGCGCACCACGACCCACGGTGATCCTTCGTCGGCGGTCGGATCGGGGAACGCCGTTTCGGTCACGCGCATGATCCCGACACATTCCTTGCCGATATTGCTGTGGTAAAACAGCGCCTCGTCGCCGACATGCATCGCTTTCAGGTTCAGCTTCGCGGTATGATTGCGCACCCCGTCCCACATACCGGTGCCTTCGCGCACCAACTGCTCCCACGGATAGGCGTCGGGTTCCGATTTCATCAGCCAATATGATTTTGCCATGCCGTCCTCTTACCGTCTGTGTCCGGTTTGAAAAGAGCGAGCCTCTTTCCCTGCCCCGCCGACGCCCCTACATGCGGACACAGAGTCGCGGCCGCCCAGGCGCCGCCCCAAATTGGATGATGATATGACCGCCGCTGTTCCCACCATTTCGATGTCGCTGCCCGCCGACCAGTTTGCCAAGGACTTCGGCGCGTCCTTCGAACGCTTCGGTTTTGCGATGATCACCGATCATGGCATCGACGCCGCGCTGATCGACGATGCCTGGGCGAAGGCGAAGGATTTCTTCGCGCTGCCCGAAGAGGTCAAGCGCACCTATCACATCCCCGGTGGCGGCGGCGCGCGCGGTTACACCCCGTTCGGCACCGAGATCGCCAAGGGCGCCAAGGAAGTCGACCTCAAGGAATTCTGGCACGTCGGCCGCGACCTGCCCGCGGGGCACCGGCTCGCCGCGCAGCAGCCGAACAATGTCTGGCCCGCCGAGGTCGATGGCTTCCGCGCCGTCTATGACAAATTGTTCGCCGAATTCGACCGCGTCGGCGGCCAGTTGCTGTCCGGCATCGCCCGCTACCTCGGTCTCGCCCCCGATTTTTTTGACGACACGGTGCTCGACGGCAACAGCGTGATGCGCCTGCTCCACTATCCGCCCGTCGAAGCGCCCGCCAAGGGCATCCGCGCCGAGGCGCATGAGGACATCAACACGATCACGCTGCTCTTGGGCGCCGAAGAGGCCGGACTCGAAATCCTCGACAAGGACGGCAGCTGGCTGCCGGTCAGCCCGCCGCCGGGGGCGATGGCGGTCAATGTCGGCGACATGCTCCAGCGACTGACCAACAACAAGCTCCCCTCGACCACCCACCGCGTCCGCAACCCCGACGCGGGCCGCGCGAGCGTGGCGCGCTATTCGATGCCCTTCTTCCTGCACTTCCGTTCGGACTATCCGATCGAAACGCTGGCAAGCTGCATCGATGACGCGCACCCGAACCTGTATCCGACGCCGATCACGGCGGATGAGTATCTGCAGGAACGGCTGCGCGAGATTGGGTTGATGAAGTAGTTCTACAGCAATCGGAAAAGTCAGTTTGGCATCCAGCTCTTTGCCGCAAACTCAAAATCTATTCGAGCGCGTGCTCGATTTTCAAGGTGAGTTGATCGACTACTTCACCGGCGGCAAGAGCTTTGAGGAAGCTCGTTACCAAGCCATGCGGAAGGAACTACTGGAAGATCCGCGTTACGGAGACCTTGCGCCCTCTTGGTTACGACGAAACCGTGACCTTGGAGCACTTTGGTCATTCGCGAAATCAATTGACGGCAGTTGGGAGCCAAGGCGTCAGTTTGTTCGAGAGCAGTTCGAGCCCTTGCTAGATTTCCTAGAGCGCGGCGGTAGCAATCCATCTCCCCGCTTGCCTGGGCCATATGATGCAAGCGCGTGGACCGGCGTGCAATCTACTGTACAGCAAGCTCGTGCGATCCGCACGCTTATCCCCGTGGCACAAGCTGCAATCGGATCACTTATTGAACACCTTGAGAAACCTAGCCACAACGGTGGGCCACCACTCGACGAAGTTGACTTCGCATTGGAACGACTGCGCCATCTTCATACCGCGCTAGGGACTCTTCTGGCGGCCGTCGAGAATGGAAAGTTGAAGGAAACACTCGATTCCGGGTTGATCACAGAGATCGCTCGGTACGGTCGCCAAGCGACGAGAGCCTTGAAACACGATCCGCTTCCATATGCTCTTTCAGGAACCTTGCTTGCGGTATTCACAGCTTGCGGCTTCCCCGGATTAGGAGGCTACCTAGGCGGAATCGCGATAGCAATTAAGAAACCTGGGCAGGAAAGTGAAAATCGATAACCAAAACGCCGATACTGACCCTGCGCATCCCGCGCATCGATCGCTGAAAAGTTACCGCCCCGCCCAATAGTCAAACACCCCCTGCTGCTGCTCGCGGATAAACCGCGCCGCCGCGGCGCCCTCCCATGGGCCGTCATAGCCGTGCAACAGCGCGGTCCCGCCGACCCACCAGCCCTGTCCCGGCAGCCGGTCGCTTTCGCGCACCACCAGCACCGCGAGGTCGGGTTCGCCATCCAACGCGCACAGCCGGTCGACCTCGGCCAACGTCTTGCACACCGCGCGCATCTTGGGGCGGGTGAAACGGAACCCCAGGTCGCCGAGCAGTTCGGAATAGCTGACCGCGCGGCCCCCGCGCGCGGCTTCGGTCAGGATCGCGCGGATGCGCGGGGCGTCGCCGAGGGCGCTGACGTCGGCGGCGGTCGCCTCAGTCCCTAACCCTTGGTCTTTGGCGGCCATGGAATGAATCCGGAGGTGCGCGCGACATAGGCGGCATAGTCGGGCCGCGTCTTGTGCAGCCCCTTTTCGAGCAGCG
Organism: Alphaproteobacteria bacterium; assembly: GCA_018823905.1. Taxonomy (GTDB): domain Bacteria; phylum Pseudomonadota; class Alphaproteobacteria; order Sphingomonadales; family Sphingomonadaceae; genus Sphingopyxis. Next base: position 2,850 of record JAHJHL010000193.1, read on the forward strand.
CCTTGCCCGACCATTTGGTCAGGGTGAAGGTCAGGAAGACCGGTCCGATCACGCTGG
>JAHJHL010000194.1 GCA_018823905.1 Alphaproteobacteria bacterium
CAGGTCGGCGCGCAGGTCAAGGTGCGCGTCGGCAATATCTGGCTGATCGCCAGCATCCGCGACCAGAAATTGCACGACCGCGGCGAGGGGCTGATCCTGGCGACCATCGACTTTCTGGGCGAAGGCGAAGAGGAAAAGATCACAGGCCGCATCGCGAATTTCCGCCGCGGCGTGACCCGCTATCCGATTCCGGGCAGCCAGGTGTTCGCCGCGACCAGCGCCGACCTGAAACAGATTTATGCCGCCGACGAGCGCGCGCATGTCGAAATCGGCACCGTCTATCCGACCAAGGATATTCGCGGGTCGCTCTATGTCGATGCGATGCTCGGCAAGCATTTTGCGCTGCTGGGGTCGACCGGTACCGGTAAATCGACCAGCGCGGCGCTGATCCTGCACAAGATCTGCGAACTGGCGCCGCAGGGTCATATCGTGATGATCGATCCGCACGGCGAATATTCGGCGGCGTTCAAGGGCATCGGCGCGCTGTTCGACGTCGACAACCTTGCCATGCCCTATTGGCTGATGAACTTCGAGGAACATTGCGAAGTGTTCGTCACCGCCGAAGGGCGCGACCGCCAAGCCGACTGTGACGTGCTGTCGCGCTGCCTGCTCCAGGCGCGGACCAAGAACCGGCTCGCCGAAGGCATGACCAAGATCACGGTTGATTCGCCGATCCCCTATCTGTTGTCCGACCTGCTCAACATCCTGACCAACGAGATGGGCAAGCTCGACAAGGCGACGTCGTCGGCGCCGTTCATGCGGATCAAGGGCAAGATCGAAGAAATGCGCGCCGACCCGCGCTATAATTTCATGTTTTCGGGCATGCTTGTCGCCGACACGATGGCGAATTTCCTCGGCAAGATTTTCCGCTTGCCGTCGGACGGTCGTCCAATTTCGATCATCGACGTGTCGGGGGTGCCTTCGGACATCACCGGCGTGGTCGTCGCGGTGCTGTCGCGGCTGACCTTCGACTATGCGATCTGGTCGCGCGGCGAACCGCAGCGCCCGATCCTGCTCGTCTGCGAAGAAGCGCATCGTTATATCCCGTCAAAGGATACCGGTCAGGGGCAGGCGGTGCGCAAGATCCTCGAGCGGATCGCCAAGGAAGGCCGTAAATATGGCGTGTCGCTCGGGCTGATCACCCAGCGCCCGTCCGACCTGGCCGAAGGCGTGCTGTCGCAGTGCGGCACGATCATTTCGATGCGCCTCAACAACGAACGCGACCAGCATTTCGTCAAGGCGGCGATGCCCGAAGGCGCGCGCGGGTTCATCGATTCGATCCCGGCGCTGCGCAATCGCGAATGTATTGTCTGCGGCGAGGGTGTGTCGATCCCGATCCGCGTTTATCTCGACACGCTGGAGGAAGACAAGCGGCCCGCATCGAGCGATCCGCTGTTCTCGAAACTGTGGCGCGAAACCGGCGGCGAGGCCGAAATCCTGGAACGCGTGGTCAAGCGCTGGCGCAGCCAAGGGCGCTAAGTCAGCTCGTCATCGATGTGATGGCGCGAGCGACGATGGCCTAGTCGCCTTCGCCGCCCGCCAGATCGCGCGCGACCTTGGGATCGCGCAGAAGTTTTTCGATATGGCTCGCCTCGTCAAAGCTCTCGTCCGACAGGAATTTCAGCTTCGCGGCATATTTCATCGCCATCCGTTCGGCGACGCTCTTTTGCAGCCAGGCGGTGTTGGTGCGCAGCGCCTTCAGCACCGCTTCCTCTTCCTTGCCCAGCAACGACTTCACGAACACCGTCGCATGGCGCAGGTCCGACGACATACGCACTTCAGTAACGCTCACCGGATGCTTGGTTAGCTGATCGTCATGCACGTCGCCGCGCGCGAGGATTTCGGACAGGATATGGCGCACCTGTTCGCCGACGCGCAGTGCGCGGACCGTGGGGCCTTTGGTGTCTGCCGCTTTCATGCCGCACCCTTCTCCAATTCATCCAGCTTCGCGACAATCCGCGCGATCGAGCGCATGTTGCGCGCCGTACCCTTATGTTCCAACCGCCGCTCGATCAGGCGCGCGGTCAATTTGCTCTCGCCGACGCCGTCGCCATAATCGATATAAAGCGCGCGGTCGCCAAGCGCGAGCCGCTCGTTCGGCTTGATCCATTTGTCGGCGGCCAGCGCATCGAACTGATCCTGCGTCGGCTGCCCATCGAGGAACATCGTGTGGACGAATTTATCCTCATTGGTTCCCGCGAACGGGTTTTCGGCAATCGCCGCCGCCAACTCGTCGCGATCACGCACCAGCGCCGCGCACTGCATGTCGAACCGGTCGTCGACCATCAAAGTCAGCTTTTCCTCCAGCCCACGCGTCGGCCGCGCAGGGTGCGAGAAAATGACATTGCCGCTCGCCACGACGGTCTCGACATCGGCAAACCCCTCGGCCTCGAACGCCGCGCGTAAATCGGCCATGGTCAGCCGATTGCCGCCGACATTGATGCTGCCGAATAGGGCCACATAGCGAGCCATGCCGACGCCTCCTGATCCGCGCGCGGCGGACGCCTGTTACAGCGTCCGTTCGCGCATTTCGACTTCGAAGACTTCCAGATTGTCGCCCGCCTTGATGTCGTTGGTATCCGACAACACGACACCGCATTCGAGGCCCGCGCGCACTTCGGCGACGTCGTCCTTGAAGCGGCGGAGCGACGCGATCGTCGTTGCCGACACGATGACATCGTCGCGGGTGAGGCGTGCGTGCAGCCCCTTGCGGATGATGCCTTCGAGCACGAGCAGACCCGCGGCCTTGTCGCGCTTGCCGGCCGGGAAGACGTCCTTGACTTCGGCACGGCCAACCACGGTTTCGATCCGCTCCGGACCCAGCTCGCCTGCCATTTCCTTGCGGATTTCGTCGGTCAGGTGATAGATAACGTCATGATACATGAAGCGCACATTTTCGCGCTTCGCGATGTCGCGCGCCTTCGGATTCGGACGGACGTTGAAGCCGATGATCGGCGCCTTGGTCGCGGCCGCCAGCGTGACATCGCTTTCGGTGATCGCCCCGGCGCCCGACTGGAGCACGCGGACGCGGATCTCGTCGGTCGACAGCTTGTTCAGCGCATTGACGATCGCTTCGACCGATCCCTGCACATCGCCCTTGATGATGACCGGGAACTGGATGACGTTGGTCTTGTCGGCCAGCGCCTCGAACATGCCTTCCAGGCTGACCGGCGCCTGCACGGTGCGCTTGCGCGTTGCCTGTTCCTGACGATAGGTCGCAACTTCGCGCGCGCGTGCTTCATTCTCGACGACGGTGAGCGTATCGCCTGCCATCGGCACGCCGCCCAGACCCAGCACTTCGACCGGCATCGACGGGGTCGCCGATTTGATCTGCTTGCCCTGATCGTCGATCAGCGCGCGGACGCGGCCGCTTTCGGCACCGCAGACAAAGATGTCGCCGACCTTCAGCGTCCCACGACGGACGAGGATCGTCGCCACCGGACCACGGCCCTTGTCCAGCTTCGCCTCGACCACCGTGCCTTCGGCGGCGCGGTCGGGGTTGGCTTTCAGCTCCATGATTTCGGCCTGCACCGCGATCGCGTCGAGCAGCTTGTCGAGGCCGGTTTTCTTGAGCGCCGACACTTCGACATTCTGCACGTCGCCGCCCATTTCCTCGACCACCAGCTCATGTTCGAGCAGGCGTTCGCGGACGCGCTGCGGATTGGCGCCTTCCTTGTCGATCTTGTTGATCGCAACGATGATCGGCACGTTTGCCGCCTTGGCGTGGGCGATCGCCTCGATCGACTGCGGCTTCAGCCCGTCGTCGGCCGCCACCACCAGGATGACGATGTCGGTGACATTCGCCCCGCGCTGACGCATCTCGGTAAAGGCTTCGTGGCCCGGGGTATCGAGGAAGGTGACGAGCGAGCCGTCGGGGGTCTTCACCTGATAGGCGCCGATATGCTGCGTGATGCCGCCGGCTTCGCCCGCAACCACATTGGCACCGCGCAGCGCGTCGAGCAGGCTGGTCTTGCCGTGATCGACATGGCCCATGATCGTGACCACCGGCGCGCGGGGCTTCAGATGCTCGGCGTCGTCGATATCTTCGTCGTGACGAATGTCGACATCGCCTTCGCTGACGCGAATGATCTCATGCCCGAATTCGGTGACGAGCAGTTCGGCGATGTCCTGGTCGATCGTGTCGGTGCTGGCCGACGGGCTGCCCAGCCTGAACAGCGCCTTGACCAGATCGCCGGTCTTTTCGGCCATTCGGTTCGCGAGTTCGGCGACCGTGATGCTTTCGGGCACCACCACTTCGCGGACCTGCTTCTCGCGCGGACCCGACGATGCGGTGTGCGAACGCTTTTCCTTTTCGCGGGCGCGCTTCAGCGCCGCCAGGCTGCGGGCGCGGGCGCCTTCATCTTCGTTCAGCGCGCGCGTGACGGTCAGCTTGCCCGACTGGCGGCGGGCGTCGCCACCGCGGCTCGGCTTCGGCTCGGGGCGCTTGGGTTCGGGGCGCTTGGGCGCTTCGACCGGGGTAAAGCGGCGCGGCGCGGGTGCGGCGCTGGTGGACGCGCGCGGCGCGGCGGCTTCAGCCTTTGGCGCTTCGGCGGCGGGCGCCTCGGCGACCGGCTCGGCAGCAGCGGCCGGCGCCGGTGCGGGGGTCGGCTCGGCGGGCTTGGCGGCCGACTGTTCGGCACGCTGCTTTTCTTCTTCGGCAGCGCGCGCGCGCGCGGCCTCTTCGCGGCGGCGATTGTCCTCGAGCGACGACATGCGCGCCTCTTCGGCCTCGCGCAGCAATTGCGCCTGACGCTCCTGACGCGACATCAGGCTGTCATTCTCGCTAACGCGCGGCGCGGCGGGTTTCGGCGCGGGGGCGGGCGCAGCAACGGGTGCGGGCGCCGGAGCGGGCGCGGCCTCTTCGACCACCGGTTCGGGCGCGGGATCGCCGGGACGACCGAGCACGCGGCGACGCTTCACCTCGACCACCACCGTATTGCGGCGGCCGTGGCTGAATTGCTGCTGCACCTGTCCGGCCTCGACCGTCCGCTTCAGCCCCAAAGGCTTGCGGGTCAGGGTCGGTTTGTCCTGTTCGTCACTCATCGAAACTCATCATTCCTTCAAAACGCGTCCGAAGCGGCGGAGCCTGTCGGCGCCGCCCCAATTTTGTCCTCGCCAGCAAGCGGCGGGGCGTGCGGGTCGGAATCGCGGTTGGCCGCGTCCCTACTCCATCCTGTAAAAAACTGCCAGCGGCTCAAATGCGCCAGCACCCGCGCCGCAGCGCGGGCGTCGGTCAACGCCAGATGCACCGCATTCTCGCGGCCCAATGCCATAGATAGGGTGCTGCGGTCCACCGGCAAGACCAGTCCCTCGCGCCCCGACCCTTCGGCATCCTCGCCGACGCGCCAGGCCTGCGCCAGTTTCTTGCGCCCATCCTCACCCGCATCGCTGGCGTGAAGGAGCAGGCGAACCTGCCCCTTGCGCGCTGCCGTCTCGATTTTCTCGTTACCGCTGAGCAAAGTACCCGAACGCGATTCCAGCCCCAGCCGGTCGAGCGTCGCGCGCGCCAGCTGCGCTTCGATCCGCGCGCCCAGATCGTCGGGGATGGTGAAATTGCTGTCCTGCAACGCCCGCGCGAGCCCACCTTTGAGCTTGCCTTTCGTTTGCGCGGCTTCGAGCGTCGCGCGGTCGACGCCGATCCACGCCCCGCGCCCCGGCGCCTTGCCGAGCACGTCGGGCGCAATATCGCCGTCAGGGCTGAGCGCCAGGCGCACAAGCCTTTCGGCCGGCGAAACCTCGCCCGTGATGACACAGCGCCGTTCAGGCACATGCTGGCCGCGCCGACCAGCGCGGTCTGGTTCGCTCAGCTGATCATTGTGCGGGGTCCGCATCAGCGGCCTCCCCGTTTTGCGGCTCCGCAGCGGGCCCGGCTTGCGGTGCGGTTTCCGCCGGCTCGCTCGACTCTTCGTCGTCGAACCAGTGGGCGCGCGCCGCCATGATGATCTCGTTGCCCTGCTCTTCGCTCAGGCCATATTCGCCCAGCACGCCGCCCTTGTCCTCGGCGCGCTCGCTGCGCGGCGGGCCGCGGCGGTTGTCGGTGCGCTTCTTGGCGATCAGCTCGTCGGTGGCGAGGTCGGCGAGGTCGTCGAGCGTTTTGATGCCCGCCTTGCCCAGCACGACCAGCATCGCTTCGGTCAGGTGCGGGATCGCCGCCAGATCGTCTTCGACGCCCAGCTCGCGGCGTTCGGCGCGCGATGCCTCTTCGCGGCGCTCGAGCCCTTCGAGCGCGCGGCTCTGCAGTTCCTGCGCCAGCTCCTCGTCGAACCCTTCGATCCCGGCGAGTTCCTCGATGCCGACATAGGCGACTTCTTCGAGTTCGGTGAAGCCTTCGGCGACCAGCAGCTGCGCCAGCGTTTCGTCGACGTCCAGTTCTTCCTGGAACATCGTCGAGCGCTCGACGAATTCGCGCTGGCGCTTTTCGCTCGCGTCGGCCTCGGTCATGATGTCGATCTGGCTGCCGGTCAGCTGGCTGGCCAGACGGACATTCTGGCCGCGGCGACCGATGGCGAGCGACAGCTGGTCGTCGGGAACGACGACTTCGATGCGGCTGTCATCTTCGTCGATGACGACGCGCTGGACCGTTGCTGGCTGAAGCGCGTTGACGACGAAGGTCGCGGTGTCTTCGGACCAGGGGATGATGTCGATCTTTTCGCCCTGCATTTCCTGGACGACCGCCTGAACGCGGCTGCCCTTCATGCCGACGCAGGCGCCGACCGGATCGATGCTGCCGTCATAGCTGATGACGCCGATCTTGGCGCGCGAGCCCGGGTCGCGCGCGGC